>CAYREA010000201.1:0-8364 GCA_964423075.1 uncultured Rubrivivax sp. | reverse complement strand
AGCGCACCGGCCGGCGCGGCAAGATCCTGCAGGCCGACGGCGGCACGCTGTTCCTGGACGAGATCGGCGACATGCCGCTCGACCTGCAGGCGCGCCTGCTGCGCGTGCTGGACGAGCGCCAGGTCACGCCGCTGGGCAGCGAAGACGTGCACCCGGTGGACTTCCAGCTCGTCAGCGCCAGCCACCGCGACCTGCCGGCGCTGGTGCGAGAAGGCCGCTTCCGCGAAGACCTGTACTACCGCCTGGCCGGCATCGAGCTGCAGCTGCCGCCGTTGCGTGAACGCAGCGACAAGCGCGACCTCATCCGCTTCGTGCTGGCCGGCGAATGCGACGGCACAGCCCTGCTCACGCCCGAGGCCGAGCGCGTGCTGATGGGCTACACCTGGCCCGGCAACGTGCGCCAGCTGCGCCATGTGCTGCGTACCGCGGCGGCGCTGGCCGACGGCAAGCCCATCGCCGTCGAACACCTGCCCTCGCTGGCGGCCCTGGCTGGCCTGGGCGCCGGCCACGCAGCCCCGGTGCGCGCGGCAGCGCCGGTGGTGCTGGACGACGCGGCGCCGCCCGAGACCGAGATTCCTTTGAAACTCAACCCGATCCAGGCCAACGAGCGGCAGGTGCTGCTGCAGATGCTCGAGCAACACCGTTGGAATGTCAGCAACGTCGCCAAGGCGCTCGATGTCAGCCGCAACACGCTCTACCGAAAGCTCCACAAGCTCCACATCGAGATCTCGCACGCCGAATGAGGAGGCCCATGCCAAGCGCCGGACCGGGCGTTTTGCCTGGTGCGTGACGGGCTCGGGCCACTACCTCGAAGAGTCGATGGCGCTGGCCGAGCGCCTGCCGGGCGTGGACCTGTTCCTGTCCGCCGCCGGCGAAGAGGTGCTCGAGATCTACGGCCGCATGCTGGAAAGCCTGCGCCCGCGCTTTCGCATCTTCCGCGACAAGACCGCCAGCGGCGCGCCCGTGGGCGAGCTCTACCAGGACGCGTACCACACGGTGGTGGTGGCGCCGGCCACCAGCAACACGGTGGCCAAGTGCGCCTACGGCATCAGCGACACGCTGCCCACCAACATGTTCGCGCAGGCCGGCAAGCTGTCCATCCCCGGCATCGTGTTCGCCTGCGACACCGAGCCGGTGGTCATCACCAAGGCACCGCACGACTGGGTGACGCTGCGGCCGCGGCGCATCGAGCTGGAGAATGTCGAGCGGCTGCGCCAGATCGATTTCGCCCACGTCGTCACCTCGCCGGCCGAACTGGAAGCCGCCCTGTCCGCCAGGCTGCATGATCTCGGCCTGGCATGGAACACATCCTCTTCCTGACCGGCCGCCTGGCCGAACCTTCGCTGCGCCGGGTGCTCGCGACCCTGGCCGACGCACCTTTCACCTGGGACGTGCACGAACTCGGCCTGCAGGTGGCCGCGCTGATGACGGCCGAGATGATCCAGCGCCGCCTCAAGGCCTTGCCGGAAGGGCGCAGGCCGGATCGCCTCATCGTGCCCGGCCGCTGCCGCGGCGACGTGGAGGCGCTGTCAGCACACTTCGGCGTGCCGGTGCAGCGGGGGCCCGAAGAGCTGAAGGACCTGCCGGCCTACTTCCAGCGCGCCGCGAAGCCGATCAACCTGGACGAGTACGAGGTGGCGATCTTTGCCGAGATCGTCGACGCGCCGCGGCTGGCGGTGCCAGCCATCGTCGAGCGCGCGCGCCAGCTCGCCGCCAACGGCGCCAACGTCATCGACATCGGCTGCCTGCCGGCCACACCCTTCCCGCACCTGGAAGACAGCGTGCGCGCCGTGAAGGCCGCGGGTTTCGCCGTGAGCGTCGATTCACTCGACACCGCCGAGCTGAAGCGCGGCGGCCTGGCCGGTGCCGACTACCTGCTGAGCCTGACGCTGGACACGCTGTGGCTGGCCGACGAGGTGCCGTCCACGCCCATCCTGATCCCGCGCGAACCCAGCGACACCGCCTCGCTCGACGCCGCCATCGAGGCGATGCAGAAGAAGGGCCGCCCCTTCCTGGCCGACGCCATCCTCGACCCCATCCCCTTCGGCCTGGCCGCGTCCATCGCGCGCTATCACGCGCTGCGCCTGCGGCACCCCGAACTCGCCATCATGATGGGCGTGGGCAACCTCACCGAGCTGACCGAGGCCGACACCAGCGGCATCAACGCGATGCTGTTCGGCATCGCCGCCGAGCTGCGCATGGCCGCGGTGCTCACCACGCAGGTCAGCCCGCACGCGCGCCGCGCGGTGCGCGAAGCCGACGTGGCACGCCGCCTGATGCACGCCGCGATGCAGCAGCAGACGCTGCCCAAGGGCATCACGGGGGACCTGGCCACGGTGCACGCACGCCGGCCCGTCACCGACACGCCGGAAGAAATCGAAGCCACCGCCGCCCAGGTGCGCGACCCCAACTTCCGCGTGCAGGTGTCCACCGCCGGCATCCACGTCTACAACCGCGACGGCCACCGCCTGGCGCAGGACGCCTTCACGCTGTGGCCGCAGCTGAAGCTGGAAGCCGACGCCGGCCACGCCTTCTACATGGGCGTGGAACTTGCTCGCGCCGAGCTCGCTTTCCAACTCGGCAAACGCTACGTGCAAGACCAGCCACTCGACTGGGGCGTGGCCGTCGACCGCACACCCCAGAACCTGGACGCCTGGTGCGCGCCCGGCACCACCCGCAGCCAATGAACGAACAGATCTTCGAAGCCGTGGTCACCACGGTCTCGCCCACCGGCGCCGTGCACGTGGCGCCGATGGGTGTGCGCTACGAGGGCGCCGAGGTGGTGCTGATGCCCTTCAGGCCCTCGACCACGCTGGACAACATCCTGTCCGTCAAGGCCGCGGTGCTGAACATCCTGGTCGACCCGCGTGTGTTCGCCGGTTGTGTCACCGGCCGCAAGAGCTGGCCCACCCGGCCGGCCGAGCGGGTGCCCGGCGTGTGGCTGCAAGCGGCGCTGTCGCATGTGGAGCTGGCGCTGGCGCAGGTGGGCGACGACCCGCAGCGCCCGCGCCTGCGCCTGGCGCGTGTGCACGAGGTGATGCACCGGCCCTACCGCGGCATCAACCGCGCCGAAGCCGCGGTGGTGGAAGGCGCGGTGCTGGTGAGCCGTTTGCACATGCTGGCGCCCGACAAGATCGACAGCGAGATGCGCTACCTGCAGATCGCCATAGCCAAGACCGCCGGCCCCGAAGCGCACGAAGCCTGGGCCTGGCTGCAGGAAGCCGTGGCCGCGCACCGCGCGAAGCAGGCTGCGCCATGAAGCTGCTGGTGAGTGTGCGCACGGTGGCCGAAGCCGCCATCGCAGCCGAGGGTGGCGCGGATTTCATCGACCTGAAGGAACCGCGCGCCGGCGCCCTGGGCGGGCTGCCGGTGGCGCTGATCGCCGACATCGTGGCGGCGCTGCGCGCGGCCGGCTGCCGCCTGCCGGTGAGCGCCACCATCGGCGACCTGCCCATGCACGACGTCGGCGCCATCGTGGCCCGGGCCCGTGCCGTGGCGGCCTGCGGCGTGGACTACGTGAAGGTGGGCATCGAGCGCGACGCCGGTGCGCCGGCCGTGCTGCAGGCGCTGTCAGACCTGCCCTTTGCCGTGGTGCCGGTGTTCATCGCCGACCGCGGGCTCGACCTCGGCCTGGTCGCCAGCGCCCTGCACTTCCCCGCCGTGATGGCCGACACGGCCGACAAACTGAGTGGCAGCCTGTTCGACTGCGCGCCGGCCGCACAGCTGCAGCAGTTCGTCGCGCTGGCGCGCGGCCAAGACGCGCTGGTGGGCCTGGCCGGCGCGCTGCGCCATGCGCACCTGCCGCAGCTGATCGAACTGGCGCCTGACTTCGCCGGCTTCCGCTCGGCGGTGTGCCGCGGCGCGCGCGGGTCGGCGCTGGACGGCGCGCTGCTGCGCGAGCTGGCTCACGCCTTCAGCGGCCCGGCAGCGCCGTGAAGCGGCAGGCCGCGCCTCAGCGCCAGCGGGGCACGCCTTGCTGCGCCGGCGGGCCGCTGCCGGCCAGCAACTGTTCGCGCACCAGAGCCAGCTGTTCGCGCTGCACGATGTCGATGGCAAAACCCGCACCGACGGCGGCGGGCGCGAAGGAACTGTCGAGCACGCCACCGGCGGCCAGCTCCGCCAGCGAGGCCGATTCATCGACCTCGCAGCTCTTCACCAGCACCAGGCGCTCGACGTTGAGCCGGCGCGCCAGCGCCAGAGCCACGCTGTCGCTGGTGTGGCCCCAGTGCGTGCTGTCGTCGGGTGTTTCGCGCAGCAGCTCGTAGGGCGCCCACACCACCGTGTGGCCGCCGCGCAGGCCGCGGCGTATCTCGTGTTCACTGCCGGCCAGGCGTAGCGCCGGCTGCATGCCCTGCAACATGAAGGCCCCCTGCGCCATCGCCAGCACGGCCATGTTGTGGGCGGCCAGATCGGGGAACTGCCACTGCGCCTGGTGCTGCCGCACCTCGTCGGCAAAACCGCCGCCGCCGCAGACGATGACGACGCGCCCGCCACCCAGCTGCGCCAGCAGCTCCAGCCAGCCGGGCAACAGGGCGTCGCGGTAGAGGCTGCCGCCGAGCTTGACCACCCACATCAGCGCGCCCCTTGCGCCGCAAACAGCAAGGCCAGCGCCACGCAGGGCGCACCGACGCGGGCCCAGTCGGCGCAGCCCGGCGCAGCGTCGGACGCCAGCGGCACCGTGTGGTGGCCGAAGTCGAGGCCGGTGTCCGCAGCACCTTCACGCTCGGCAGCCCTCAGCACGTCGGGCAGCAGGAAGGCGCCGCAGCCCGCGGCGACGAAGACCGCGTCATCGGGAAGGCCGTGCGCATCGGCCACGCGGCGCAGCTGTGCGCCGAGTTCGGCCACCTGCGCGGCGCGCCAGGCGCGCGCGAAGGCCAGCCACTGGGCGTCGTCGGCATCGCGTGCGTCCTGGCCCACCATGCGTGCCAGGCGCTGCTGCGTGGCGCGGGTGTCCTTGGGCGCGCTGTCGGCGCTGGGCTGCTGGTCGTGCGCCGGGTCCAGTTCACCGGTGAGGCGGTAGACATCGGCCGTGGTGGCGAAGAACTCGTTCATCACGTTGAGCGTGCGGCCGCGGTAGGCGATGCGCGGTGCCAGCGCGCACAGCGGCGTGCGCACCACGCCGTGGTAGACGAGCTCGCCGCTGGCCAGGCGGTCGACGTCGCTGTGCGAAGGCCCGAGCAGCTGGCCGTCACGGAAGGCGATGAGGTCGGTGGTGGTGCTGCCGATGTCCACCAGCATGCCGCTGCGATGCCCCTGCCCGCGTGCCCAGCGCGCCACCCAGGTGGCGCTGGCACGCCAGTTGGCCGAGGCGATGGCCGGCCACAGCGCAGCAGCGTCGCCGGCCTGGCCGTAACCCTGCGCGCCGGCGTAGAAGAGCGGCGGCACCGGCAACTGCTGCGCCAGGTGCGTGGCCAGCCCGCGCACGCCGGCCTCGCGGTCGGGGAACAGGTCGACCATCTCGCCGGTCATGGTCACCACGTGGGCACTGTGTGCCCAGTTGGGCCAGCGCAAGGCAGCCTGCGCCAGCGCGGCGTCGAGGTGCTGCAGGCCCATCCACAGCGGGCACGGCCATTGCGCCACGTCGGCCACGCGGCCTTGCACCAGGCGGCAGGCCTTGACGTGGGCGCCGCCGACGTCCCAGCCGATCACGTCGCCGTAGGCAGTCAAGCCGCTTCCTTCATGCTGCCGCGCCCATACACTGATCCACCCTGCCCAGCCCACCCCGCATGCCCTGCACCCTCATCCCCGTCATCGACCTGCAAGCCGGCCAGGTGGTGCGCGCCGTGCGCGGCGAGCGCCAGAACTACAAGCCCATCGTCTCGGCCCTGTGCGCCGGCAGCGAGCCCGTCACCGTGGCGCGCGCGCTGCTCGCGCACACGCGCTCGCAGCTGCTGTACGTCGCCGACCTGGACGCACTGCAGGGCCGCCCGGTGCAGGCGGCCGCGCTGCAGGCGCTGCTGCAGGCCCTGCCCGGCATGGAATTGTGGCTGGACGCCGGCTTTGCCGATGCGGCCTCTGCACGCGCCCTGCGCACGTCCTTCGGCGCCGCCGCCGCACGTGTGCGGCCGGTGTACGCCAGCGAATCGCTGCGCTCGCGCGAGCAGCTCGCGGCCTGCGTGGCCGGCGGTGATGCGGCCCTGTCGCTGGACCGCCGCGACGGCCGCCGCCTGGACGTGGCCGGCTGCTGGGACGCGCCCGAACTGTGGCCCTCGCGCGTGATCGTGATGACGCTGGAGCGCGTGGGCTCCGATGCCGGCCCCGACCTGGCCACCATTGCCGATGTACGCCGCCAGGCACCGCGGGCGATGGTGATAGGCGCCGGCGGCATCCGCCATGCGCAGGACGTGGCAGCCGCGGCCGCCGCCGGTGCGGACGCCTGGCTGGTGGCCAGCGCGCTGCACGACCGGCGCCTGTAGCGGCACCGCCCGGCCGCGCGGGACTCGGCTATGCGTAGGCATGCCGCCGGGGCTTTCACGATCCGTGCCACGGCCAAAGCGGGCCTGCGAGCGGCTTTCCCGGTCTTGCGCGAGCCGCCACCGCCACACTCTGTGCCAGATTCGGGCGCGCGGCGCGGCGTGACGCTGGCGCGCCACGCGGTGAACCCGTGGCATAGGCATTGCATGAAAATGCCCCGATGAGCGCAAGCCCCGCAACGGCCGGACCCGGCGACAAGACCTGGACCTGCCCGTTCTGCCCCTTGCTGTGCGACAGCTTCGGTGTGCGGGCCGGCGACGATGGTCGCCTGGCACTCACCGGCAGCCAGTGCCCCCGCGCCACGGCCGCGCTGGCAGCGCAGCACATCCCGCCCGGCTCACCCGCCGCCCTGCTCGAAGGCCAGCCCTGCGAACAGGCGAAAGCGATGGACATCGCGCGCCGCTGGCTGCGCGAAAGCCACCAGCCGCTGTTCGGCGGCCTGGGTGCCGACGTGGCTGGCGCGCGTGCGCTGTACGCGCTGACGGCGGCCACCGGCGCCATCAGCGACGCGGCCGCCGGCGCCGCGTTCACGCAGGGCCTGCGTGTGCTGCAGGACCGCGGCCAGTTCACCACCACGCTGGCCGAGGTGCGCAACCGGGCCGATGTCATGGTCTGCATCGGCGGCTCGCCGGCCGAGCGCCAGCCCGAGTTCTTCCACCGCTGCGGGCTGGGTGAAGAGCTCGTGCCGGCGCGGCATGTGGTCTTCATCGGCGGCACGGCGGCCGATGTGGCGGCACTGCAAGGCCTCGCGGGCGTCACCGCCGAGCTGCTGCCGCTGCAGGGCGACCTGTTCGACACCGTGGCGCTGCTGGCAGCGGCCGTGGCCGGACATCCCGCGGCGCCACCGGCCCTGGCCGTGCTGGCGCAGCGCCTGCACTCGGCGCGTTATGCCGTTCTGTCCTGGGAAGCCTGGCGCTTGCCGGCTCAAGGCGCGCTGCTGGTGGAAGCCATCAACCGCACCGTGGGCACGCTCAACCGCAAGACGCGCGCAGCCACCTTGCCGCTGGGTGGCGGCGACGGCGCGGCCACGTCGAACCAGGTCTACGCATGGCTGTCGGGCCTGCCGCTGCGCACGCGCGCGGGTGCCCGCGGGCTCGAGCACGAACCCCATGCCTTCGACACCCAGCGCCTGCTCGACGACGGCGCGGTGGACCTGCTGCTGTGGGTGAACGCCTTCGGCGTGCCGCCACCGCCGCGTGCGCGCGGCCAGCGGCTCGTGCTGCTGGGGCCGCCGTCGGTGGCATCCCATGCCGCCACGGCGGGCACGCTCTTCATTGCCGTGGCCACGCCGGGCATCGGCGCCGCGGGCCACCTGTTCCGCACCGACGGCGTGGTGATGCTGCCGCTGCACGCGGTGCGCGACGACGGCCTGCCCGGCGTGGCCGCGGTGGTGCAGCAACTGCGCGAAGGGATTGCGGCATGAGCACCTTGCGCTTGCGGGGCGGGCGCGTCATCGACCCCATCCACGGGGTGAACGGCGAAACCCGCGACATCGGCATCCGCAACGGCCGCATCGTCGCGCTGCAGCCCGGCGAAGCCGCCGAGGACATCGACGTCAGCGGCTGCATCGTGATGGCCGGCGGCATCGACCTGCACACCCACATCGGCGGCGGCAAGGTCAACCTGGCGCGGCTGCTGCTGCCCGAAGACCACCGCGCCGGCGCCAACGTCATCGCGCCGCCCACGAACCCGCTGGAACTGGCCAGTTGCGGCAGCTGCACGCCCGGCACGCTCGCCACCGGCTACCGCTACGCCGAGATGGGCTACACCGCGGCCTTCGAGCCCGCCATGGTGCCGGCCAACTCGCGCCACGCCCACATGGAGATGGGCGACGTGCCCATCCTCGACCACGGCGCCTACGTGATGCTCGGCAACGACGAGCTGTTCCTG
>CAYREA010000200.1:0-8452 GCA_964423075.1 uncultured Rubrivivax sp. | reverse complement strand
CCATCATCGCCGATGGCGGCATCCGCCACCACGGCGACATCGCCAAGAGCGTGCGCTTCGGCGCCGCCATGGTGATGGTGGGCTCGCTCTTCGCCGGCCACGAGGAATCGCCCGGCGCCACCGTGGAAGTGGACGGCAAGGTCTACAAGGAGTACTACGGCAGCGCCAGCGACTTCAACAAGGGCGAGTACAAACACGTCGAAGGCAAGCGCATCCTGGAGCCCATCAAGGGCAAGCTCGCCGATACGCTGCGCGAGATGCGCGAAGACCTGCAGAGCAGCATCAGCTACGCCGGCGGGCGCGTGCTGGCCGACCTGAAGAAGGTGAACTACGTGGTGCTGGGCGGCGAGAACGCGGGCGAGCACCTGTTCATGTAGGGCGCGGATCAGCCGCGCCGGGCCGCTTCGATCAAGGCGATGTCGATCTTGGTCATTTCCATCATCGCGTCGAAGGCCCGCTTGGCCGCGACGGGGTCGGGGTCGGTGATCGCCGCGATCAGGGCGCGCGGCGTGATCTGCCACGATAGCCCCCACCTGTCCTTGCACCATCCGCAGGCACTGGCCTGGCCGCCGTGTTCGATGATGGCGTTCCACAGGCGGTCGGTTTCCGCCTGGTCGTCGGTGGCCACCTGGAACGAGAACGCCTCGCTGTGCTTGAAAGCCGGCCCGCCGTTGAGCCCGAGGCAGGGGATGCCCATCACGGTGAACTCGACGGTCAGGACGTCGCCCTGCTTGCCTGAGGGATAGTCCCCGGGCGCCCGATGGATCGCGCGCACCGCGCTGTCAGCAAACGTCTGGGCGTAGAACTCCGCGGCATCGACGGCGTCGCCGTCGAACCAGAGGCAGATCGTGTTCTTGCTCGTCATGGGGGCTCTCCCGGTGGATTCAGCGCTGGGGCTTCGTCTGCACGACGTGCGAGCGGCGGCGGATTCGACATCGTCGGTGCCGGGCGGGCACGCCATCGCGTGCTCAGGAGCACCGGGCCCCAGTGCTCAGAACTGGAAGTCCGACGATGTGTAGAGGCTGCCGCCTTCACCGCCACCTTCCGACCAGATGGCTGTCCCCCGGCCAGCGCGGTTGAAGTGCAGCTCGATGTTGTACGCGGTGAAGTTGCGGCCGACGAACGGCACCACGGCCAGGTTCTCCCAACCCGCTTGCGGGGTGTACCTGGCCGTCGCCAGATTGCTCCTGATGCCCAGGATATCCAGGCGCCACGCCACGAGAGCACGGCCGTCACTCGTCATCGCAGGCCGCAGCACCTCGGGTGTTCCCGACCCTATCGAGAGGTCGGGTGTGAACGGGGAACGCGCCGCACCCCAACTGCCGTCTGGCTGCGTGGCAGCCACCCAAAGGCCATTGTCCCAGCCGGATTGCCAGGCCAGCACCGCCGCGCCGCTGTCGTTGATGGCCATGCGGGGTGCAGTTGGAGACAGCGGGCTGGCCGACACCACATCCTGCTCACTGCTCCAGCCGGTGCCGGGTTCATGGCGACGCGTGCGGACGTGGGCGACGATCGCGCCCGCCGGCGTAGACCCTGTCGCCTGGATCCAGACCGCCGCGACGTGCCCGGCGCCGCCTATGGCTAGGTCGGCGTCGCCAAAGTACCCCGGACCACCACCGCCTTGCAGCAACTCGGCACTCTGCCAGCCGGCCGCGCCGGGCTCGAAACGAGACAACATCAAGGCGTTGATGCTCTCGTCCCCGGGCATGGTGCTGGGTGCCATGGGCGCCCGGCGACGCCACAAGAGCGCGCCCTGTCCTGCTTCGTTCATGACCATGCGCCAGTGCTCGGCACCTCCGCGAGTCAGTTCTGTCCCCGGCACCTGCGCCGGAGCCGACCAATGGCCCGACGCAGCATCAAACCGGCTGTAGGCGACTTGCGACATGAAGTCCGGCCCGACGCGTTCCCAGGTGACCAGCCCGGAACCATCAGCCGCGATGGCCACCGAGAAGCGCAGCGAGGAGGTATCGGTCAGCAGTTGGGCTTCACTCATGCCATCGGCCGGCGAATAGTGAGCCACGTACAGGCGGTTCTCGCTTTGCCAGACCACGATCGCCTGCCCCGATTCGTTCATGGCGATGTCGCGGCCCCGGGCGTAGACCTCCACGGCGCCAGCAACCAGCGAAACCGGCGTGCTCCAGACGCCGTCTCCGGCAGGTCGGGTCGCAATCAGGGCCGCCGGCCGCGCCGGACCGACAGGCACGTAGCCAAAGAGTGCCAGCGACCGCCCGGAGCCGTCGATGCGCACCGTGGCCTGTGTGTCCGGCCCCGGCTCAGCCGATCCATACGGCCGGCCGACCAGCTTGCGAATGTTGAGCACGCTGAGCTCGGTGCTCCAGCTGATGCCGTCCTTGCTGACGGTGATGGTGGCCTTGCCCGGCCGCACACCGGTCACCGTGCCGCGCAGTCCGGTTTGATTGCTCACCGTCATCACGTCGGGTGCCGATGAAGTCCACGTCAGGCTCTGGTCGTCGAACTGGCTGCTGTCGGTGTAGTGCGCCGTGGCACCGAAACGGAATTGCCCGCCGATCCCGATGGCCATTGCCTCTGGGAAGGAGACTTCGATCCTCCGAAGCAAGCCGCTGGCCACCGTGACCGCGAGCGACGCGGTCACGCCCTGATAGGTGACCACGATGTCGGTGCGCCCGGCGGTCACCCCGGAGACGAAACCGGCGGTCGTGGTCGCACCGGTGTTGGCCACCGTTGCCACCGCAGGCTGTGTGGAGTTCCAGCTGGCCAGTGAGGTCACCTCCGCCATCGTGCTGTCGCGGTACTCGGCACGCACGCGAAGGTACAACTGGCCGCCAGGCGCGATGAAGGGATCGATCGCATCGAAACGAAGCGCCACGGGTGCGTTTGCAGGAGGCGGGGGCGTTCCACCGCCGCCACCGCCACCGCCTCCATCGCCACCCCCGCCGCCGCAGGCGACAAGCAGGAACGCTGAAGTGATGACGCCGAGGCAACGCCGCCGCAACAGAGCCCAGGAAGACAGCCATTGATTCATGGTTCAAGTTTCCACAACGATTCCGTACGATGACCCGGCACGCCTTGCATGCCGTGCCACAGCGAGTTTAGGGTGGCGCGCCGGAGGCCGTGGGCCGGCCACGGCGCTGGTGGCCGGCCACTTCGCCGTCGTCCGATGGCCATGGCAGGTTCAGAGCGGCAACACCCAAGCGTCGCGGCTCCGCCCTTGTCCCCGTCCGAGAAGCCCAGGTGGCCAACTCTCAGAACGCACAGGTACTGGCATGTGCTGAAGAACGGCAAGGCGGCGCCAGCGGACTGCGCCGATCACAGCGAGTTCCACCCGTGCTGCCCCTGCAGGCTGGGCCGCGCCATCGCCGACAGGGTCGCACGGCCCCAGGTCGTGGCGAGCTTCGTCTGCGCCGCGGGCCGCGGGTCCGCTCAGACCAGCGATTCCGCCAGGTCGCGCAGCACCCGGCGTGGGTTGTCTTCGATCGGCGACCCGTGCGACACCAGGATGCGGACCAGCGTGTCGATCTCGGACCACTGCAAGAGCTGGGTGCGCAGGGCCTCCTTGTCCGCGATCACCGCCATCTTCACGACCGCGGGAATCTGCGCTTCGGGGCCGGCAAAGCCCGCCAGTTGCAGCAGCCAGCCGCCGAAACCGGCGGCGTCGCGGATATTGCCGACCACGTCGTTCAGCACCAGTGTCGTGCCCTGGGGCGTGCGCACCACCAGCGCGGCTTCGCGGCCGCGCGTGCCGGGCACGGTGACGAACTGCACGTTCGGGTCATCGAAGCGCGGGGCCTCCGTGCCCACGAGCACCGTCTCCTGGACCTTGTCGCGCGCGCCCTCGGGGGCCACCACCATGATCGTGGGGTAACGGTCCTTCCAGGTCTTCGCGTCGAGCCGGTGCTTGTCGCTGGGCACCACCAGGAACGAGGGCCGGCCATAGGCTTCGAGTGCGGCCATCTCGTCCTCGTCCAGCGCAATGGCGCTGAAGATCACCAGGCGGGCATCGACCAGGCGCACCACGGTCATGCGCCGCGGCAGGTGCATCAGCGGCATCTTGATGTCGCCCACCACCGACAGGATGTTCTCGTCGATCTGCACCAGCTTGCCGTGCGGCAGCACGGTCCAGTGCTCAAACGGCTGTGTCATGGCGGCTCCTGAGAGGGGTGGTCGCGTCGGCTCACTTCGTGCATGGCGACTTGATCTGGTCATGACAGGGGCGTAAGGCCGCGCGGTGCGGCCCGCGGGTTGCGGTGCCTGGCATCGTCGGGCCCGGCCTTCGGGGCGTCCGTGCGTTGCCGAACGTCGGCGTGCGCCGCGGCCACGCCATAGGAACCGAAGACCTCGTGCAGCGGCTTGCGCTCGGGCAGCACGTAGACCATCGCGCGCCCCTGGGCGAAGGTGGGGCGCACGTGGCTTTCATAGAACGCCACCGGTACGTTGATGCAGCCGTAGGAGATGCGCTTGTCGTGCACCGCGTCCGTGGCCAGCCGCTGCAGCCGGCGTTCGCGCGCATCGTGGTTCACCACGCGGTGGATGGAGACGCGGGCCTCGTAGTCCACCCACACCACGTCGTGGCCGAGGGCGTTGCGGCCGCGTTCGGCCACGAAGCGCCCGGCCGGGGTGGTGCGCTCGTGGGGCAGCACCTGCGCGATGGGGCGCGTGCCGATGCCCGGCACCGAGTCATCGCCCAGCGCGGCGCCCAGCAGCACGCGGCTGGCACCGCGCAGGCTTGCGTGGGCATCGAAGACGTAGAGCGTGGCGGCCTTCTTGTCGACGATGAGGAAGCCCGAACCGGCGTTGTCGCCGGAGTCGGCCACCCAGTCGGCCAGTTGGCGCGCATCACGCGAAGGTTCGGCGCCGCCGAAGGCCGCGTGGCGTGGGCCGGCCGGCGCCGGCGCGGCAGGCATGGCGGCACCGGCCGTGCGGCCCTGCTGCGGTGCCGGGCCCAGCGCCAGCGGCACCAGCAGTGCCAGCAGTGCCAGCGCGGCGGCGGCAGCCGCCAGGCTGCGGCGCAGCGTTGCGATGTGCATGGTGCGCATGGCAGGCCTGCGCATGCCCGGGCGTCAGTTGCGGTCAGTTGCGATCAGCCTGCGGCGGGCGCTCGGTGAAGTCGGCGCTGGGTGCGGACTTGGCCGGTTCCGGGGCGACGTAGACCGGTGTCTCGCTGATCGGCAGCGCCGGGGCCGGGGCCACTTCCGCCGTGCGCTCGTTCTGCAGTGCCGGGTGCGAGGGCATGGTCTCGGCCACGGCCACCTGCTCGGGGGCTGGTGTCGGCACCACCATCGGCGCCGTGGCGACTTCGGGGGCGGTCTGCGGGGCGGTGCAGCCCGCCGCCGCGAGCACGGACAGGGTGGCGGCGGTGGCGAGGAACATTCTGGAGACGTTCATGGTGTAACTCCTGCGCAGTGGGGTTCTGCAACGATGGATCGGTCGAGCCGAGCACATTCGAGGTTAGACCCACAGCCCGGCCGCGGGCGACGGACGGGCCGCCGTTCGTGCGTAGGACGAAGGCGCTGATGAGCGAGATGGCCGGCTGAGCCGGCCGCCTGCACGTCACTTGCCGGCGCGCACCCGCTCGATCTGGGCCGTGACCTCGCTGACCAGCGGCTCGCCGATCTGCGCGGCGAACTTGGCAAACACCGGCTTGGCGCGTTCCTTCAGCTTGGCCACTTCGGCCGCCGGCAGCTCGTGCACCGCCATGCCGCGCCTCTTCAGCTCGTCCAGCACCTTGGCGGCTTCGGCGCGGGCCACCTGGCGCTGGTAGATCGCGGTTTCGCTGGCGGCGTCCTGCAGAATCTTCTTCTCGTCGGCCGAGAGCTTGTCCCAGAACTTCTTGCTGACGATCACCGCCTGCGGCGTGTACATGTGGTTGGTGAGCGTGAGGTGCTTGGACACCTCGTTGTACTTGCCGTCGGGAATGTTCAGCAGCGGGTTGGTCATGCCGTCGATGGCGCCCGACTCCAGCGCGCCGTAGGTCTCGGTGAAGGGCATGGGCACCGCGGCGGCGCCGGTGGCCTGCATGAACTCGACATAGATCGGCGTCGGGATCACGCGCATCTTCATGCCCTTGAAGTCGTCTGCCTTCGTGATCGCCTTCTTCGCCGTGTGCATCTGGCGGAAGCCCAGGTCCCAGTAGGCCAGGCCGACCAGGCCGCGCTCCTGCAGCTTGTCGAGCAGCCGGCGGCCCACCGGGCCATCGGCCACGGCATCGGCTTCCTTCGACGAGGCGAACAGGAAAGGCAGGTCGAACAGCGCCATCTCCTTGACGTTGCCGGCCAGCAGGCTGGCGTTCATCACGTTCATCTCGACCGTGCCGCCCTGCAGCGACGACACCACCTGCAGGTCGGGCCCGAGGGTGCCGCCGGGGAAGGGCTGCACGGTGATCTTGCCGCCGCTCTTGCTCTTCACCAGCTCGGCGAACTTCTCCACGCCCAGGACCTGCGGGTGGCCCTTGTTGCTGGCCGAGGGGAACTTGATCTTGCGTTCCTGGATGTCGGCAGCGAACGTGGGTGCCACCGCGGTGGCGGCCAGCGACAGGGCGAGGACGGTGCGCAGCAGGGTCTTCATGTTGTCTCCTTGGGTATAGAAATGGAAATGGGCTTCGAAGTCAGGCCGCGGCGCCCATCAGCGCGCGCAGCAGGGGGAACTCTTCGCGCACGGCCTGCGCCGTGGCATGCAGGCCGAAGAAGTGCAGGTAGTCGGGCACCTGCTGCACCAGCATCTCGTGGCCGGCGTGGGCGCTGATGCCACGTGCCGCGCAGGCGCGCAGCAGCGGCGTGGGCTGGTCCTTCATCAGGATGTCCACCACCAGGCAGCCGGCATCGAGGCGGCTGGGGTCGCAAGGCAGCGGGTCTGAGGGCTGCAGCCCGAGCGGCGTGGCGTTGACCACCAGGTCGTAACCCGCCGGGTCGGCCGTGGCCACGGTGACCCGTGCCGCCCCGGCCTGGCCGGCGAGCCGTGCCGCCAGGCGCGCCGCCGCGTCGCCCAGGTCGTGCAGCGCGAGTGCGCCGACGCCGGCCTGGCACAGCGCCAGCGCGATGGCCGCGCCGGCGCCGCCGGCACCCAGCAGCAGCACGCGCCGGCCTTGCGGCGCAAAACCGAAGTGGCCGAGTGCGTGCACGAAACCCAGGCCGTCGAACAGCGCGCCGTGCAGCGAGCCATCGGCATCGCGGCGCACCGCGTTCACCGATCCGGCCAGCGCCGCGGCGGCGTCGCAGTGGTCCACCAGCGCTGCGCAGGCCGGCTTGTGCGGAATGGTCACCCACAGCCCGCCGATGTTGCCGGCCGCGGTGAGCTGGCGCACGAAGCCGGGCAATGCGGCCGCCGGCACCTGCGCCGGCACCAGCACGGCGTTGACGCCGTGGCGCGCGAAGAGGGTGTTGAACACCCGCGGCGCCTGCACCTGCACCACCGGGTCGCCGATCACCACGAAGACCCGGGTGGTGCCCGTGATCGGCGGCGTGGCGGGCAGCGGCGTGTTCATCATGGGCGGACGATAGGCAGCCGGTTGCCGCGCTTCAAGCAGGAGGGTGCACGCGCTGTCCGATAATCGAACGCTCCTGTCCGATAATCGGTCATTCCGCAGGATTGCCCTATGCCCCGCCCTGCCCCCGCCGGCGCCGCCGAGCCGCCGCACCCCATCGCTGCGGCCGACCTGATTGCCGGGCTGGGCCGCGGCCTGATGGTGATCGAAGCCTTCGACGACGAACACTGGCGCATGACCATCGCCGAGGTGGCGGCGCGCACCGGCATACCGCGCACGGCGGCGCGCCGCTACCTGCTGAGCCTGGCGCACTTCGCCTATGCCGACACCGACGGCAAGCACTTCTGGCTGACGCCACGGGTGCTGCGCCTGGGCCAGGGTTACCTGGACGCGGCGCGCCTGCCGCGCCTGGTGCGGCCCTTCATCCAGCCGCTGGCCAACACCACCGGCGAGACGGTGAACGTGAGCGTGCTGGACGGCGGTGACGTGGTCTACATCGCGCGCAGCAACAGCCCGCGCCTGGTGTCCATCGGCTTCCAGGCCGGCGCGCGCGCGCCGGCCCATGTGGTGAGCCCGGGCACGGTGCTGCTGGCCACGCTGAAGGACACCGCGCTGCTGAAGTGGGCCGCCGGCCACGACTTCGGCGCGTTCACGCCCAACACGGTGACCGACCGCAACGCCTTCGTCGAGCAGGTGCGGCGCGCGCGCCTGCAGGACCACTGGATCGCCGACGGCCAGCTCGACGCCGGCCTGACCGGCATTGCCGTGCCGCTGCGCGACCGCCGCGGCCGCTGCGTGGCCGCGCTCGGCATGACCGTGCAGCGCGTGCAATGGAGCGCCGAGCGCATCGTCACCGAACTGCTGCCGGCCCTGCAGGCCACGGCGCAGAACCTGCGGTCGGTGCTTTGACGGGGCGCGTCGAAGGCGCGGGATCTGTAGGCCAGGATCAGAACACGGACAACCCGGTGCGCGAGACGAACATCTCGAGCGCCT
>CAYREA010000199.1:0-8488 GCA_964423075.1 uncultured Rubrivivax sp. | reverse complement strand
AGCAGCTGCGTGTACTCGGTGCGGCCTTCCACGCGGTTGTGCGTGTAGGCCAGCGGTGCGTCCTGGTCGTAGCTGATCTGCTTGTAGAACTCCTGGTACTGCGCGTCGGTGATGTCGCTCTTGCTGCGCGTCCACAGCGCCGCGGCCTTGTTCACCGGCTCCCACTCGTCGGTGGTGACCTGCTTGCTGGCTTCCTCGTCCCACTTCTGCTTGGGCATCAGCACCGGCAGGCTGATGTGGTCGCTGTACTTGCCGATGATGGACTTCAGCTTCCAGGCCGACAGGAACTCTTCCTCGCCCTCGCGCAGGTGCAGGATGACGTCGGTGCCGCGCTGCGGCCGGTTGATGGTCTCGACCTCGAAGTCGCCCGTGCCCTCGCTGCTCCAGCGCACGCCTTCCTCGGCACCCGCGCCGGCACGGCGCGTTTCCACCGTCATGCGGTCGGCGACGATGAAGCCCGAGTAGAAGCCCACGCCGAACTGGCCGATCAGGTTGGCGTCCTTCTTCTGCTCGCCTTCCAGCTTGGCCATGAACTCGCGCGTGCCGCTCTTGGCGATGGTGCCCAGGTGGGCCACGGCCTCTTCGGCGCTCATGCCGATGCCGTTGTCGCGGATGGTGATGGTCTTGGCCGCTTCGTCGAACCAGACCCGGATCTCCAGGTTCGGCGCGTCCTCATACAGCGCGGCCTTGTCCAGCGCCTCGAAGCGCAGCTTGTCGCAGGCGTCGGACGCGTTGCTGACCAGCTCGCGCAGGAAGATCTCCTTGTTGGAGTACAGCGAGTGGGTGACGAGGTGCAGGATCTGCTTGACCTCGGCCTGGAAGGAAAGGGTTTGTTTGTCCATGGGGAAGCTCTGAAGAATTGCGCCAGCCGGGCGGACAGTGGGGGCGCCGCGCCCGGTTTCAAGTGCGGCCGTGCGCCGCCCGCCTCACTCGGGGTCGATCTTGGCGGCGCGGATCACGTCGCCCCAGCGCTTGATCTCGCTGGCGAGCAGGGCCTGCATCTCGGCCGGCGTGCTGGAACCCAGGCGCATGCCGGCCTTGCCCAGCTTGTCCTGCACCGCGGCCGAAGCCACGGCGTCGTGCACGGCCTTGCCCAGCTGCTGCAGCACGGCCGGCGGCGTGCCGGCCGGCGCGGCGATGGCGTTCCACGAGGCCACGTTGTAGTTGGCCACGCCCGCCTGCATCACCGTCGGCACGCCCGGCAAGGCCGGGTTGGGCTTGTCCGAGGACACGGCCAGGGCCCTCACCACGCCGGCCGCCACCTGCGGCAGCATGGGCCCGACGATCTCGAAGGCCAGGTCGATCTCGCCCGAGCGCAGCGCCGTCAGCACCGCGGGGCTGCCCTTGTACGGCACCACCAGCACGTCGACGCCGGCCACGGTCTCGAACAGCTTGGCCGCCAGGTGCTGCGTGCTGCCCACCGCGATGCTGCCGACGTTGAGCTTGCCCGGATTGGCCTTGGCCCAGGCCAGCGCGTCCTTCAGCGTGGCGAAGCGGCCCTTGGCGGCGTCGCTGAAGATGCCGATGTCGAAGCTGCCCAGCAGGCTGACCGGCGCGAAGTCCTTCACCGGGTCGTAGGGCAGCTTCTTGAAGAGGCTCACGCTCACCGCGTTGCTGTTGCTCATCAGCAGCAGCGTGTGGCCGTCGGGCTTGGCCGCGGCCACGGCCTGGCTGGCGACGATGCTGCCGGCGCTGGGACGGTTGTCCACCACGATGGGCTGGCCCAGCGTCTTGGCCATCTGCTCGGCCACCGTGCGCGCGGTGATGTCGGCAATGCCGCCCGGCGCGAAGGGCACCAGCAGCATGATCGGCTTGTCGGGAAAACGAGCCTGGGCGCGCAGCGGCGCGGCCAAGGTGGCCAGGCCTGCGGCACCCAGGGTCTGCAGGGCGCGGCGGCGGCTCGGATGCAGCGTGTTCATGCCGCGATGCTAAGCCTCAGAAACTCAGCACCTGCCCCGGAGTTGCCACGACCACCCTGACGGTGCTCGTGCCCATCGCCGCGCTGAAATCCTTGGCCGTGCCCTTGGTCAACGGGTTGGCGCCGTAATGCATGGGGATCACGGCCTTGGGCTTGATCATCTCGTTCACGGCCCAGGCCGCATCGGCCGGGTCCATCGTGAAGTTCCCGCCTATGGGCACCAGCGCCAGGTCGGGCTTGTAGCGCTCGCCGATCAGCTTCATGTCGCCGAAGACCCCGGTATCACCCGCGTGGTAGACGCGAAAGCCGTTCTCCAGCTCGATGATCCAGCCCACAGCCTCGCCACCCGGGTGGGTTTCGTCCTTGTCGGTGGCCGGGTTGCGCCAGACCAGGATCGACGAATGTTCGGCGCGCACCGCCGTCAGCTTGACGCCCGGCACGGGCTCGACCGTGCCGCCCTTGTTCATGCGCGGCAGCAGCTTGGCCGGCAGGATGCCCAGCGTCATGGCCGACTGGTTCAGGTCGCCCGGCGCGCGCAGCGGCACGTCGTACATCTGCGCCAGCGCCGGCGCGTCGGCCATGTGGTCGAAGTGGCCGTGGCTGATCAGCAGCACGTCGATCCTGCCGAACACTTCCAGCTTCTTGAACTCGGGCGGCGTCAGCGGGTTGGTGCGCAGCCAGGGATCGGTGACGATCACCTTGCCGGTGGGCGTGACGATGCGGAAGGCAGCCTGGCCGAGCCAGGTCACTTCCACCTTGCCGCTGGGCGCAGCGGGCTGCGCCTGCGCCAGCGCGGCGGCCAGCAGCCACAGGGCTGCGAAGAGGCTCTTGACCATCTGCGTCGTGCTCCTGCTCATTCCGGCTTCACGTTGCCGGCCTTCACCACCTCGGCCCAGCGCGGGATCTCGCGCGCGATCAGCTCGCCGTAGGCCTTGGGCGTGGTGGGCATCGGCACCGCGCCTTCGATGGCCAGCTGCTGCGCCACCTCGGGCAGCGCCAGCGCCTTGTTGATCTCGGCATTGAGCTGGGCCACGCGCGCGGCCGGGGTGCCGGCGGGCGCGACCACGCCGTACCACTGGTCGGCCTCCCAGCCCGGGAAGCCGCTCTCGGCGACGGTGGGCACGTCGGGCAGTGGTGCGATGCGCTGTGCGCTGCTCACGGCCAGCGCGCGCAGCCGGCCGCTCTTCACATGCGGCAGCACCGCGGGTGCGCCGGTGAAGGTGGCGTCCACCTGGCCGGCGATGAGGTCCGTCACCGAAGGCGCGGTGCCGCGGTAGGGGATGTGCAGCATGAAGAGGCGGGCGCGCAGCTTGAGGAACTCGAAGGTGATGTGCGCCGCGCTGCCGTTGCCGCCCGAGGAATAGGCCAGGCGGCCGGGCTTCTCGCGCACCAGGCCGATGAACTCCTTGAAGGTCTTCGCCGGCGAGGCTGCCGGCACCACCAGCACGTTGGGCACGCGCGCCACCCAGGCCACGGGCACGAAGCTCTTCAGCGGGTCGTAGGGCAGCCTGGGGTACATCGCGGGGTTCACCGCCAGCGTGCCGATGTGACCCATCAGCACGGTGTTGCCATCGGGCTCGGCCTTGGCCGCCTCGGCCGCACCCAGCGAGCCGCCGGCGCCGGGCTTGTTGTCGACGATGACGTTCTGGCCCAGCGCCACGGCCACCCTGGGGGCGATGGCGCGCGCCAGGATGTCGGTGCTGCCGCCGGGTGTGAAGGGCACGATCAGGCGCAGCGGCTTGCCGCTCTGTGCGTAGGCCCAGGGGGCGGCGGCTGCGCCGGCAAGACCGGCCAGCAGAACGCGGCGTGTGGTGGCGTGTGGGTTCTTCATCTTCATCGGGTTGTGGCCGGCGCCGTGCCACGCAGGCCGGCGCGGGCGGCGGCGCGGGCCAGCGGGCCTTCGGTGGCCATGGCGGCGTTGAATTCGGTCATCCAGGGCAAGGCGGCCTCGCGGCCCTTGCCCGTGCCCAGGGCCAGGTGCTCCAGGCCCCAGCGCCCGTCCAGCACGCGCGCACCGGGCACGCTGCTGGCCAGCTCGAACAGGATGGCCTTGTTGGTGGCGAAGGCGTCCAGTTCCCGCTGGCGCAGCGCCTGGGCCGCGGCAGCCAGCGTGGGCTGCGGTACCAGCTTGGCCGAGCGCAGCCGCTGGCCCAGCACCCGCTCGGACGAACTGCCCTGGCTCACGCCGATGCGCGCGCCTTCGCGGTCCATCGCCTCCACCGAGGACACCGGCGCACCCGCCGGCACCAGCAGGCCGAGTTCCAGCGCCACCAGCGGCGGCGCGAAGTCCAGGATATTCTGGCGATCGGCAGTCGCGTTGGTGATGGTGACGTCGGCCTCGCCCCGCTGCAGCGCAGCCACCACCTCGGCCACGCGCGGGTAGACCTGGATGGTGGCCGGCACGCCCAGGCGGCGCGCCATCTCGCGGCCGATGTCGACCGTGAGGCCACGCCGTTCGGCATCCGGCGCCTGTTCCACCATCGAGGTGGGGCTGCCGGCGTAGACCGCGATGCGCAGCGTGCCGGTGGGCGCCAGGGCCTGGCGCACCGCGGCCGGTGCAAGCGGCGGGGCACTGGCACAGCCTGCCAGCAGCGCCAGTGCGCCGGCCAGCAGCGCACGGCGCTCAATCAGGCTGGATGCGGGCTTCACGGATCAGCTTCTCGTAACGGGCCTTCTCGCTGGCCAGCAGGGTGGTGAGGCGCTCCACCGGCCCCGGCAGCACCTCGCCGCCGGCAGCGGCCAGGCGGTCTTTCACCTCGGGCAGCAGCAGCGTCTTCTGGATCTCGGCGTGCAGCCGCGCCGCCACTGGCGCCGGCAGGCCGGCCGGGCCGACGAAGCCGTACCAGACGCTGGCCTCGAAGCCCGGGAAGCCGCTCTCGGCGATGCTGGGCACGTCGGGGAAGATGGGGCTGCGCGCCGCGGCCAGCACCGCCAGCACACGCAGCTTGCCGGCCTTCACCTGCGCCTGCACCTCGAGCGCGTTGACGGCCACGGTCTGCACATGGCCGGCCAGCACATCGCTGATGGCGGGGCTGCCGCCCTTGTAGGGCACGTGCGTCAGGCTGATGCCCGCGGCGCGCTGGAAGAGTTCCACCGCCAGGTGCGGCGTCGAGCCGTTGCCCGGCGTACCGAAGTTGATCGAGCCGGGCCTGGCCTTGGACAAGGCGATCAGCTTCTGCAGCGACGTCACCTCGCCGGCGGCGTTGGCCGCGATCACCACCGGCACCCGGCCCACCAGCGAGATGGGCGTGAGGTCGCGCGCCGGGTCGAAGGGCGCCGGCTGGTACAGCGTCGGGTTGGCGGCCACCGCGTTGGCCACCAGCATCAGCGTGTGGCCGTCGGGCGGGCTGTCGATCAGCGCGCGCATCGCGATGTTGGTGCCCGCGCCGGGCTTGTTCTCCACCACCACCGGCTGGCCCAGCGCCGCGCCCAGCGGCTGGCCGACGGCGCGCGCGATCACGTCCACCGCGCCGCCGGCGCTGTAGCCGACGTAGACGCGCAGCGGCTTGCTGGGCCAGGCCTGCGCACGCAAGGCACCGGGCCAGGCGGCCAGGGCCAGGGCGGCGGCGCCGAACTGGCGTCGGGTGTGGGTCATGAGATGTCTCCCGGTTCTTCTTGCAGGGGCAGCCGCAGATCATCGCGCTCGGCGCGCAGGTCGACCAGAGCGCTGCGCCGGCGCAGCCTTGCGTTCGCCTTATGGCGCGCGCTGCACCTCGGCCGCCACGGCCTGCAGCTCGGCCAGCAGGCGCAGGCAGGCGGGCGAGGACAGGCCGTCGCGCCGCAGCGTGACGCCGATGGACCGCTCCGTGCCCATCACCGGCACCGGCAGCAGCGCCAGCAGGCCCGATTCCAGCTCGGCGCGTATCTGCAGCGGCGACAGCATCGCCACCGCGTCACCCGCCATCAGCACCGAGCGCACCACGGCCGGGCTGTTGGCCTGCAGCACCACCGGCGGCGCGTCCAGCCCCACGGCGGCAAAGGCGCGCTCGAAGGCCGCGCGCGCCGGTGTGCCCGGCAAGGGGCCCACCCAGGGCCAGCGCAGCAGGGCTTTCAGCGTGCGCGGCCGTCGCGTGCCGGCAAGCGCCGGGTGGCCGGCCCGCACCACCGGGCGCAGCCAGTCGTGGAACAGCAATTGCTCGGCCAGGTCGGCCGCCGCCGCCTCACCGCGCAGCGGGCCCACCACGAAGTCGATGTCGCCGTGGCGCAGCTGGTGCATCAGCGCCTCGTAGGTGCCGTCGACCACGGTGACCTGCAGGCCCGGGTCTTGCGCGAACAGGCGCGACAGGGCCTGCGGCACCAGCACGTCGGCCGCCATCGGCAAGGCGCCCACGGCCACGCGGCCGGGCCCCAGGCCGCGGAAGGCGGCCAGCTCGTCGTGCCCGGTGCGCAATTCGGCCAGCGCCAGGCGGCCGTGGCGCAGCAGCAGCTCGCCGGCCGCGGTGAGCCGCGTGCCGCGTCGCGTGCGTTCGAACAGCGGCCGGCGTGCGCCATGTTCCAGCCCCCGCAGCGCCTGGTGCACGGCCGGCTGCGTGATGCCCAGCAGGGCGGCGGCGCTGCTCTCGCTGCCGCTTTGTGCCACCGCCAGCAGTGCGGCGAGCATGGCGTCGCTGATGCGCTGCGAAGCCCCCGCGCCCAGGCCGCGCTGCAGTTCGGTGAAGGCGCGTTCGGCACGCGCCACCAGCAGCTGCCCCGCCGGCGTGGCCACCATGCCGCGCGCACCGCGCTCGAACAGCGGCAGGCCGAGCTCGAATTCGGCCTGCTGCACGGCGCGCGTGATGGCCGAAGTGGACAGGTGCAGGCGTTCGCCGGCCCGCACCGCACTGCCGGTGGCGGCCACGGCCGCCACGGCACGCAGTAGCCGCAGCGCCGGCCGTTCGCCGTTCATTCCGAGCCCAGCTTCAGGCCTGAGGGCTGGCGCTTCTCGATGGCCCATTTCAGCAGCGCGGCCACGCGGTAGCCCGCATGCGCGAACTTGCCGTAGGGCAGCGTGGCGAAGAAGGCCATCACCGCACCCAGGTGCAGGCACAACAGCCACGGCATCGCACCGCTGCCACGCGCCAGCGCCAGGGCCAGGCCGCTGGCACCGGCCAGGCCCAGCAGCGTGATGAAGCCCAGGTCCATGGGCCGCTGCGCGGCCAGCTGGTGCTGCGCATGGCGCTTCAGGCGCAGGCGCAGCAGGCCCGCGCAGCCCAGCACCAGCAGCACGCCGCCCGCTGTGCCCAGCAGCTTGGGCAGGCTGAGCCAGCCATAGGGCGCGACCCAGCCGAAGGCGTAGTGGTAGACCGTGGCCACGCTGGTCGAGGCGAAACACAGCATGAAGCCGTAGAAGGTGGCGTGGTGCACGGCGCGGCGCTCGCGCGTGAAACGGTCGCTCTCTTCGTTGCAGCCCTGGCCGTGGCCGCCGTCCAGGTACTTCAGCGTCAGCGCGTCGTGGGCTGCTTCCGCCACGGCCGGGCCGCTGGCCGCACCCGGCGCGGCGTCGCGCCAGAAGCGTGCGATGCCGATGCCCAGGGCCAGCAGCGCGAAGGTGAACACCGGCAGGAACAACGACACCATCAGGCCGTGCGGGAAGATGTCGTAGAAGCTGCCGCCCGGCGGCACGCCATTCACTTTCGAGGCCAGCACCAGGAACAGCGCCAGCCCCGCGGCCAGCGCCAGCGACAGCACCAGCCCGTTGCGCCGGTAGGCCGCGCCGAAGGCCGCCGGCCAGGCGTAGTGCTCGTAGGTGCGGCCGCGCACCGCGGCCATCGCCTGCGGCACGTTGACCGCGAACTCGTGCGGCGGCGCGTACTGGCAGGCGTGCAGGCAGGCGCCGCAGTTGTGGCACAGGTTGGCCAGGTAGTGGGCGTCGGCGGGCGGGAAGTCGAGCCGTCGCGCCATCGCCGGGAACACGGCGCAGAAGCCTTCGCAGTAGCGGCAGGCGTTGCAGATTTGCAGCACGCGCGAGACCTCGGCCTCGGCGATCAGCGCTTCAAGCGGCCGCATGCTGCGCCCCCATCACCGCCGCGGCCGCGGAAGCGCCCGCGATGCGACCGAACACCGTGCCGATGGTCATGCCCACGCCGGCGGTGTAACCCTGGCCCAGCACGTTGCCGGCCATCACCTCGCCGGCGGCGAACAGGTTGGCGCTGGGCTGGCCGCCGAAGTGCACGGCGGCACTGCGGTCGACCTTCACGCCCAGGTAGGTGAAGGTCACGCCCGGCTTGAGCGTGTAGCCGTAGAAGGGCGGCGTGTCGATGGGCCGCGCCCAGTGTGTCTTGGCGGGAGCCAGGCCAACGGTTGCGCAGTCGTCGAGCACCGCGTGGTCGAATGTGCCGACGCGGCAGGCGGCGTTGTAGTCGGATACGGTCTGCAGGAAGGCCGATTCCGGCAGGCCCAGCTGCTGCGCCAGGCAGGCCAGCGTGTCGGCCATCGCGCCCTTGAACACGGGCGGCATGAAGCGGCCGACGGCCTTGGCATCGATGATCGAATGCCCCACCTGTCCCGGCTGCAGCGCCACCAGCCGGCCCCAGATCGCGTAGCGCTTGGGCCAGAAGTCCTCGCCCTCGTCGTAGAAGCGCCGGCCCTCGC
>CAYREA010000198.1:0-8642 GCA_964423075.1 uncultured Rubrivivax sp. | reverse complement strand
GCCAGGTGCACGTTCTCGGCGCAGCTCAGCCAGGGCAGCAGCGAGTGGTTCTGGAACACCACCGCGCGCTCGGGGCCGGGTGCCGCGATCTCGCGCCGGTCGCACAGCAGCACGCCGCTGGTGGGTTTCAGCAGGCCGGCGATGAGGTTCAGCAGGGTGCTCTTGCCGCAGCCCGAGTGACCGATGAGCGCCACGAACTCGCCTTGCGCGATGCTCAGGTCGATCTCGCGCAGCGCGTGGAAGCGGCCCTTCTTCGTCTCGAACACCATCTCGGCGCTCTCGACCTTGATGAAGTCAGTGCTCGTCATAGGTGAACCTCTTGGCGATGGAGATGAGCAGCTGTTCGAGCAGCAGGCCGACGATGCCGATGACGAAGATGGCGACGATGATGTGCTTGACGTTGAGGTTGTTCCACTCGTCCCACACCCAGAAGCCGATGCCGACGCCGCCGGTCAGCATCTCGGCGGCGACGATCACCAGCCAGGCCGTGCCCACCGACAGGCGCACGCCGGTCAGCATGTAGGGCAGCACGGCGGGGAAGAGGATCTTCGTGATCACCTTCCACTCGCTCAGGTTCAGCACCTTGGCGACGTTGAGGTAGTCCACCGGCACGCGCTGCACGCCCACCGCGGTGTTGATGATCATCGGCCAGATGCTGCAGATGAAGATGGTCCAGATGGCGGCCGGGTTGGCCGCCTTGAAGACCAGCAGGCCGATGGGCAGCCAGGCCAGCGGCGACACCGGCCGCAGCAGGCTCACCAGCGGGTTCACCATGCGCGCCAGGAAGGTGAAGCGCCCCAGCATGAAGCCCAAAGGGATGCCCACCAGCGCCGCCAGGCCGAAGCCCACGGCCACGCGCTGCAGCGAGAAAAGCACGTTCCAGCCTATGCCCTGGTCGTTCGGCCCCTTGCTGTAGAACGGGTCGGCAAACAGCTTCACCGCCGCGTCGAAGGTGGCTGCGGGCGTGGGGAAGGTGGTGCTGTTCATCGTCAGCAGTGCCCACACGGCCACCAGCAGCCCCAGGCCGAAGACCGGTGGCAGCACGGTGAGCCACAGGCCGCGCCAGTCGAAGGGCGCCTTGGGTGCCGGCGGCTCGGCCGCCGCCTTGGCTGGCGCGGGCCGTGCCAGGGCCGGGCTCACCGCAGGTACGGCGGCCTCGGCGGGGGTATGGAAGACGGCTGCAACCATGGCGCCCCCTCAAGCCGCCGCAGCGACCTTGACCTTGAACGAATCGGCGTACTTGGCCGGGTCCTTGCCGTCCCACACCACGCCGTCGACCATCTTGCTGCTGCGCATGTCGCTCTTGGGCACGCTCACCTTCACCTGCGAGGCCGCCTGCTTGTACAGCTCGATCTGGTTGACCTGCTGCGCGGCGGCCAGGTAGTTCGGGTGTTCCTTCAGCAGGCCCCAGCGCTTGTGCTGGGTCAGGAACCACATGCCGTCGGACAGGTACGGGAAGTTCACCGCGCCGTCGTTGAAGAACTTCATGTGGTTCGGGTCGTCCCAGGTCTTGCCCAGGCCGTTCTGGTAGCGGCCCAGGATGCGCTGGTTGATCGCATCCACGCTGGTGTTGACGTAGCTCTTGTCGGCCACCGTCTCGGCCATCTTGTTCTTGTTCTGCAGGCCGGCGTCGATCCACTTGCTCGCCTCGAGGATGGCCATGATCACCGCGCGGCAGGTGTTGGGGTACTTCTTGGCGAAGTCGCCGGTGGTGCCCAGGGCCTTCTCGGGGTGGTCTTTCCAGATGTCCTGCGTGGTGGTGGCGGTGATGCCGATGCCGTCGATGATGGCGCGGTGGCCCCAGGGCTCGCCGACGCAGTAACCGTCCATGTTGCCCACGCGCATGTTGGCCACCATCTGCGGCGGCGGCACGGTGATGACCTTGGCGTCCTTCATCGGGTTCACGCCCACGCTGGCCAGCCAGTAGTACAGCCACATCGCGTGCGTGCCGGTGGGGAAGGTCTGGGCGAAGGTGTAGTCGCGCTTCTCGGTGGCCATCAGCTTGGCCAGGCTGGCACCGTCCACCGCGCCCTTGTCGGCCAGCTTCTTCGACAGCGTGATGGCCTGGCCGTTGTGGTTCAGGTTCATCAGCACGGCCATGTCCTTCTTCGGCCCGCCGATGCCCAGGTGCACGCCGTACACCAGTCCCCACAGCACGTGCGCCATGTCGAGCTCGCCGTTGACGAGCTTGTCGCGAACGCCGGCCCAGCTGGCTTCCTTGGTGGGGATGATCTTCACGCCGTACTTCTTGTCGAAGCCCAGCACGCTGGCCATCACCACGCTGGCGCAGTCGGTCAGCGGGATGAAGCCGATGCGGACTTCCTCCTTCTCCGGCTTGTCGCTGCCGGCGGCATGCACCGCGGCTTGCAGGCCCGGGATCAGCCCGGTCGCGGCCGATGTGGCGGCGGTCGCGGCGGCGGCCTTCACGATGGTGCGGCGTCCCATGTCGATGCGTCCTGAAGATGAGTGGTTCATGGCATGTGCAAGTTGAGGGCCGATAAAGCAAAAGGCGTCCACACGGCGGCGCACCGATGAACGGCACGCGTGGTGAGGACGCCCTTGTCCCGCAGGCCCCACACAAACGATGCGTGCTGCCTGCGCTGGCGAGAAATCGGCTTTGATCTCTCTCTGCCTACCGCTACGCAATCGGCATGCCAGCAATCCGCGGGCCTTTTGGCGAGGGTTTGCACCAAGGCGCTGCAGGGCCGCGCGACCCTGGTGCGCGCATGGGCGCTACATGAGCAGATCGGCCGCGTCGACGATGCGCTGCGCGATGTCGGCCATCTTCAGGCCCTTGTCCATGGCCGCCTTGCGGATGCGCGCATAGGCGTCGGGCTCGCTGATCTGGTGGCGCTGCATCAAGAGGCCCTTGGCGCGGTCCACCACCTTGCGTTCGGCCAGCTGGCTCTTCGCTTCGGCCAGCTCGCGGCGCATCATCTCTTCATGCTCGAAGCGCGCCTGCGCCACTTCGAGCACCGGCTTCACGCGCTCGGGCGCCAGCCCGGCGACGACGTAGGCGGTGACGCCCGCGGCGATGGCGGCGCGCACGTGGCTGGTGTCGTTGTCGTCGGTGAACATCACGATGGGCCGGCGCGCGTCGCGCGTGGCCATCACCACGTGCTCCAGGGTGTCGCGCGCCTGGCTTTCGGCGTCGACGATGATCATCTCGGGCTGCAGCTGGTTCAGCCGGTCGGGCAGGAAGGGGTCGGCCGGCAGCACGGCCACGATGTTGTAGCCGGCTTCCAGCAGCGCGATGCGCAGGCTGCGCGAGCGCTGTATCTCCACCGCGCCTGCGTCGTCGCCGGGCTCGGGCACCAGGGTGTCCGGTGCGACGATGACGATGCGGGTGGCTTCCGTGACGGGCATGCCCGGGTACCAGCAACTTCCGCGCCTTAGACTCGGCCGATGAGTTGTGTGCTGGGATTTGAATCGTCTTGTGACGAGACCGGTGTCGCCCTGGTGCGCACGCGCAGCGATGGGGCGCCGGTGCTGCTGGCCGAGGCGCTGCACAGCCAGGCGCAGATGCACGCCGACTACGGCGGCGTGGTGCCCGAACTGGCCTCGCGCGATCACATCCGGCGTGTGCTGCCCCTGGCGCGCCAGGTGCTGCAGCGTGCAGATCTCACGCTCGCCGATGTCGACCTGGTGGCCTACACCCGTGGCCCGGGGCTGGCGGGTGCGCTGCTCGTGGGCGCCGGTGTCGCCGTGGCGCTGGCCGCGGCCCTGGGCAAGCCGGCGCTGGGTGTGCACCATCTGGAAGGGCACCTGCTGTCGCCCTTCCTGGCCGACGAATCGCCGCAGTTTCCCTTCGTCGCCTTGCTGGTCTCGGGTGGGCACACGCAGCTGATGCACGTGGCCGGCGTCGGCAACTACCAGCTGCTGGGCGAGACCATCGACGACGCGGCCGGCGAGGCCTTCGACAAGAGCGCCAAGCTGCTGGGCCTGGGCTACCCGGGCGGGCCCGAACTGGCGCGGCTGGCCGCCTTCGGCGACCCCAAGGCGTTCGCGCTGCCGCGCCCGCTGCTGCACAGCGGCGACCTCGACTTTTCCTTCGCCGGCCTGAAGACCGCGGTGATGACGCAGGCCCGCAAGCTAGGGCCCAACGTGTGCGAACAGTCGCGCGCCGATCTGGCGGCCAGCACCCAGGCCGCCATCGTCGACGTGCTGGTGGCCAAGGCGCTGCGTGCGCTGAAGGACAGCGGCACGCGGCGCCTGGTGGTGGCCGGTGGTGTGGGCGCCAACCTGCTGCTGCGCGAGAAGCTGAACGCCGGCGCAGCGCGGGTGCACGCGAAAGTGCACTACCCGCCGCTGGCGCTGTGCACCGACAACGGCGCCATGATCGCGCTGGCCGCCGCGCTGCGCCTGCAGCACGGCCTGGCGCAGGCCGACAGCAGCGGCGCGTTCGACGTGCGGCCGCGCTGGCCGCTCGCCGAACTGGCGCCTGCCGTCAGTTGATGGTGATCTGCGCCGCGCTGCGGGCACCGCGCTTGGGCAGCGTCAGCGTCAGCACGCCGTGCTCCAGCTTCGCGCCGGCCTCGGCCTGGTCCACTTCCAGCGGCAGCGAGAAGCTGCGCGCATAACTGGTGAGGGCGCGCTCGCGGTAGACGATGCGGTCACCTTCCTTGCGCTCGTCGGTGCGCTCGGACTGTGCCTGCACCGTGACCTGCTTGCCTTCGACGGACACCTTCACGTCTTCCTTGGCGACGCCGGGCATCTCCAGCTTCACCGTGTAGGCACGCTCGGACTCGGCGACGTCCAGCGCCGGGGTGCGCGGCGCGTTGGCGTCGCTGCCCGCCACGGGGCCGAAGACGCGGTCGAAGGTGTCGTCGAACAGACGCGACAGCTGGCGGGATTCGCGGGTCAGGGGGACGATGAACATGGCGTGCTCCTTACAATGTGAGGGGTCGGTGCTGCGCGATGAATCTGCTGCAGCGCCCGTGCTCCGACAGATGGTCGCGGGCCTCCACTTTTCAAGAGCTGCACCCACAACCGTGAACAACACCCGACGCGCCCTGCTGGCGCTGCCGCTGGCCCTGGGCCTGCCCGCCGCCCAGGCAAGCCGCGAGCCGATCAAGCTGGCCATGATCGAAGGCCTGTCCGGCGCCTTCGCCAATGCCGGCGAAGCCGTCTTCCGCAACCTGCGGTGGGCCGTCGAGCGCGTGAACGCACGCGGCGGCGTGAAGCTGGCCGGCGGCGCACGGCCCCTGGCCCTGGTGCGCTACGACAGCAAGGGCAACGCCGAAGAGGCGCTCAACCTGCTGCGCGCAGCGGCCGAGCAGGGCGCGGCCTTCGTGCTGCAGGGCAACAGCTCGGCCACGGCGGCGGCGCTGGTCGACGCCATCGACAAGCACAACCAGCGCGAGCCGGGCAAGCGCCTGCTGTTCCTCAACTACTCGGCGGTGGACCCGGCGCTCACCAACGAGCGCTGCAGCTTCTGGCACTTCCGCTTCGACGCCCACGCCGACATGCGCCTGGCCGCACTCACCGACGTGCTGCGCGACGACCGCGCCGTGCAGCGGGTCTACCTCATCGGACAGGACTACAGCTTCGGCCAGCAGGTGGCGAAGTCGGCGCGCGCCATGCTGGCGGCCAAGCGGCCCGAGCTGGAGATCGTCGGCGACGAACTGCACCCGATGGGCCGGGTGAAGGACTTCCTGCCCTACGCCGCCAAGATCAAGGCCACCAACGCGCAGGCAGTACTGACCGGCAACTGGGGCAACGACCTCACGCTGCTGGTGCGCGCCTTGCGCGAGGTGGGGTCGGAGGCCAAGCTCTACACCTTCTACGGCAATGCACTCGGCGCCCCGGCGGCCATTGGCGAAGCCGGCGTGGGCCGCGTGCTGGCGGTGGCCGAGTGGCAGCCGAACGTCGGCGACGCGCCGTCGGACACCTTCTACGCCGCCTTCCGCCAGCGCTTCCCGGAGCCGAAGGACGACTACGTGCACGTGCGCATGCAGGTGCTGGTGGAGATGCTGGCGGCCGCCATCGAGAAGGCCGGTGGCACCGAAGCCGCCGCGGTGGCGCGCGCGCTCGAAGGCGCCAGCTTCGACGCCCGCACGCTGGGCGGGCTGCACAGCGCGACGATGCGCGCGGCCGACCACCAGCTGCAGCAGCCCATGGTGGTGAGCGTGATGGACCGGGCCGGTGCACCCGGCGTCAAGCACGACGTCGAAGGCTCCGGCTTCGGCTTCCGCACGCTGCGCCGCCTGGATGCCGCCGCGGTGAGTCAGGCCACCACCTGCCGCATGACGCGGCCTGACTGAGGACACCATGCGCGACGCGATAGCCGCCCTGCCGGGCTCGAAGATCCGCGAGGTGGCCAACGCGGGCCTCGGCCGCAGCGACGTGCTGCCTTTCTGGTTCGGCGAAAGCGACGAGGTGACGCCCGAGCCCATCCGACAGGCCGCCGCCGACTCGCTGGCGCGCGGCGAGACCTTCTACTCGCACAACCTCGGCCTGCCCGAGCTGCGCCAGGATCTGGCGGCCTATGTGAGTGGCCTGCATGGTGCGGTGGCCATGGAGCGCCTGGCCATCACCTCGTCGGGCGTCACCGCGCTGATGCTGGCCATGCAGATGCTGCTGAACGCCGGCGATGAAGTCGTCGCCGTGGTGCCGGTGTGGCCCAACCTGACGGCCCAGCCCCTCATCCTGGGCGGACGCGTCACGCGCGTGGCACTGCGCCCGCATGGTGGCGCCTGGCGGCTCGACCTGGACCAGTTGCTCAAGGCCGTGACGCCGCAGACCCGCGTGCTGCTGGTCAACGGCCCCAACAACCCCACCGGCTGGGCGCTCACCCGCGCCGAGCAGCAGGCGCTGCTCGCCCACTGCCGCCGCACCGGCACCTGGATCGTCGCCGACGAGGTCTACGACCGCATCTGGTTCGGCGGCGAGCCGGCGGCCCCTTCCTTCCTCGATATCGCCGCGCCGGATGACCGCCTGATCGTCTGCGGCAGCTTCAGCAAGGCCTTCCTGATGACGGGCTGGCGCCTGGGCTGGCTGGTCCTGCCGCCGGCGCTGATGGACGCTGCCGGCAAGCTGCTGGAATTCAACAGCTCCTGCGCCCCGGTCTTCGTGCAGCGTGGCGGCCAGGCGGCGCTGGCCCTGGCCGACGACTTCGTGCCCGGCCTCGTTGCGCGCCTGCAGGCCTGCCGCGACCGCCTGGTGACGGGCCTGCAGGCGCTGCCCGGCATCAGCGTGGCCAGCCCGCCGGGCGGCCTGTACGCCTTCTTCCGCGTCGACGGCCAGGACGATTCGCTGGCCTTCGCCAAGCAACTGGTGGCCGGGCACGGACTGGGCCTGGCGCCCGGCGCCGCCTTCGGGCCGGAAGGTGAAGGCTGGCTGCGCTGGTGCTTCGCCTCGCGCGACCCGGCGCGGCTCGACCTGGGGCTGGCCCGGCTGGCTGCCGCACTGCGGCTATAATCCGCGGTTCCTTCGAAAGAGGGAAAGTCCGCAAATGAGCACGGCACCGGTCGGTTTCACTGGTGTTCGCAAGTCAACCCGGAAACCGCAGGCACCGCCAGAACCCAGGTGCCGCATGCGGTTTCCTCTGTTCCACAGGAAACAAGCATGCCTCTCGCTACCGCCGTCACGGCCGAAATCGTCAAGGGCAACGCCCGCAGCCCGGCCGACACCGGCAGCCCCGAAGTCCAGGTGGCGCTGCTCACCGCTCGCATCAACGAGCTGACGCCGCACTTCAAGACCCACGCCAAAGACCACCACGGCCGCCGCGGCCTGCTGAAGATGGTCAATGCGCGCAAGCGCCTGCTGTCCTACCTGAAGGACAAGGACGCCGAGCGCTACACCGCGCTGATCGCCAAGCTCGGTCTGCGCAAGTGATTTCAAGCACGGCCGCCCGGTTCTCGACCCGGCGGCCGTTGTTTCAAACCGGGCCGCATTTGCTGTGTCATTCCAAGGGCGCCACCACGGCGGGCTTCTCTGGAATGGCATGACGCTGCCCACCAACGAGGAAGACAACGCATGAGCCTGTTCAACAAAGTCACCAAGACCTTCCAGTGGGGCCAGCACACCGTCACCCTGGAAACCGGCGAAATCGCCCGCCAGTCCACCGGCGCCGTGCTGGTGAGCATGGAAGACACCGTGGTGCTCGCCACCGTGGTGGCCAAGACCGACGCCAAGGCCGGTCAGGACTTCTTCCCGCTCACCGTCGACTACATCGAGAAGACCTACGCCGCCGGCAAGATCCCCGGCAGCTTCTTCAAGCGCGAAGGCCGCCCGAGCGAGCTGGAAACGCTGACCAGCCGCCTGATCGACCGCCCGATCCGCCCGCTGTTCCCCGAAGGCTTCTTCAATGAAGTCCAGGTCGTCGTGCACGTGCTGAGCCTGAACCCCGAGGTGCAGGCCGACATCGCCGCCATGATCGGCACCAGCGCCGCGCTGGCCATCAGCGGCATCCCGTTCAACGGCCCCATCGGCGCCGCCCGCGTGGGCTACGTCAATGGCGAGTACGTGCTGAATCCGGGCCAGACGCAACTGGCCGACAGCAAGATGGAACTCGTGGTCGCCGGTACCGAAGCCGCCGTGCTGATGGTGGAATCGGAAGCCGACCAGCTGAGCGAAGAGATCATGCTCGGCGCCGTGGTCTTCGGCCACGAGCAGGGCCGGATCGCCATCAACGCCATCAA
>CAYREA010000197.1:0-8647 GCA_964423075.1 uncultured Rubrivivax sp. | reverse complement strand
CGGCCGGGACGGCGGCGAGGAAGGGCTCGTCGTACAGCGGCGCCACGGCCAGGCCGGTGTCGGGGAAGGGCTCGGCCATGATGGCGCAGTCGAGATCGCCGGTGCGCAGCATGTCCAGCAGCTTGGCGGTGAAGTTCTCCTGCAGCATCAGCGGCATCTGCGGCACGCGCTGGATGGCCTGCTTCACCAGGTCGGGCAGCAGGTAGGGGCCGATGGTGTAGATGATGCCCAGGCGCAGCGGGCCGCTCACCGGGTCCTTGCCGCGCTTGGCGATCTCCTTGATGGCTGCCGCCTGCTCGATCACCTGCTGCGCCTGGCGCACGATCTGCTCGCCCAGGTGCGTGGTGCTCACCTCGCTGGCGCCGCGCTCGAAGAGCTTCACGTCCAGCTCTTCTTCCAGCTTCTTGATCGCCACCGACAGCGTGGGCTGCGAGACGAAACAGGCCTCGGCGGCGCGGCCGAAATGCTTCTCGCGCGCCACGGCCACGATGTACTTGAGCTCGGTCAGGGTCATGGGCGCGATTGTGGCGAACTCAGGCCTTGAGGAACTCGGCCTTGCTGGCCAGCCAGCGCTGCACGTGGGCGCGAGCGGCCTGCGGGTGCTGGGCCAGCAGGCGCGGCGCCACCGCGCGGGCGCGTTCGAGCAGGGCCGAGTCTTCGGCCAGGTCGGCAAAACGCAGCAGCGCATCGCCGCTCTGGCGTGCGCCCATGAACTCGCCCGGGCCGCGGATGTCGAGGTCGCGGCGCGCGATCTCGAAGCCGTCCGTCGTCTCGGCCATCGCCTTCAGGCGCGCCTTGCCGGTGGGCGACAGCGGCGCGGTGTAGAGCAGCACGCACACACTGGCCACCGCGCCGCGGCCCACGCGCCCGCGCAGCTGGTGCAGCTGGGCCAGGCCGAAACGCTCCGCATGTTCGATCACCATCAGGCTGGCATTGGGCACGTCCACGCCCACCTCGATGACGGTGGTGGCCACCAGCAGTTTCATCTCGCCGCTGGTGAAGAGATGCATCACGGCCGCCTTCTCGGCCGGCTTCATGCGGCCGTGCAGCAGGCCCACCAGCGTGCCGGGCAGCGCCGCCATCAGCTCGGCGTGGGTGGCGGTGGCGTTCTGCAGATCCAGGTGTTCACTTTCCTCCACCAGCGGGCAGACCCAGTAGACCTGCCGGCCCTGGCCCACTTCGGCGGCGATGCGGGCGATCACCGCGTCGCGTTTGCCGTCGGCGAAGAGTTTCGTCACCACCGGCGTGCGGCCCGGCGGCAACTCGTCGATGGTGCTCACGTCCAGGTCGGCGAAGTAGCTCATGGCCAGCGTGCGCGGAATGGGCGTGGCCGACATCATCAGCAGGTGCGGCTCCAGCGCCTGTTCGTCCAGCTTCTTGCGCAAGGCCAGGCGCTGCGCGACGCCGAAGCGGTGCTGTTCGTCCACCACCGCCAGGCCCAGGCGCGCGAACACCACGTCCTGCTGGATCACCGCGTGCGTGCCCACCACCAGCATGGCCTCGCCGCTGGCCACTTGCGCCACCATCGCATTGCGCGCCTTGCCCTTGCGGCTGCCGGTCAACCAAGCGACGGTGATACCCAGCGGCTGCAGCCAGCCCACCAGCTTGCGGAAGTGCTGCTCGGCCAGGATCTCGGTGGGCGCCATCAGCGCGCACTGCCAGCCGGCGTCGATGGCGGCGGTGGCGGCGAGTGCGGCCACAACGGTCTTGCCCGAGCCCACGTCGCCCTGCAGCAGGCGGTGCATGGGCAGCGGCCGCGCGATGTCGCCCTTGATCTCGGCCACCACGCGCGCCTGGGCGGCGGTGAGCGTGAAGGGCAGGGCCTGCAGCAGCTGGGCCGTCAGCGGGCCGGGTTTCAGCACCGGCGCCGAGAGCGTGGCGCGCTCGGCCTGGGCCTCGGCCTGTGAGAGCTGCTGGGCCAGCAGCTCCTCGAACTTTAGCCGCTGCCAGGCTGGATGGCTGTGGTCTTCCAGCGTGCCGGGGTCGAGTTCGGGCCCGGGGTGGTGCAGCAGCAGCAAGGCGTCGCGCAGCGGCGGCAGGCTGGCCGGCACGGCATCGGGGGGCAGCAGCTCGCCCAGTGGCGCGCGCGCCAGTGCCGAGGCCACGGCCTTGCGCAGGTAGGCTTGCGGCAGCTGTGCGCTGGCCGGGTAGACCGGCGTCAGCGCGGCGGGCAGCGGCGCGTCGGGCGCCACGGCGCGGAACTCGGGGTGCACCATCTCGCGCCCGAAGAAGCCCACGCGCACCTCGCCGCGCGCCCGCACGGTCTGGCCCACGGCCAGGGTCTTCTGGTGCGAGGGGTAGAAGTTGAGCAGCCGCAGCACCAGCTCGCCAGTGTCATCGGCCAGGTGCACGACCAGCTGGCGGCGCGAACGCGTCTCGACGCGGCATTCGCGCACCACGCCCTGAACCTGGCCGGTGGAGCCGTCGCGCAGGCTGGCTATGGGCACCAGCTGCGTCTCGTCGACGTAGCGCATGGGCAGGTGCAGCGCGATGTCGATGTCGCGCACCAGGCCGAGCTTGTGCATCGCCCGGGCGGGCGCGGACAACTTGTTCTCTGGGGCCTTGCGCGCCGGGGGCGGCGCCGGAGCGTCGGGCATGGAACAATTTTGACCTTCCTTGCCTCCCAGGCCGGTACAGCCTGAAGCATGAACACAGAACATCATTCCGAGCTCCGCCTCGCCGACTTCGATTTCACGCTGCCGCCCGAGCTGATCGCGCAGCACCCCGCCGCCGAACGCAGCGCCTCGCGCCTGCTCGACGGCACTGGTGCGCTGCCGGCAGACCGCGTGTTCCGCGAACTGCCCACGCTGCTGCAGCCCGGCGACCTGCTGGTCTTCAACGACACCCGCGTGATCAAGGCGCGCCTGCTGGGCGAAAAGCCCACCGGCGGCGCCGTCGAGGCGCTGGTGGAGCGCGTGCTGCCGGGGCATGAGGTCTGGGCCCATGTACGCGCCAGCAAGTCGCCGCGGCCGGGCAGCCTGCTGCGCTTCGCCGACGCCTTCGACGCCGAAGTGCTGGGCCGCACCGGGCCCGAGGACTCGCTCTTCCACCTGCGCTTCCCGCACGATCCGCTGGTGCTGCTGGAGCGCCACGGCCATGTGCCGCTGCCGCCCTACATCACGCATGCCGACAACGCAGAAGACGCCGCGCGCTACCAGACCGTCTTCGCCGCCCGGCCCGGCGCCGTGGCCGCACCGACGGCCGCGCTGCACTTCGACGAAGCGCTGCTGGCGGCGCTGCGCGCGCGTGGCGTGGCCAGCGCCGCCGTCACGCTGCACGTGGGCGCCGGTACGTTCCAGCCGGTGCGGGTGGAGCGCATCGCGGAACACCGCATGCACAGCGAATGGTTCGAGGTGAGCGAGGTCACGGTGGCCGCCATCCAGGCCACGCGCGCCGCCGGCGGCCGCATCGTGAGCGTGGGCACGACCACGCTGCGCGCGCTGGAATCCGCCGCCCGCGGCGGCACGCTGGCGCCGTTCCGCGGCGAGACCGACTTCTTCATCACGCCCGGCTTCAGCTTCCGCGTGGTCGACGTGCTGGTCACCAACTTCCACCTGCCCAAGAGCACGCTGCTGATGCTGGTGAGCGCCTTCAGCGGCCTGGAGCATGTTCGCGCGCTCTACCGCCACGCGGTGGAGTCACGCTACCGCTTCTTCAGCTACGGCGACGCGATGCTGCTACAACGCCGCGCATGCTGAATTTCGAACTGCTGAAGACCCACGGCCGCGCGCGCCGCGGGCGCCTGACCCTGAACCACGGTGTGGTCGAGACCCCGGTCTTCATGCCCGTGGGCACCTACGGCACGGTCAAGGGTGTGCTGCCGCGTTCGCTGGAAGAGATGGGCGCGCAGATCATCCTGGGCAACACTTTTCACCTGTGGCTGCGCCCGGGGCTGGACGTGATACGCCGTTTCGGCGGCCTGCACCGCTTCGAGGCCTGGGGCCGCCCCATGCTCACCGACAGTGGCGGCTTCCAGGTGTGGAGCCTGGCCGGTGCCGACGGCAAGGGCCGCAAGATCAGCGAAGAGGGCGTGAAGTTCGCCTCGCCCATCAACGGCGACCGCCTCTTCCTGACGCCCGAAGTGAGCATGCAGATCCAGACCGTGCTGGACAGTGACATCGTGATGCAGTTCGACGAGTGCACGCCCTACGAAACGGCCGGCCGCATCACCACCGAGGCCGAAGCGCGCGCCTCGATGGAACTCAGCGCGCGCTGGGCGCGGCGCAGCAAGGACGAGTTCGCGCGGCTGGAGAACCGCAACGCGCTCTTCGGCATCGTGCAGGGCGGCATGTTCGAGCACCTGCGCGAGGAGTCGCTCGCTGCGCTGGTGGAACTCGACCTGCCCGGTTATGCCATCGGCGGCGTGAGCGTGGGCGAGCCCAAGGAAGAGATGCTGCGCGTGATGGCCCACACGCCGCACCGCCTGCCGGCGGGGAAGCCGCGCTACCTGATGGGCGTGGGCACGCCCGAAGACCTGGTGCAGGGCGTGGCCGACGGCGTGGACATGTTCGACTGCGTGATGCCCACCCGCAACGCGCGCAACGGCCACCTGTTCACGCGCTTTGGCGACCTGAAGATCCGCAACGCCAAGCACCGTGAGGACGAACGCCCGCTCGACCCCACCTGCACCTGCCACACCTGCAGCGGCTTCAGCCGCGCCTACCTGCACCACCTGGAACGCTGTGGCGAGATGCTGGCGCCGATGCTGGCCAGCATCCACAACCTGCACTTCTACGTGAACCTGATGCGCGAGGTGAGGCAGGCGCTGGACGAAGGCCGCTTCGACGCCTGGCGTGCGCAGTTCCACGCCGACAGGGCGCGCGGGGTGGACTGACCGAGCCGCCTGCTCAGGCCTTGCCCGACCGATCCAGCGCGCTCTTGGCCCCGTCGAACTGCGCCAGCTCGCGCGCCAGGAAAGGCAGCACCGGCTGCAGCGCGCCATGCAGTGTGTGCGGCGGGTTGGCCACGAACACGCTGCTGCCCAGCATGCCGTAACCGCGCGCGTCGGCCTGGGCCACGGTCAGCCGCGCATGCAGCCAGCCCTTCTTGGCGCCGGCATCGGCCGCGGCCTTCAGCCGCTGCGGCAGCTGCGTGGCTTCCACCAGCTGCAGCTGCGGCAGCCAGACGATGACCACGGCGTCGGCAAAACGCTCCAGCGCTTCGCGCAAGGCGCCCAGCGTGCGGACGTAGTCGGTCTTGATCTCGTAGGGCGGGTCGATCAGCACCACGCCGCGCCGCGTGGGCGGCGGCAGCGTCGACTTCAGGCAGGCGTAGCCGTCGGCCATCTTCACCTCGACACCGGGCTCGTTGCCCAGGTAGTCGGCCAGGATCTTGTGGTCGGTGGGGTGCATCTCGAACAGGCGCAGCTGGTCCTGCTCGCGCATCAAGGCCCGCGCGATCGCGGGTGAGCCGGGGTACTGCCGCAGTTCGGGGCCGAGGTTGAAGCCGCGCACCAGGTCCTTCAGCAGCAGCAGCGGCTCGGGCAGGTCGTCGCGGTTCCACAGCGGGCCGATGCCTTGTGCGTACTCGGCCTTCTTCTGGGCGTAGTCGCCCTGCAGCGAATAACCGCCGGCGCCGGCGTGGGTGTCGACGTAGCGCCAGCCCTTGTCCTTCAGGTTCATGTGCTGCAGCACCTGGGCGAGCACGGTGTGCTTGAGCACATCGGCATGGTTGCCGGCGTGGAAGGCGTGGCGATAAGCAAGCATGGATCGACTTTGCCATGCATCAGCCCGGAAAACCCGATGCCGGCTAGTCTTCTGTGCATGACCACCCTCTTCGACCCCCTGCGCCTCGGCGACATCGAGCTGGCCACACGCATCGTGATGGCCCCGCTCACCCGCAACCGCGCTGGCGCCGGCAACGTGCCCACGCCCTTGATGGCTGAGTACTACGCCCAGCGCGCCAACCCCGCCACCGGGGCCGGGCTGCTGATCACCGAAGCCACGCCGATCAGCCCGCTGGGGCATGGTTACCAGGACACACCCGGCATCCACAGCGCCGAGCAGGTGGCGGGCTGGAAGGCCGTCACGCGCGCCGTGCACGAGCGCGGCGGGCGCATCGTGGTGCAGCTGTGGCACGTCGGCCGCATTTCGCATGTGTCGCTGCTGCCGGGCGGGCAGGCGCCGGTGTCCAGCACGGCACGCCGCGCCAACGGCAAGACCTATGTCGGCGGCGCCTTCGAGCCGGTGAGCGCACCGCGTGCGCTGCGTACCGACGAGATCCCGGGCATCGTCGACGACTACCGCCGCGCCGCGTTGAACGCGATGGAGGCCGGTTTCGACGGCGTGGAGGTGCACGGTGCCAACGGCTACCTGATCGAGCAGTTCCTGCGCGACAGCATCAACGACCGCACCGATGCCTACGGTGGCCCCATCCAGAACCGTGTGCGCCTGCTGCTGGAGGTGATGCGCGCGGTGGCGGGTGCCATCGGCGGCGGCCGCACCGGCCTGCGCCTGTCGCCGCTGACGCCGGCCAACGACGCGGGGCTGGACAGCAACCCGCAGGCGCTGTTCGAACACGCCGTGCGCGAGCTGGCGCCGCTGAACCTGGCCTACCTGCACCTGGTGGAAGGGGCCACGGGCGGTGCGCGCGACATCGCGCCCTTCGACTACGCCGCGCTGCGCCGCCTGTTCAAGGGTGCCTGGATGGTGAACAACGGCTACGACCGCGCCATGGCCCTGGACGCCGTGGCCAGCGGCCGCGCCGACCTGGTGGCCTTCGGCAAGGCCTTCATCGCCAACCCCGATCTCGGCCGGCGCCTGCGCGCGGGTGCGCCGCTCAACGAGCCCGACCGGACCACCTTCTACGGCGGCGGCGCCGCCGGCTACACGGACTACCCAATGCTGGTGTCGAACGCCAGCCAGCCCTGACGCCAGGGTGTCCCATCAAGGGCTGGATGAGGTTCGGCTTGAAATCGTGATCCTCGTGCCGGGCTGCCCGGCACACCGCTGCTGACAGAAACGGCCTGCGGCAGCGCAAGTCGTCGTGAACCTTCAAGACGCTGGCATGCGCGCGGCGTGATCGTCTGCGCTTGTTCCAGGAGCAGGCAGCGATGACTCCGCGCGCACACCCGGCCGCCCCGGCGGCCTTCGCCACCCTGTTGCTGCTGGCCGGCCTGCTCGGCGGCAGCGTGATCGCGGCACGCGTCACCCTCGACCACGGCACCAGCGTGCCCACGGCGGTGGCGGTGCGCAGCTTTGCCACTGCCGCTGCGGTGGGCGCGCTGTGTGCCTGGTGCCGCGTGTCCACCAGGGTCACCCCGCGGCAGGGCCGCGCGCTCGCCGGCATCGGCGCGCTGCTGGCCGCGCAGAGCCTGTGCCTGTACGGCGCCGTTCGGCAGATCCCGGTCGGGCTCGCGGTGCTCGCATTCAACACCTACCCGTTGTGGATCGCGCTGGCCGCCAGGCTGCTGTATGGCGACCGGCCCGGCCGCGCGGTGCTGTGGGCGATGCCCGTCATCCTGGCCGGCCTTGCGCTGGCACTGGATTCGGCCGTGCCGCCGGCGGGCAGCGCGTCGGCCGCCGACGGGATGCAATTCGCGCTGGGTGTGGGCACCGCCCTCGCAGCGGCTTCTCTGTACGCTCTGGCGCTGGTGTTGACGCAGCATGAAGTGGCCGCGCTGGACGGGCGCCTGCGCAGCGCCGCCACGCTGCTGGTCGCTGGAGCGATCGCCGCTGGCGCGACATGGGCAAGCCACGGGCCGCTGTGGCCGGCAGACGCCACCGGCTGGTGGGCGCTGGCCGCCATGAGCCTGCTGTACGGCGGCGCCATCACGGCCCTGTTCACCGTGCTGCCACGCCTGGGGGTGGTGGGTAGCTCACCCGTGCTGAGCATCGAGCCGGTGGTGGCGATGGGCCTGGCCTGGCTGCTGCTGGGGCAGCACCTGGGGCTTCATCAACTCGGCGGCGCGCTGCTCGTGGTGGCGACGGTGATGGCGCTGGGTCTGCGCCAACGCTGAAGGGGGAAACCGTCGACTTCCGCAAGTCAGGCTGCCGCGGCCTCGACATGATTCCCGCAAGCACGGCCCAAGCGCTGTCGTACCTGGCTGTAACCCGACTTCTTGACCTGGTTCAACTTGGGCTTACGCCCGCGGGCCCCGGCGTGCATTAGGTCATACCGAATCCGCATGGCCCCCTGCGGGCCGGTGGTTACAGGGCGATTACATTGCTCCGACAATCGCTTCCCCCTGCCACCTTCGGGCCGGCAGCGCGGACTTCGGCGAGCGTCGTGATGGTGGTTGCAGCGACGCGGCGTTCGCCCAATTCCGCTTCTTGCATTGCCATTGTCATGATTGGAGATCCGATGAACCGTCCCGTGCTGGAAGGCTTGCGCCTGAACGTGCCCGCGTATGTCAAACATGCGCGCCTGGTGGAATGGGTGGCGCAAGTCGCCGCGCTGACCGAAGCCACCGATGTCTACTGGTGCGACGGCAGCGAAGCCGAGTACCAGCGCCTGTGCGAGCAGCTCGTCGCCGCCGGCACGCTGATGAAGCTGAACCCCGAACTGCGCCCCAACAGCTACCTGGCGCGCAGCGATGCGTCCGACGTGGCGCGCGTGGAAGACCGCACCTTCATCTGCAGCGAGCAGAAGGACGACGCCGGCCCCACCAACAACTGGATGGCCCCGGCCGAGATGCGCGCGCTGCTGC
>CAYREA010000196.1:0-8798 GCA_964423075.1 uncultured Rubrivivax sp. | reverse complement strand
TTGAGCTTCAACAACGACGGCCCGCTCGGCACCTTCTTCCGCTACATCGGCGACAGCGGCACCTACATCGCTCGCTACGACGACCTGTTCAACGGCAAGGAAGAAAAGCTTGATGTCTCGAAGGTCGCGGTCTCCATGAACGGCATCGAGCTGCAGGACCGCGAGTTCTTCGCCGCCATCCAGGAAGGGCGCGAACCCAACGGCAGCGTGGCGCAGGTGCTGCCTTGCTACGAGGTGCTGCACCAGCTGGAACAGCAACTCACATGAAGCAGCGGCGCATCGGGCCCTGGCAGGTGGCCGAGATCGGCCTGGGCTGCATGAACCTGAGCCATGCCTACGGGGCGTCGCCGCCGGCCGACCAGGCCGAGGCGCTGCTGCTCGATGCGCTGGACCAGGGCGTGACGCTCTTCGATACCGCCGCGCTGTACGGCTTCGGCGCCAACGAAACCCTGGTGGGCCGCGTGCTCAAGGCCCACCGCAGCCGCATCGTGCTGTGCAGCAAGGGCGGCATGGCAGGCCAGCCGGTGGGGCCGGGTGGTGCGCTGCAGCGGGTGATCGACGGCCGGCCCGAGGCCATACGCCGCGACTGCGAAGAGAGCCTCAAGCGCCTGCAGACCGACACCATCGACCTCTACTACCTGCACCGCTGGCACAAGGCCGTGCCCATCGAGGACAGCGTGGGTGCGATGTCGCGCCTGGTGGAACAGGGCAAGGTGCGGGCCATCGGCCTGAGCGAGGTGGGCGCCGCCACGCTGAAGAAGGCGCATGCGGTGTTTCCCATCGCCGCGGTGCAGACCGAGTACTCGCTGTGGACGCGCAACCCCGAGATCGCCGTGCTGGACGCCTGCCGCGACATCGGCGCCGCCTTCGTCGCCTTCAGCCCGGTGGCGCGCGCCTACCTCACGGGCGCGCTGCGCGACGTGGCAGGCCTGGACGCGAAGGACATCCGCCGCAGCATGCCGCGCTTCGAGCCGGCGCACTACACCGCCAACCTGAAGCTGCTGCCGCCCTACGAAGCGCTGGCGCGCGAGGCCGGCTGCACGCCAGCGCAACTGGCACTGGCCTGGCTGCTGGCGCGCGGTAGGCATGTGATTCCGATTCCCGGCACCACGAGCCGCGCCCATCTGCGCGAGAACCTGGGCGCGGCCGCGGTGATGCTGACGCCCGAAGTGATGGCCGCGCTCGATGCGCTCTTCGCACCGCAGGCGATCTCCGGCAACCGCTACGGCGCGCAGAGCCAGACCGAGGTGGACACCGAGCCGTTCTAGCTAGGAGCCACCGCCCATCTGCGTCTGCAGGTAGTTCGGCTCACCCACCTTGGCCACCAGTTCGAGCTGGGTTTCCAGGTGGTCGATGTGCTCTTCGGTGTCTTCGAGGATGCCTTCCAGCAGCTCGCGGCTGACGTAGTCGCGCACGCTCTCGCAGTGCGCGATGGCGTCCTTCAGGTGCACTTGCGAGGCGATCTCCACCTTCAGGTCGCACTGCATGGTCTCGACGGCGTTCTCGCCGATCAGCAGCTTGCCCAGGTCTTGCAGGTTGGGCAGGCCTTCGAGGGTGAGCACACGCTCGACCAGCTTGTCGGCGTGTTTCATCTCCTCGATCGACTCTTCGTACTCGTGCTTGGCCATGCGCTCGAAACCCCAGTTCTTCAGCATGCGGGCATGCAGGAAGTACTGGTTGATGGCCGTGAGTTCCATCTTGAGCTGGGCGTTGAGGTACGCGATGACCTGGGCGTCGCCTTTCATGGGTTTCCTTTGTTTCTCGAAGCGTTGATCGATTCTCGGGGCTATCCGCGGGGCCGCGTGACGGGGCCACAGGGAATCGCTACAGTATGGGTTGCGAATAGGAATGATTCGCAGTAAAGTATCTGCATGATCATCTGCATCTGCCACCGGGTCAGCGACCGCGACATCGCGCGCGAAGCCGCTGCCGGCTGCCCCGACTTCGACGCCCTGCAGGACAGCCTGCGCGTGGGCACCGCCTGCGGCGCCTGCCTGGACTGTGCGCAGCAGGCCTTCGTCGAACAAGCCGCGCGGCATTGCCACGGCTGCGCCGGCGCGGCGCGCTGCGGCAGCGCGGCGGTGGCCCTGGCGGCCTGAAGCGGCGCGGCAAGCTCTGCATACACTCGGGGCCGAGCCGGCACACCGGCCAAGGACCCCGCCATCAAGCCCGCCGCACAGCCTGCCCATCGCATCGTCATCGTCGGCGGTGGTGCCGGTGGCCTGGAACTGGCCACCCGCGCCGGTGACCGCTACGGCCGCCGTGGCCGAGCCGAAGTGACGCTGATCGAGAAGACACGCACCCACGTGTGGAAGCCCAAGCTGCACGAGATCGCCGCCGGCAGCATGGACATGAGCGACCACGAGGTGGGCTACCTGGCGCAGGGCCACTGGCACCACTTCCGCTACCGCGTGGGTGAGATGGTCGGCCTCGACCGCGAACGCCGCGAGGTGCTGGTGGCGCCCACCTTCGACGACGAAGGCCGGCCCGTCACGCCCGAGCGGCGGGTGCCCTACGACACCCTGGTGATCGCGGTGGGCAGCCAGACGAACGACTTCGGTACACCGGGCGTGGCGCAGCACGCGCTGCGGCTGGAGTCGGCGGCGGATGCCGAACGCTTCCACCAGCGCATGGTCAACGCCTGCATCCGCGCCCATGCGCAGGCCGAGCCGCTGCGGCCTGAGCAACTGCACGTGGCCATCATCGGCGCCGGCGCCACCGGCGTGGAGCTGGCGGCCGAACTGCACCGCACCACGCGCGAGGTGGTGGCCTACGGGCTGGACCGCGTGGATGCGGACAAGGACATCCAGGTCAGCGTCATCGAAGCCGCGCCGCGCGTGCTGCCGGTGCTGCCCGAGCGGCTGTCCAAGGCCACCGAGAAGCTGCTCACCGAACTGGGCGTGAAGGTGCTCACCAACGCCCGCGTGGCGGCGGTGGAAGCGGGCGCCGTGCGGCTGGCCGATGGCCGCGTGCTGCCGGCCGAACTGATCGTCTGGGCCGCCGGCGTGAAGGCGCCCGATTTCCTGAAGGACATCGGCGGCCTGCAGACCAACCGCATCAACCAGCTGGTGGTGAAGCCCACGCTGCAGTGCACCGGCGACGACAACATCTTCGCCCTGGGCGACTGCGCCGCCTGCCCCTGGCCCGATGCGCCCGGCCCGCTGCGAGGTGCGGGCGACGCGGTGCCCACCGTGCCGCCGCGCGCACAGGCCGCGCACCAGCAGGCCAGCCACATGCTGGGGCAGATCCAGCGGCGCCTGACGGGACAGCCGCTGCGCGACTACCGCTACCGCGACTTCGGCTCCCTCGTGAGCCTGGGCGAGTTCAGCACCGTGGGCAGCATGATGGGCGGGCTGATCGGCGGCTCGCTGATGGTGGAAGGCCTGTTCGCCAAGCTGATGTACCTGTCGCTGTACAAGATGCACGAACTGGCGCTGCACGGCTGGACCAAGGTGACGCTCGACACGCTGGCGCGCCTGATCGTGCGGCGCACCGAGCCGCACGTGAAGCTGCACTGAGCAGGCTGGCGCAAAGCTACAAGACCGGCCGCCGCGGCGGCGCCAGCATGCGGGCCCCTCAGTGAGCCGCCGGAGCCCGCCCATGTCCACGTCCACCCGCGCCGGCAGCGACGGCGCCCACCACATCGTGCGTTCGCAGTTCCGCGACACGGTGAGCCACGCACCCGCTGCGCGCTTCCGGCCCGAACGCGGCCGCTACCACCTCTACGTGATGCGCGGCTGCCCCTGGGCCCAGCGCACGCTGATCGGCCGCGCACTCAAGGGGCTGGAAGACGCCATCGGCGTCACGGCCCTGCACCACGCGCTGAAGGAAGGCGAGGGCTGGACCTTCGCGCCCGAGCGGCCCGACCCGCTGTACGGCGCCACCCACCTGCGCCAGCTGTACCAGCGCGCCGCGCCCGGCTACGCGGGCCGCATCACCGTGCCGGTGCTGTGGGACACGGTGCACGAGACCATCGTCAACAACGAGTCGACGGAGATCCTGCGCATGTTCGGCCAGGCCTTCGACCTGCACGCGCGACACCCCGGCGTGGACCTGTACCCGCTGCCCCTGCGAACGGAGATCGAACGCTGGAACGCGCTGATCCAGCGGGAGGTCAACGAAGGGGTGTACGGAGCCGGATTCGCCACCGGGCAGCACGCTCACGAGCAAGCGGTGCTGCGCCTGTTCACGGCGCTGGACCAGATCGATCAACACCTCGCCGAGCACCGGTATCTGGTGGGCGAGCGGCCCACCGAGGCCGACTGGCGCCTCTTCCCCACGCTGCTGCGTTTCGACGCCGTCTACCACGGCCTCTTCAAGTGCAACCTGAAGCGGCTGGTGGACTACCCCCACCTGTGGCCCTATGCGCGCGCCCTGTACCAATGGCCCGGCATTGCAGCCACCGTCGACCACGAAGCCATCCGCCTGGGCTATTGGGGCAGCATGGGCAAGCTGAACCCGAACGGCATCGTGCCGCTCGGGCCCTTGCCCGACTGGACGGCCCCGCACGGCCGCGGCTGAAGCGCCGTGGCCGCGCGCTTCTTCAGCGCGCCGCGGTCGTCAGTGCCGGCGCGGCCCAGCCGCCGCCGAGTGCGCGGTACACCGCCACCAGGGCGGTGGCCGTGCCCACCTGGGCCTGCACCTGCTGGTCGCGGTTGGCCAGCAGCTCGCGCTCGGCGTCCAGCACGGCCAGGAAGTCGGTGACGCCGGCTTCGAAGCGCTTGCGCGCCAGCTGCGTGGCCTCGTCGGCAGCGCGTGTGGCCTCGTCGAGCTTGGCCGCGCGCTGGGCGTTGCGTGTGTAGCTGCTGAAGGCACCTTCGGTCTCTTCCAGCGCCAGCGCCACGCTCTGTTCGAAGTTGGCCAGGCTCTGCTGCTGGCGCGCCTCGCTGGCGCGGATGCGCGAACGGATGCTGCCCAGATCAAAAGGCGTCCAGGTCAGCCCGGCGCCGAGTGAATAGCGCGCCGATTCGCTCTTGCCCAGGTTGCTGAAGGTGGCCGCGTTCAGGCCCAGCAGGCCCGACAGCGAGATGCGCGGGTACAGCTCGCTCTTGGCGATGCCGATGCCGGCCGTGGAGGCGGCCAGCTGGCGCTCGGCCGCGATCAGGTCCGGCCGCCGCTGCAGCCATTGTTCCGGCGTGCCGGCGGGCAGCGTGGCCAGGTCCGTCACGGGCAATGTCGGCAGCGGCGCCGGCGCCGCAAGTTCCGCCAGCAACGCACGCGGCGCCTGCGCCGTCAGCGTGGCCAGGCGGAACACGCTGCGTTCGATGGCGTTCTGCAGCGAAGGCAGGCCCGCTTCGGTGCTGGCCACCAGGCCACGCGCGCGCGCCAGGTCGAGCTGGGTGCCGCGCCCGTTGTCGAAGCGCGCCTGCGTGATGCGCAGCGCATCGCGCTGGTTCACCAGGCTCTCTTCGGTGACGCGCAGGCGCTGCTGCAGGCCGCGCAGTTCCAGGTAGTAACGCGCCACCTCGGCGGCCACCGCGGTCTGCGCCGCGCCCACACCGGCCTGGCCGGCCTCAACTTGAGCCGTCGCCGCTTCGCTGCCGCGGCGCAGGCGGCCGAACAGGTCGAGCTCCCAGTTGGCCACGAAGCTGGCGTCGTAGGTGTTGCCGGTGCGCGCGCTGCGCGACGCGCCGGGTTGCTGCGTGATGGGGCGGATGGCGCGCTGCACGCTGGTGTCGATGCCGAGGCCCGGCCGTTGTGCGGCATCGGCTTCGTCCAGGTTGGCACGCGCTTCCTGCAGCCGTGCGGCGGCGATGCGCACGTCGCCGTTGGCGGCCAGGCCACGCTCGACCAGCGCCGTCAGCTTGGCATCGCCAAAACCGCGCCAGAAGCTCGCGATGTCGGCGGCCACCGGCTGGCTGTTGGCGGCGCTGCTGCCGGCAGTGATGAAGGTGGTGTCCAGCGCCGTCGCCGGCTTCTTGTAGTCCGGCCCCACGGCCGCGCAGCCGGCGAGAGCCAGGGCCAGGGCCAGGGGTGTCAACAACGGGATGCGGCTCATCGCATCTCTCCTTCGGTGAGGGGCTGCACCACCGGCACCGGCGCCAGCAATTGGCGCTTGGCACGGCGGTCGCGCAGCAGGGCATAGAAAACCGGCGTCAGGAAGATGCCGAACAGCGTCACGCCCAACATGCCCGAGAACACCGCGATGCCCATGGCGCGGCGCATCTCGCTGCCGGCGCCGGTGCCCAGGATCAGCGGGATCACGCCGGCGCAGAAGGCGATGGAGGTCATCAGGATCGGGCGCAGCCGCATGCGGCAGGCCGTGGTGATGGCGTCGAACAGCGACTGGCCCTGGTCTTCCAGCTCCTTGGCGAACTCGACGATCAGGATGGCGTTCTTGCACGCCAGCCCCACCAGCACCACCAGCGCCACCTGCGTGAAGATGTTCAGGTCACCCGGCTGCATGAAAGGCGGGAAACTCGAGATCCACACCCCGAACAGCGCCGACAGGATGCCCATGGGCACGATCATCACGATCACCATCGGCAGGCTCCAGCTCTCGTACTGCGCGGCCAGCACCAGGATCACCAGCAGCACCGAGATCGCCAGCACGGCGGCCAGCGTCGGCACCTTCAGGTTGGTGCCGGGCACGGCGAAGTCGCGCGTCAGGCGGTCTTGATAGGTGAGCTCGGTCCACTCGTAGCTCATGCCGCGCGGCAGCGTGCGCTGCAGCAGGCCTTCGATCTCGGCCTCGGCCTGGCCCGACGAGAAGCCGAAGTTGGCCGCGCCGTTGATGTCGGCCGAGGGGAAGCCGTTGTAGCGCGTCACCCGCGTCGGGCCGAAGGTGGGCTCCACCTTCATCAGCGCACCCAGCGGCACCATCTCGCCGGCGGCGTTGCGCGTCTTCAGATTGGTGATGGCCGAGGCGTCGCTGCGGAAGGGCGCGTCGGCCTGCACCACCACCTGGTAGGTCTTGCCGAACTTGGTGAAGTCGTTGACGTAGAGCGAGCCCAGGTTCACCTGCATCGTGTCGTAGATGTCCGACAGGTTGATGCCCATCTGCTTGGCACGCGTGCGGTCGACCTGTGCGTACAGCTGCGGCACGTTGATGTCGTAGGTGGAGTAGGGCGTGCCGATGCTGGACTTCGGGTTGCCGTACACCTGCCCCAGCGTGCCCCACACTGCACCGAACAGGGCCTGTTCACCGAGTCCGCCGCGGTCCTGCACCTGGATCTTGAAGCCGCCGGCATTGCCCAGGCCGTCCACCGCGGGCGGCGGCACGACGAACATGCGCGCTCCCTGGATCTGCTGGATGGCGCCGTTCACCTGGCCCAGGATCGCGCCCTTGCTCATGCTCGGGTCGGTGCGCTTGTCGAAGTCGGCCAGGCCGAAGAACACGATGCCTTCGTTGGGCGCGGCCGAGAAGCCGGCGATCGACAGGCCCGGGAAGGCCACCGAGTCGACGATGCCCGGCACCTCCAGCGCGATGTCGCTCATCTGGCGGATCACGGCGTCGGTGCGCTCGATGGAAGCACCCGCCGGCAGCTGTGCGATGCCGATCAGGTACTGCTTGTCGGGCGCCGGCACGAAGCCACCGGGGATGCGGGTGAACAGCAGGCCCGCCCCACCCAGCAGCACGGCATAGACCACCAGCGAGATGGTCTTGCGCTGCACCACGCGGCCCACGCCGTTGCGGTAGCCGTTGCTCGCGCGGTTGAAGACACGGTTGAAGACGCGGAAGAACGGCCCGAAGAGCTTGTCCATGCCGCGCGTCAGCGCGTCCTTGGGGGCGTCGTGCGGGCGCAGCAGCAGCGCGGAAAGGGCCGGGCTCAGCGTCAGCGAGTTGAAGGCCGAGATCACCGTGCTGATGGCGATCGTCACCGCGAACTGCTTGTAGAACTGGCCGGTGAGGCCGGGCACGAAGGCCAGCGGCACGAACACCGCGCACAGCACCAGCGCGATGGCGATGATGGGGCCGGACACTTCGCGCATGGCCTTCACCGTGGCGTCGTGCGCCGACAGGCCCTGCTCGATGTTGCGTTCCACGTTCTCCACCACCACGATGGCGTCGTCGACCACGATGCCGATGGCCAGCACCAGGCCGAAGAGCGTCAGCGTGTTGATCGAATAACCCAGCATCAGCAGGAAGGCGAAGGTGCCGACGATGGACACCGGCACCGCCAGCAGCGGAATCACCGAGGCGCGCCAGGTCTGCAGGAACACGATCACCACCAGCACCACCAGCGCCACCGCTTCCAGCAGCGTGACCACCACCTTCTCGATGCTGGTCTGCACGAAGCGCGTGGGGTCGTAGACGATGCTGTAGTCCATGCCCGGCGGGAAGTTGGGCTTCAGCTTCTCCATCGTCTTGCGCACGTCGTTGGACAGCGCCAGCGCGTTCGAACCCGGGGCCTGGAAGATGGCGATGGCCGCGGCTTCCTTGTTGTTGAGCAGGCTGCGCAGCGAATAGGTGCTGGCCGAGAGTTCCACGCGGCCGATGTCGCGGATGCGGATCAGGCCGCCTGTGGCGGGGTCGGCGCGCACGATGATGTCGGCGAACTCCTGCTCGGTGGACAGGCGGCCCTGGGTGTTGACGGCGAGTTGGAACTCCACGCCCTTGGGCACCGGCGGTGCGCCCACCGTGCCGGCTGCCACCTGCGCGTTCTGCTCGCGGATGGCGCCGATCACCTCCGCCGTGGTCAGGCCGCGCGCGGCCAGCTTGCCGGGGTCGAGCCAGACGCGCATGGCGTAGTCGCCGGCGCCGAACAGCAGCACCGAGCCCATGCCGGGCACGCGCAGCAGGTCGTCGCGCACGTTGAGCTGGCCGTAGTTGCGCAGGTAGAGCGCGTCGCGGCTGT
>CAYREA010000195.1:0-8818 GCA_964423075.1 uncultured Rubrivivax sp. | reverse complement strand
TGCTGGCCGGCGTGGTGCTGTTCGTGCCGCCGCTGATGGGCAAGAGCAAGGCCTCGAAGTCGGCCAAGGAGCTGTTCGCGAAGAACCGCGGCATCAACCTGTTGGCGGCTGCGCGTGTGACGCTGTTCGGCGCGCGCGATGTGTGGTTCGTGGTCGGCGTGCCGGTGTTCCTGTACGCGTCGGGCTGGACCTTCACGATGGTGGGCGGTTTTCTCGCCGCCTGGACCATCGGCTACGGCCTGGTGCAGGCCCTGGCGCCGGCCCTGGTGCGGCGCAGCGACGACGGCCTGAGCAGCGAGGTGCCCGCCGCACGGCTGTGGTCGGCGCTGCTGGCCGCGGTGCCGCTGGCTCTGGCGGGCCTGGTGGCGGCGCAGGTGCCGCATCTCGAATGGGTGGTGGTGGCCGGGCTCGGCGTGTTCGGCTTCGCCTTCGCCGTCAATTCCTCGGTGCACTCCTACCTGATCCTGGCCTATGCCGGCTCCGAGAAGGCGGCCGAGGACGTGGGCTTCTACTACGCCGCCAACGCGCTGGGGCGCTTCTTCGGCACCCTGCTGTCGGGCCTGCTGTACCAGTGGGGCGGCCTGCTGTTTTCGCTGAGCGGCTCGGCCGCGCTGCTGATCACGTGCTGGCTGATCACGCTGGCCCTGCCCACCCTGCATGCACTGTCTGCGCCAAGGAGCCCACCATGACCGAGAAGGTCTACAACGTTCTCTTCATCTGCACGCACAACTCGGCGCGCTCGATCATGGCCGAGGGCCTGCTCAACAGCCTGGGGCGTGGCCGCTTCGTGGCCTATTCGGCGGGCAGCCAGCCTGCGGGCCAAGTTAACCCGCAGGCGCTGAAGACGCTCGAGCGCCTGCGCATCCCCACCGACGGCTATCGCAGCAAGGACTGGTCGGAGTTCGCGCAAGCCGGGGCGCCGACACTCGACTTCGTGTTCACCGTCTGCGACAACGCGGCCGGCGAGGTGTGTCCGGTGTGGCCGGGCCAGCCGATGACGGCGCACTGGGGCGTGGCCGACCCGGCAGCCTTCGAGGGGCCCGACGACGAGAAGGCCCAGCTGTTCTGGGACACCGCCATCATCCTGAAGCGCCGCATCGAGCTCATGCTGGCCCTGCCGCTGGCGTCGCTGGACCGCATGGCGATACAGCGCGAGATCAAGGACATCGGCACGCGCTGAGCCCATCATGCAGCCATGACTGCCCTGACCCGCAAGCTCTCTTTCCTCGACCGCTACCTGACGGTCTGGATCTTCGCCGCCATGGCGCTCGGTGTCGCGCTGGGCTGGTTGCTGCCCGGCACCGAAGCCTTCATCAACCGCTTCCAGGTCGGCACCACGAACGTGCCCATCGCCATCGGGCTGATGCTGATGATGTACCCGCCCTTTGCCAAGGTGCGCTACGAAGAGCTGCCCGACGTGTTCCGTGATCGCCGGGTGCTGGGCCTGTCGCTGGTGCAGAACTGGATCCTCGGGCCGCTGCTGATGTTCGTGCTGGCCATCGTCTTCCTGCACGACAAGCCCGAGTACATGGTGGGCCTGATCATGATCGGGCTGGCGCGCTGCATCGCCATGGTGATCGTCTGGAACGAGCTGGCCAGGGGCTCCACCGAATACGCCGCCGGCCTGGTGGCCTTCAACTCGATCTTCCAGGTGCTGTTCTTCAGCGTCTACGCCTGGCTCTTCATCACCGTGCTGCCGCCGCTCTTCGGCCTGTCGGGCTCGGTGGTGGACATCTCCATCGGGCAGATCGCCGAGAGTGTGTTCATCTACCTGGGCATTCCCTGCATCGCCGGCGTGCTGACGCGGGTGATCATGCTGCGCTTCGTCAGCAAGGACTGGTACCACACGCAGTTCGTGCCCCGCATCGGGCCCATCACGCTGGTGGCCCTGCTCTTCACCATCGTCGTGATGTTCAGCCTGAAGGGCCGGCTGATCGTGAGCATCCCGCTGGACGTGGTGCGCATCGCAATACCGCTGCTGATCTACTTCCTGGTCATGTTCGTGTTCTCGTTCTTCATGAGCAAGCGCCTGGGCGCCAACTACGAGAAGAGCGTGACGCTGTCCTTCACCGCAGCCAGCAACAACTTCGAGCTGGCCATCGCGGTGGCCATCGCCGTCTACGGCATCAACTCAGGGGCGGCCTTTGCCGCCGTGATCGGGCCGCTGGTCGAGGTGCCGGTGATGATCTTCCTCGTCCACATCGCGTTATGGTTCCAGAAGCGCTACTTCGCCACGGCGCCGGTGCAGCCGGCGCGCGCCTGAGAACCTGCTATGGACGAGAAGTCTGCCGTCACCGCACTGGCCGCCCTGTCGCAGGGCATGCGCCTGCGCGTCTTCCGCGCGCTGGTGGGCGCAGGGCCCGAGGGCATGACGCCGGGCGCCCTCTCGGCCACGCTGGACGTGCCCGCATCGACGCTGTCCTTCCATTTGAAGGAGCTGATGTACGCCGGCCTGGTGTCGCAGGAGCGCATCGGCCGCAACCTGATCTACCGGCCGGCCCTCGAGCAGATGAACGGCCTGATCGACTACCTCACGGCGCACTGCTGCCAGGGCGCGGCGTGCAAGCCCACGGTGAAGGGCGGACGTGTCAGCTGCTGAGATCACCGCGCTCGCCGTGTCGTCCACCGAAGACCTGCCGCCCCAGCTCGACCCGGCGCTGTTCGAGCGCCCTGCCGGCACACGCCTGGCCGGCGCCGGCACCTCGACCCATGCGCCACGTTTCCTGATGCTCTACGGCTCGCTGCGCGAACGCTCGTACAGCAAGCTGCTGACGCTGGAAGGCGCCCGGCTGCTGCGCGCGATGGGTGGCGAGGTGCGCATCTTCGACCCCGCCGGCCTGCCGCTGCCCGATGGCGCCCCCGAGACACACCCGAAGGTGCAGGAACTGCGCGAAGCCGTCACCTGGGCCGAAGGCATGGTCTGGACCTCGCCCGAACGCCATGGCGCGATGACCGGGATCATGAAGTCGCAGATCGACTGGATCCCGCTCAACTCGGGCGCGGTGCGCCCCACCCAGGGCAAGACGCTGGCGGTGATGGAGGTCTCGGGCGGCTCGCAGTCCTTCAACGCCGTCAACCAGATGCGCGTGCTTGGCCGCTGGATGCGCATGGTCACGATCCCGAACCAGTCTTCCGTGGCCAAGGCCTACCAGGAGTTCGACGAAGCCGGCCGCATGAAGCCTTCGGCCTTCTACGAGCGCCTGGTCGACGTGATGGAAGAACTGGTGAAGTTCACGCTGCTCACGCGGGACGTCTCGCCCTACCTGGTTGACCGCTACAGCGAGCGGCGCGAAAGCGCTGCGGAGCTGTCCCGGCGGGTGCAACAGGGCCGCATCTGAGCGCCTGCCGGCGTGCTGGGTGAAGTGTCACAGCAAGACGATGTCGTACTGCTCCGGATTCATCGTCGGCTCCGCACTCAGCGATATCGGCTTGCCGATGAACTCGCTCAGGCCCGCCAGGTGCACGCTCTCTTCGTCGAGCAGCATCTCCACCACCGCGGCGCTGGCCACCACGCGGAATTCCTTCGGGCTGAACTGGCGCGCCTCGCGCAGGATCTCGCGCAGGATGTCGTAGCACACGCTGCGCGCGGTCTTCACCTGGCCGCGGCCCTGGCAGGTGGGGCAGGGTTCGCACAGCATGTGGGCCAGGCTCTCGCGCGTGCGCTTGCGCGTCATCTCCACCAGGCCTAACTGCGTAAAGCCGCTGACGGTGGTGCGCGTGCGGTCGCGCGCCAGCTGCTTGCGCAGTTCGGCCAGCACGGCCTGCTGGTGGTCTTCGCGCTGCATGTCGATGAAGTCGGCGATGATGATGCCGCCCAGGTTGCGCAGGCGCAGCTGGCGCGCCACCGAGCCGGCCGCCTCGAGGTTGGTCTTGAAGATCGTGTCCTCGAAGTTGCGTGCACCGACGAAGCCGCCGGTGTTCACGTCGATGGTGGTCAGCGCTTCGGTCTGGTCGATGATGAGGTAGCCACCACTCTTCAGGTCCACGCGCCGGGCCAGCGCGCGCACGATCTCTTCCTCGATGCCGAAAAGGTCGAAGATGGGCCGCTCGCCGCGGTAGTGCTCGAGCTTGGCCACGGCGCCGGGCATGTAGGTGTCGCCGAAGCTGGTGAGCGCGTCGCACTGCAGCTTGCTGTCGATGCGGATGCTGTGGGTGGACTCGGTGGCCAGGTCGCGCAGCACGCGTTCGGCCAGGCTCAGGTCCTGGTGCAACAGCGAGCCGGGCGGCCGGCTCTGCGCGCGTTCGCGGATCAGCGCCCAGGCGCGACGCAGGTAGGCGATGTCCTCGGCCAGTTCCTGGTCGGTGGCCTCTTCGGCATTGGTGCGCAGGATGAAGCCGCCGGTGTCCTTGCCCTCGGGCAGGCCCACGCTGGCCAGCGTGGTGACACGTGCGCGCAGTTGCTCGCGCAGCTCGGGGCTGCCGATCTTCTGGCTGATGCCGATGTGGTTGTCGTGCGGCAGGAACACCAGCATGCGGCCGGCGATGCTGACCTGCGTCGACAGGCGCGCGCCCTTGGTGCCGATGGCGTCCTTGATCACCTGCACGGTGAGCGTCTGGCCTTCGAAGACCTGGCGCTCGATGGGCACCAGCGGGGCGTCGGTGCGCGGGCCGCCGTTGCTGGCGCTGCGCGGCACGGCGCCGCTGGGGTGCAGGTCGGCCACGTGCAGGAAGGCGGCGCGTTCCAGGCCGATGTCGATGAAGGCGCTCTGCATGCCGGGCAGCACACGCACCACCTTGCCCAGGTAGACGTTGCCGACCAGGCCGCGTTCGAGCGTGCGCTCGACGTGCAGTTCCTGTACCGCGCCGTTCTCGACCACGGCCACCCGCGTTTCCTGCGGCGCCCAGTTGATGAGGATGTCCTGCGTCGGCATGGTGGGGTTCTACAGGTCGAGCCGCACGCGGGCGCGTGACAGCAGGGTGGTGGTCTCGTGCAGCGGCAGGCCCATGATGCCGCTGTGGCTGCCTTCGATGTGCGCGATCCAGGCCGCGATGCGGCCCTGGATGGCGTAGGCGCCGGCCTTGCCCATGGGCTCGCCGCTGTCGACGTAGAGGCGGATGGTGCGCTCCGAGAGGTCGGCGAAACGCACGCGCGATTCGCTCACGTCCATGATGGTCTGCCGGCCCACACTGATGGCCACCGCCGTCATCACGCGGTGGGTGCGGCCCGACAGCGCGCGCAGCATCTCGGCGGCGTGTTCGGGGGTCTCGGGCTTGCCGAGGATGCGGCGGCCCAGGGCCACGGTGGTGTCGGCGCAGAGGATGGGCGCGTCGGCCAGCCGGCGCCGCTTGAGGCGAGCGCGCGCCGCGTTCATCTTGAGGAGGGTGACGCGGCGCACGTACTCGTTGGGCGGCTCGTTGCTGCGTTCCTCCTCCAGCGCTTCCACGTCTTCGTGCTTGTCGGGCGCCAGCGGGCGGTGCGCCACACCCAGCTGGTCCATCAACTGCGCACGGCGCGGGCTCTGCGAAGCCAGGTAGACGAAGAGGTGCGTGGTCATGGCGGCATTGTCCACGGGCGGCAGCCCCCTGGCTTGCCTGTCCAGAACGGGTCGGGTTTCGGCTCCGGGGCCCCCACACCACCGCTCACTCGCGGTGGTAGGGATGCCCCTCCAGCAGCGAAGCGGCGCGGTACAGCGCCTCGGCCAGCAGCACGCGCGCGAAGGCGTGCGGCAGCGTCAGGTCGGACAGGCGCAGCGTCTCGTCGGCCGTGGCCTTGAGCGCCGCATCGATGCCGTCGGGGCCACCGATCAGCAGCGCCACGTCGCGGCCTTCGCCACGCCAGGCCTGCACGCGCTGTGACAGTTGCGCGGTGGAAAGGCGCGTGCCGCGTTCGTCCAGCAGCACGCGGCGCGCGCCCTTGGGGATGGCGCCCTCGATACGCTGGGCTTCGGCCGCCATGCATTGCGCGGCGGTCTTGCCACCGCTGCGGGGCTCGGCCTTGAGCGCTTTCAACTCCAGCCGCATCTCGGGCGGGAAGCGCTTGGCGAAATCGGCATAGGCCTCGTCGGCCCAGGCCGGCTGGCGCTGGCCCACCGCCACCACCAGCAGCTTCACGCGCTCAGGCCCGGTAGGTGCCCTTGCGCACGGGCGCCTTCTTGGCGGCCACTTTCTTGGCGGGCGCCTTCTTGGCCGCCACGCGCTTGTAGGCGGCGGCCTGGTCGGCGGCGCGCTTGGCCACCACCTTCTTGGCCGGCGCCTTCTTGGCGGCGGTCTTGGCAGGCGCCTTCTTCGCCGGCGTGGGCTCGCTGGCCTTCACGAGTTTCGTGTCCACCGCGCCCAGCTTCATCTTCACCGACTTGCCACCCCAGATCTCTTCCAGGTGGTAGTACTCGCGGATGGCGGGCTGCATGATGTGCGCCACCGCGGCGCCGCAGTCGACGATGATCCATTCGCCGTTGTCCTCGCCCTCGGTGCTCATCACCTGCATGCCGCGGCCCTTGACGCTGTCGCGCACGCTGGCGGCCAGGGCCTTGGTCTGGCGGTTGCTGGTGCCCGAGGCGATGATCACGCGCTCGAACATCGAACTGAGGTGCTCGGTGTTGAAGACGGCGATGTGCTGGGCCTTCACGTCTTCCAGGCCATCGACGATGGCTCGCTGCAGCTTTTTGATATCCAGGTTCAGCTCCGGTAGAGGCGGTGCGTTTCAATATAGCGCGCCACTTGCGGCGGCACCAGTTGCGAAATGTCCGCCCCCCTGTTCACCAGGTGGCGGATCTGCGTCGACGAAATGTCCAGCATGGGCAGCGGCACCGCGCGATGCGGGTGGGCTTGCACGTCCGGGTGGGGCGTGCGTTCCGCGCCGGGGCGGTTGGCCACGGCCAGCGTCACCAGGCCGAGCAGGGTGCGCCAGTCGCGCCAACTGTGCAGCGCGGCGTACTGGTCGGCGCCGATCAGCAGCACCCATTCGGTGGCCGGCTCTGCGGCGGCCAGTGCGCGCACGGTGTCCAGCGTGTAGCTGGGGCCGGGGCGCTCGATCTCGATGCGGCTCAGGCTGAAGCGCGGCTCGCCGGCCATGGCCAGCCGCACCATCGCTTCGCGGTGTTCGGCCGGCGTGGCGGTTCGGTCCTTGTGCCACGACTCGCCTGTGGGCACCCAGCGCAGCTCGTCCAGCTGCAGTTCGCCCAGCGCCGCATGCGCCAGCGCGACATGGGCCCGGTGCACCGGATCGAATGTGCCGCCGAAGATCCCGACACGACGGGTCATTCGCTCAACCAGTCGCGCGGCCGCAGGAAGTCGCTGTACAGCCGCGCCTCCGTCGTGCCCGGCTCGGGCTTCCAGTCGTAACGCCACTTCACGATGGGCGGCATGCTCATCAGGATGCTCTCGGTGCGGCCGCCGCCGTGCAGGCCGAAATGGGTGCCGCGGTCCCACACCAGGTTGAACTCGACGTAACGGCCGCGCCGGTAGGCCTGGAAGTCGCGTTCGCGTTCGCCGTAGGGCATGGTGCGGCGGCGCTGCACGATGGGCAGGTAGGCGGGGACGAAGGCATCGCCCACGGCGCGCAGCATCGCGAAGCCCTCGTCGAACGTGCCTTCGTTGAAGTCGTCGAAGAACACGCCGCCGATGCCGCGCGGCTCGTTGCGGTGCTTGAGGAAGAAGTACTCGTCGCACCAGGCCTTGAAGCGCGGGTACTTGTCGGCGCCGAAGGGCGCCAGCGCGTCGGCGTTGACGCGGTGGAAGTGGCGCGCGTCGTCCTCGAAGCCGTAGTAGGGGGTGAGGTCCATGCCGCCGCCGAACCAGCTCACGGGCTCGCGGCCTTCAGGGAACGCAGCCAGGAGGCGCACGTTCATGTGCACCGTGGGCACATACGGGTTGCGCGGGTGCATCACCAGGCTCACGCCCAGGGCCTCGAAAGGCGCGCCGGCCAGTTCGCCGCGGTGCTGGGTGGCCGAAGGCGGCAGTGCGGCGCCCTTCACGTGGCTGAAGTTGCAGCCGCCGCGTTCCAGCAGCCCGCCCTCTTCCACCAGTTGCGACAGGCCGTCGCCTTCCAGCTTGCCGCCGGCCGGGCGCTGCCAGCCGTCGCGCAGGAAGGTCTTGCCGTCTTCGGCCTGGAAGGTGTCGACGATGCGGCCTTGCAGGCCCAGCAGGTACTCGCGGACAGGGCGGGTGTCGAGCATGGTGCTTGTCATCTCCTCAGAACCTGCGCGGCGGCCCACCGGCTGCCTGGGCGGTGCGGGCGTTCAATGCGAGGGCTTCATGGCGCGGTGGCCGATGTCGTTGCGCCACTGCGCGCCGGCAAAGCCGATCTGCTGCACCGCGGCCAGCGCGCGCTGCTGCGCCAGGCGCACCGAGTCGCCCAGGGCGGTGACGCACAGCACGCGGCCGCCGCTGGCCACCAGCTGGCCGTCCTGCAGCATGGTGCCGGCGTGGAAGACCTGCAGGTCGGGCGCGGCCTCGGGCAGGCCGCTGATGGCGTCGCCCTTGCGCGGCGCAGCCGGGTAGCCATGCGCGGCCATCACCACGCCCAGGGCGACGCGCCGGTCCCACAGCGGTTCCACCGTGTCCAGCGTGCCGTCGGTGGCGTGCATCAGCAGCTCGAAGAGGTCGCTCTTCAGGCGCATGAGGATCACCTGGGCCTCGGGGTCGCCCAGGCGGCAGTTGAATTCCACCGTGCGCGGCTGGCCCTGCGCGTCGATCATCAGCCCCGCGTACAGGAAGCCGGTGTAGGGCGTGCCGTCCTTGGCCATGCCGGCGATGGTGGGGTTGATGATCTCCTGCATCACCTTGGCATGCACGTTGGGCGTTACCACCGGGGCCGGCGAGTAGGCGCCCATGCCGCCGGTGTTGGGGCCGGTGTCGCCTTCGCCGATGCGCTTGTGGT
>CAYREA010000194.1:0-8831 GCA_964423075.1 uncultured Rubrivivax sp. | reverse complement strand
CGCTGCAGTACTTCTTCACCAGCACGCCGCACCACAAGGTGCACTACGTGATGCTCGCCGGCGGCACCGCCACGCTCCCGGGGCTCAAGGACCGCGTGACCGACCTCACCGGCTTCGCGTCCAGCGTGGTCAACCCCTTCGACCAGATGCAACTCGGCGCGGCGGTGCGTGAAAGCCGCGTGCGCCGCGAAGCGCCGGCCTACCTCACGGCCTGCGGCCTGGCGATGCGGAGGTTCCTGCAGTGATACTGATCAACCTGCTGCCTCACCGCGAGGAAAAGCGGCGTCAGCGCAAGCGCGCTTACTTCATCAGTCTGGCGCTCAGTGCACTGGTAGGCGGGGCTGTGGTGCTGGTGTGGTACTCGGTGCTGCAGCAGATGACCACGGCGCAGGAGTCCCGCAACGCCTTCCTTAAGGCCGAGATTGCGCGCCTGGACACGCAGATCAAGGACATTGCCACGCTGCGTGCCGAGATCGAGGCGCTGAAGGCGCGGCAGAAGGCGGTGGAAGATCTCCAGACGGATCGCAACGTGCCGGTCTACCTGCTCAATGAGTTGGTGAAGCAGACGCCGGAAGGCGTGTACCTCACTGGCATCCGGCAGAACGGCCAGGTGGTCTCGATCACCGGCATCGCCCAGACCAACGAGCGCGTATCCGAGTTCTTGCGCAACGCCCTCTACAACTCAGCCTGGCTGGAGCGGCCTGAACTGGTCGAGATCAAGGCCTCCAACGTCAGTGCTGCCACGCGCGACCAGCGCCGGCTGTTCGACTTCTCGATGCGCGTGACGATCAAACGCCAGCAGAGCGCCCCGGCACCGGGCATTCCTGCATCCGGTGCGGCGCTTGCGCCGGCCAAAGCGAGCTGAGGACCCCATGGCCAAGCCATCCACGATGGGTTTTGATGTCACCGGCTTCGTCGACCAGGCCGCGTCGCAGTTCCGCAACCTCAATCCGAACGAGCCCGGCCAGTGGCCTACGCTTCCGAAAGTGGCCACCTGGTTGCTGGCGGCTGCGGCGATCGTCGTGATCGGCTGGTTCGCCTTGCTGGGGTCGGAGACCGAGGCCCTCGACGCCTTGCGGCAGACTGAACCGACGCTCAAGACCACCTACAAGGACCGTCTGGGTCAGGCGGTCAACCTCAGCGAATACCGCAAGCAGAAGTTGCAGGTTCAGGAGTACGTGACTCAACTCGAAAAGCAACTTCCTGGCAAGGCTGAGATGGACGCCTTGCTGTCCGATATCAACCAGGCAGGTCTGGGCCGCGGGCTTCAGTTCGAGTTGTTCCGCCCCGGCCAGCAGCAGATCAAGGACTACTACGCCGAGTTGCCGATCGGGATCCGGGTCACCGGCAGGTACCACGACGTGGGTTCTTTTGCCGCCGACGTGGCCAACCTGTCCCGTATCGTGACCTTGCAGAATCTGACGATCGTGCCGGTCGGTTCGAGCGGCACCGGCAGCACGCTGGCCATGGATGCCACGGCCAGAACCTATCGTTATCTCGACACGGCCGAGATCGCCGCGCAACGGCGCGCCACCACCAAACCGAAGGCGGCCAAATGAGGTGCGCTCGACTCTGCCACCTCATGTGGGTGCCGGTAGTGCTGGCCCTCTTCGCCGGTTGCAGCCCTGACCACGAGGAACTGCGGGCCTGGATGGAGCAGCAGCGTCGTGAGGCCAAGCCCAACGTCCAGCCCTTGCAGGCGCCGAAGAAGTTCGATCCGCAGCCCTACAGCGCGGCGCTGTCGGTGGAACCCTTCAGCAACCAGAAGTTGTCGGTAGCCATCAAGCAGGAGGCGAAACAGCCGAATTCCATGCTGGCGGCTGAAATGAATCGCCGCAAGGAACCGCTCGAAGCGTATCCGCTGGACAACATGGCGATGGTCGGTAGCGTCAACAAACAGGGCCAGCCCTTCGCGCTCTTGCGCGTGAGTGGCTTGCTGTACCAGGTCAAGGTGGGCGACTACCTGGGCCAGAACTACGGCCGCATCATGAAGATTGCTGAGACCGAGATCGTGTTGCGTGAACTGGTGATGGATTCCGGCGGCGAGATGATCGAGCGCCCCGCCACGTTGCAATTGCAGGAGAGGGCGCGATGAAGGCACAAATGGAGATACGAACCATGTTGCATTGGCGAGCCGCCGTTGCTGCTTTGTCGACCGTTGGCGCGCTGTTGTCGCCGGTGGCTGCGTGGGCGCAGAACGCGATCCAGGCGATCACGAGCAGCCAGCAGTCTGGGACCGAGGTCATCCGCGTCGAGCTGAGCGAGCCGCTTGCGGCCGTGCCCAACGGCTTTGCCGTCCAGGCACCACCGCGCATCGCGATCGACCTGCCGGGCGTGAGCAACGGTCTCGGGCGCAACAACGTCGACATCAACCAGGGAAACCTGCGGTCGGTGAGCGTGGCCCAATCGGGCGACCGGTCGCGCCTCGTGCTGAACCTGAAGCAGGCGTCCAACTACCGGGCGCAACTGCAGGGCAAGACCCTGCTTCTGATCCTGGACAGCGGCACGGTGGCGGCAACGGCTCCGGCCGTGGCCGGTGCCGACCAGGCCGTGCAATTCGCACCGGCACAGAACGACGTGGTGCTGGCCTTGCGCGACATCGACTTCCGCCGCGGCCAGGACGGCGCGGGCCGTGTCATCGTCAGCCTTCCGAGCGCGCAGGTCGGCGTCGACATCAGGCAGCAGGGCCAGTCGCTGGTGGTCGAATTCCTGCGCTCCAGCCTGCCTGACACGATGAGGCGGCGCCTGGATGTCACCGACTTCGGCACACCCATCAGGACGGTGGCCACGTTCCAGAGCGGCGACCGGGTCCGCATGGTGGTCGAACCGACCGGCGCCTGGGAGCACAGTGCTTACCAGAGCGACAACCAGTTCGTGCTGGAGGTCCGTCCCGTCAAGATCGACCCGAACAAGCTTACGCAAGGCCCGGGTTTCCAGGGCGAAAAGCTCAGCCTGAACTTCCAGAACATCGAAGTCCGCGCGCTGCTGCAGGTGATTGCCGATTTCACCAACTTCAACGTGGTGACCAGCGACACGGTCACCGGCACGGTCACACTGCGCCTGAAGGACGTCCCGTGGGATCAGGCTCTCGACATCATCCTTCAGAGCAAGGGGCTGGGCGTTCGCAAGAACGGCAACGTGCTGTGGATCGCTCCCAAGGACGAACTGGCCGCCAAGGAGCAGGTCGACCTCGAGGCCCGCAAGAAGGTCGCCGAACTCGAGCCTTTGCGCACGCAGTCGTTCCAGCTGAACTACACCAAGTCTGAAACGGTGGCCAAGGGGCTGACCGGTCAGGGACAGTCTGCGGCCGGCCCCGCCTCGCGCATCCTCTCGCCACGCGGCAGCGTGATCTTCGAGACACGAACGAACCAGTTGTTCGTCAACGACATCCCCTCGAAGCTGGAAGAGATCCAGGCACTGATTGCCAAGATCGACATCCCGGTGCGCCAGGTGCTGATCGAAGCCCGTATCGTGGAAGCCGAAGACACCTTCGGGCGTTCGCTCGGTATCAAGCTGGGCTCCACCGACCTGCGTGGCCTGCGCGGCCAAGGCCAGGCCGGCTACGGCGTCGCAGGCAACTACGTCGGCATCGGCGGCAACTACTCCAACATCGGTGTGCAGACAGGCCAGACCCCGAACACCCCGACCAGCTACATCCCGGACTCGCAGTTCGTGAACCTACCGGCGAACACCACGTTCGCAAGCGGTGCGAATGCGGCCACCTTCGCCCTGTCTCTGTTCGGCTCCAGTGCGAACCGCTTCCTGAATCTGGAACTCTCGGCGCTGGAGGCCGAGGGCAAGGGCAACATCGTTTCCAGTCCGCGCGTCGTCACGGCCGATCAGACCAAGGCACGCATCGAACAGGGCGAGGAAATTCCCTATCAGCAGGCAACCTCCAGCGGCGCGACCTCGGTGCAGTTCAAGAAGGCCAGTCTGAGCCTGGATGTGACACCGCAGATCACCCCCGAAGGCAACGTCATCCTGGACCTCGAAGTCAACAAGGACAGCCGTGGCGAGTTGACCGCCGCTGGCCCTGCTATCAACACCAAGCAGGTAAAGACCCAGGTGCTGGTAGAAAACGGCGGCACCGTGGTCATCGGCGGCATCTTCACCCTCGATGAGTCGAGCCAGGTCAACAAGGTGCCAGTGCTGGGCGACATCCCCTACATCGGTGTCCTGTTCCAGAATCGCGTGAAGAGCACGCGAAAGACGGAACTGCTGGTGTTCATCACGCCCAAGATCGTGACCGAGCGCTCCGCAGCGCGTTGATCAGATCCCGGCGCCCCCCATTCGTCGGCGTTGGCGCTCAGGCTCTCACTCGTCGGCATGCCGGGCTGCGGCAAGTCGACGGTGGGCCGGCATCTGGCACGCCAGCTCGGCCTGCGCTTCGTCGACAGCGACACCGAGATCGAGAAGCGGATCGGCATGCCGATCCGCGACTACTTCGCCGTCCAGGGCGAAGCTGCGTTTCGCGACGTCGAACAGGACGTCATCGATGATTTGACGGCAGGTGACGACCTGGTGCTGGCAACTGGCGGCGGCGCCGTGCTGCGCCCTTCCAATCGCGACGCCCTGCACTCGCGCACCCATGTCTTCTACCTGCGCAGCACGCCGGAAGAGCTGTTCCGCCGACTGCGCCACGACACCCACCGCCCCTTGCTGCAAGTGGCAGACCCGCAAGCCCGCCTGCGCGATCTCTACCGCGAACGCGACCCGTTGTACCGGCGCAGCGCCCATTTCGTGGTGGAAGCGGCAAGACCCTCCGTGCCGGCCTTGATCGGCATGGTGATGATGCAGCTTGAACTGGCCGGGCTCGTCGACCCCGCCCAGCTGCCACCGCCTCCCGCACCGAAGGCCTGATGCAGGCGGCCGTAAACTCGGCCGCCATGCAAGCAGCAGCGTCCATGCGCACGGTGACGGTGGCCACACCCGACAGCCGCTACGAAATCCTGATCGACGGGGGCCTTTTCTCCGACGCCCGCACCTGGACCGGCCTGCCGTCCTCGGCCCGGGCCGTGATCGTCAGCAGCCCCACGGTCGATGGGCTGTACGGCGACGCGCTCGAAGCCGCACTGCGCGTGCACCACGCCCAGGTGAGTCGCGTGCTCTTGCCCGACGGCGAGGCTCACAAGACCTGGTCCGCTGTCAACCTGGTGTTCGATCACCTGCTCGAGCAGGGCTGCGACCGCAAGACCGTGCTCTACGCCCTGGGCGGCGGTGTGGTGGGCGACATGGCCGGCTTCGCGGCCGCCACCTACATGCGCGGCGTGCCCTTCGTGCAGGTGCCCACAACTTTGCTGGCCCAGGTGGACTCGTCGGTCGGCGGCAAGACCGCCATCAACCACCCGCTGGGCAAGAACATGATCGGGGCGTTCTACCAGCCCGCTCGCGTGGTCTGCGACCTCGACACGCTGCGCACACTGCCGCCGCGCGAGCTGTCCGCGGGCCTGGCCGAAATCATCAAGTACGGCCCGATCGCCGACATGGCCTTCTTCGACTGGATCGAAACGAACCTGGCGGCCCTGCTGGCGCGCGAACGCGACGCACTGGCGCACGCCGTGCAGCGCTCGTGCGAGATCAAGGCCTGGGTGGTAGGCCAGGACGAGAAGGAAGCCGGCCTGCGTGCCATCCTCAACTTCGGCCACACCTTCGGGCACGCCATCGAAGCCGGGCTCGGCTACGGCCAGTGGCTGCATGGTGAAGCGGTGGGCTGCGGCATGGTGCTGGCCGCCGCGCTGTCGGCCGAACTCGGGCTCGTGACGGGCGAGTTCGTGTTGCGCCTCACGACCCTGGTCCAGCGGGCCGGCCTGCCGGTGCGTGCGCCGCACATGCCTGGCGAGCGCTGGCTCGAACTGATGCGCGTGGACAAGAAGGCCGAGGCCGGGCAGATTCGCTTCGTGCTGATCGAAGAGCCGGGCCGCGCCGGCCTGCGGCCCGCCCCCGACGACATCGTGCTCGACATCATCCACCGGCTCAGCCACAGCGCCACCGCGTGAACCCCGACGCGCTCGCCCCCTGGGCCAGCGACCCGCGCCGCAGCCGCGGCCGGCGCATCGCCGAACGCGCCGCGCCGCCGCGCAACGAGCACCAGCGCGACCGCGACCGCATCGTCCACAGCACCGCCTTCCGGCGCCTCGTCTACAAGACCCAGGTCTTCCTCAACCACGAGGGCGACCTGTTCCGCACCCGGCTCACACACTCGCTGGAAGTGGCGCAACTGGGTCGCTCGGCCGCGCGCGCGCTGCGCCTGAACGAAGACCTGGTCGAGGCCGTCGCACTCGCACACGATCTCGGCCACACGCCCTTCGGCCACGCCGGCCAGGACGCTTTGCACGCCTGCATGCGCGAGCATGGCGGCTTCGAACACAACCTGCAGAGCCTGCGCGTCGTCGATGAGCTCGAGGCGCGTTATGCCGCCTTCGACGGCCTGAACCTGTGCTTCGAGACCCGCGAAGGCATCCTGAAGCACTGCTCGCGCCGCCACGCCGAAGAGCTGGTGGGTCGTGAGCCTGACCATCCCGCCCGCCGCTTCCTGGATGGCACGCAGCCCAGCCTGGAAGCGCAGATCGTCAACCTGGTCGATGAAATGGCCTACAACACCCACGACATCGACGATGGCGTGCGCTCGGGCCTGGTCACCATGGCCCAGCTGGGAGACGTCCCGCTGGTGGCTGGCTTCCGCGACGAGGTGCTGGCCGAGCACCCGGCCCTGGCCACGAGGCCGGGCCGGCGCCTGCTGTTCGAGACCTTGCGCCGCATGCTGTCGGCGCTGCTGGGCGACCTGGTCGAAGCCACCAACCAGGCGGTGAAGGAGCACGAACCGGCCGATTCCGATGCGGTGCGTGCCGCCCCCCCGCTGGCGCGCCTGAGCGAACCGGTGCGGGCGCAATGCGCCGAACTGAAGCGCTTTCTCTTCGGACAGTTGTACCGGCACCCGCAGGTGGTGCAGTCCACCTCGCTGGGGCGCACGGTCGTGACCGAACTGTTCGCGGCCTACTGCGCCAGCCCGCGGGAGATGTCCGAGGACTTCGCGGCTGCCAAAGACCCGAAGCGCGCCGTGGCCGACTACATTGCCGGCATGACCGACCGCTTCGCGCTGCGCGAACACCAGCGGCTCACCGGCCGGCGGCTGTTCGACTGAAGCGCAGACGCCATGGCACGCCTGCCTCGCCTGGCGCTGCCCGGCCACACGCACTATGTGATCCAGCGTGGCCATCCCAGCCTGAGCGGGCACGGCGTGTTCGCCGACGATGCAGACCGCAGCAGCTTCCTGTCTACGCTGCGCACGGCCGCGGCGGCCGAGCGGGTGCTGGTCCACGCCTACGCACTGTTGCCCGAGGAGGTGCAACTGCTCGCCACCCCCGACGAAGGCGCCGTGCTCGGGCGCTTCATGCAAGCGTTGGGCCGCAGCTATGTAAGCGCCTACAACCGTCGGCACGGACATCACGGCAGCATTTGGGACGGGCGCTACCGCTGCGCGGTTGTCGAAGGCGGCGCCACCCGCCTGGCGGTGCTGAGCCTGATCGACGGCCAGTCCCGCGAACCTGGGGTGACCAGTGCGCAACATCGTAGCGGCGGTGCCCGCGATCCGGCTTTGAACGACCCGCCGGAGATCTGGCAACTGGGCAACACGCCTTTTGAACGCGAAGCGCGCTACCGCGAGTTGCTGAACCTGGGCCTGCCACCCGCCCAGGCCGATACGCTGAGGCGCGCGGCGCTAGGCGGCTGGGTTGCCGGGTCGGCGGCCTTTGCTGCCCAGCTTGCCGACATCGCGGCGCGCCCCACGCGCCCGCGCAACCCGGGCCGCCCACGCCAGAGCATCCGCTAAGACCGCCTGGCACGCTGCGTGCTCACCGGCAACTGGACAAGTGAGCCTCCATTCGTTGTGTCCCCATTTAACAGAAAACCACTCTCAATCGAGTTTATATGGGGTCAGACCCCATTTAACCTGCTTGTCCCAATTGCTGCACTGCGGTAGTCTCTGCGTCCTTTTGTGCCAGCCCACCTGGAGCGCGCCATGACCCACCCCGCCGCCCCCGCCTCCCGCGAAGAGATCGAGTCGCTGGCCCAGAACGGCCTTTACAACCCGGCGGGCGAACACGATGCCTGCGGCGTCGGCTTCGTCGCCCACATCAAGGGCCAGAAGTCGCATGCCATCGTGCAGCAGGGCCTGAAGATCCTGGAGAACCTGGACCACCGCGGCGCGGTGGGTGCCGACAAGCTGATGGGTGACGGCGCCGGCGTGCTGATCCAGATTCCCGACGACTTCTACCGCGCCGAGATGGCAGCCCTCGGCGTGGCACTGCCGCCGCCCGGCGAATACGGCGTCGGCATGATCTTCCTGCCCAAGGAACACGCCTCGCGCCTGGCCTGCGAACAGGAACTCGCGCGCGCCGTCAAGGCCGAGGGCCAGGTCCTGCTGGGTTGGCGCGACGTGCCGGTGGACCGCGACATGCCGATGTCGCCCGCCGTGCGCGCCAAGGAGCCGGTGATCCGCCAGATCTTCATCGGCCGCGGCACCGACGTCATCGTGCCCGACGCGCTGGAACGCAAGCTGTACGTCATCCGCAAGACCGCCAGCGCCGCCATCCAGGCCCTGAAGCTCACGCACAGCCGCGAGTACTACGTGCCCAGCATGAGCTGCCGCACCATCATCTACAAGGGCCTGCTGCTGGCCGACCAAGTGGGCGTGTACTACAAGGACCTGGCCGACCCGCGCGTGGTCTCGGCCCTGGCCCTGGTGCACCAGCGCTTTTCCACCAACACCTTCCCCGAATGGCCGCTGGCCCACCCCTACCGGATGGTGGCGCACAACGGCGAGATCAACACCG
>CAYREA010000193.1:0-8963 GCA_964423075.1 uncultured Rubrivivax sp. | reverse complement strand
CGCACTTCCTTCACGCCGGCGGTGAAGTAGGTCTGCAGGCCCAGCAGCGAGAAGGCGGCGCGGATCAGGCGGTTCAGGCCCGGCTCGTCCTGCCCCATCTCGTGCAGGAACAGGGCCTTGTCCTCGTCGGCCATGTCGGCCAGGTCGGCCTCGGTCTTGGCGCAGATGGCCACCACCGGGGCGTTCTGCTTGGCCGCGTATTCGCGCAGGCGGTCGAGGTAGGGGTTGTTCTCGAAGCCGGTCTCCGAGACGTTGCCCACGAACATCGCCGGCTTGGCGGTGATCAGGCACAGCGGCTTGAGGATGACGCGCTCTTCCTTGCTGAAGTCGATGCCGCGCACCGGATGGGCCTGGTCCAGCGCGGCCTGGCACTTCTCGAGCACCTTCACCAGCGCCGCGGCTTCCTTGTCGTTGCCCGAGCGCGCGGCCTTCACGTAGCGGTGCAGGCTCTTTTCCACCGTGGACAGGTCGGCCAGGCAGAGTTCGGTCTGGATGACCTCGATGTCGGAGATCGGGTCGACCTTGCCGGCGACGTGGATCACGTTCTCGTCGTCGAAGCAGCGCACCACGTTGACGATGGCGTCGGTCTCGCGGATGTGGCTGAGGAACTGGTTGCCCAGGCCTTCGCCCTTGCTGGCGCCGGCCACGAGCCCCGCGATGTCGACGAACTCGACGATGGCGGGCACCACACGCTCGGGCTGCACGATCTCGGCCAGCTTCACCAGCCGCGGGTCGGGCAGCTCGACGATACCCACGTTGGGCTCGATGGTGCAGAACGGGTAGTTCTCGGCCGCGATGCCGGCCTTGGTCAGGGCATTGAAGAGCGTGGACTTGCCGACGTTGGGCAGGCCGACGATGCCGCACTTGAGGCTCATGAAGGGGTGTTCCGTTCGGGGATCGAGGGGCGATTTTCCACGATGGGCCCCTGAACGCCCGAACTGGCCGGTCTTTCAGGGCGTTGGCGCATCTGGTCACATCGGCCAACCAACTCTGACATCAGGCCTTTGCGCCCGTCGCTAAGGTGCGGCCCAGTCGTCACGGCAAGCGCTCGCTGGCGCACAGACCGGCTCTGAAGTTCGGTTCATTGTGCACAGACGGCGACGCGCCCGCCCCTCACCCCTTGCGAAAGTTTCCGGCTCCGCTGCCGGGGGCCAGGCACTGCCTGGCCGAACATGGAGACCCGCCATCATGCAACGAAGAATCTTCCTGAAGTCGACCGTATCCAGCGCCGCCGCGGCGTCCCTGGCCGCCTGTGGCGGCGGCGATGCCACCGACACCGCAGCTGCCGAAGAAGCGGCGCGCCAGGAAGCCGCGCGCAGGCGCTGGCCGACACCGGCCCCAACACCGACCCCAACACCCGCGCCGACCCAAGCACCGACCCAGGCACCGACACCCGCGCCCACGCCCGCTCCGACAGCGACCCCGGCGCCCACCGCCGCGCCGACGCCGGCACCCACCCCCGCGCCCGGCGGCGGCTACTTCATCGACTTCGCCACCGCCGCTGCCCAGAACCCGCTGTCGGCCGGCGGCGTGTGGACCAACAACACGCAGGGCACCGGCGGCAACGTCGCGATGAACGCGCAGAGTTCGATGCGCGTCATCGCAGCGGCGTCGGGCGGCATCAACATCGCTGCTGGCGATGCGAACGGCCAGGATGCACCGTATGACTACCTGGACAGCTTCGCCTTCGTGCCGGGCTTCAGCGGCAATCAGCGGATCACCGCGGTCATGTATGTCGACCCGGCCGGGTACACGCCCTCGGCCAACCACGAACTGGAACTGCTGCTCGGGTGTTCCACGGCCTCTGGCAGCCGCAGGTGGATCTCATGCACGTGGGACCGCGGCGGGGTTCGCATCATGGCGCTCATGAACGGTCCGTTCAACGGCTACACCATCCTGGCCCCGGCCGATGGCGGCCCGTCCGGCCTTCTGCTGGCCAACGGTGACGTGTGGGTCGCGGAGCTCTATCGCTCGACCAACACGGTCATCACGTACCGCAACGGCGTGCAGATTCACAGGCTTACCGACGGGCACATCGCGGGTCTTGGCAGTGGCATGGGGATCGGTTCGTTCCGCCGCACCCTAGGCGGCAGCGCTGCGAACAAGTACGGGTTCAGAAGCGTGCGCTGCGAGAGCTTCTGACTTCGGCTTCAGGAGCCTGACGATCGAGCCGCGCTAGCCACAGGCGGCCCGCCTCCATCAACCCCGCAAGTGCAGGGGCGGAAAAGGGCGCGTGGGGCTCTGCGGGCTTGGATCGGGCTGCGGCTTTCCGATACCGTCGGTGCGAACCGATTCCGCAGCCCATCCAGAGCCCATGCAGAGAAGAACCTTCCTGAAATCCACCGTGTCCGGCGCCGGCGTGGCCACGCTGGCGGCCTGTGGCGGCGGGGCCGCCACAGACGAGCCGGCGGCCGGGGCCGACGCTCGGCAGGTGGCAGCTGGCGTGCGTGCGCCGACGCCGGCTCCCACGCCGTCCCCGACGCCCGCCCCCACCGCGGCGCCCACCCCCGCGCCGACGCCGGCACCCACCCCGTCGTCCACCCGCAGCCCCACCCGTGCGCCCACCGCGGCCCCGACGCCGGCCCCCGCGCCCGGCGCGTACTTCATCAACTTCGCCAGTGCGGCGCTTGAAGACCCGCTGTCGGCCGGCGGTGTGTTCTCCAACAACACCGAAGGTGTCGGCGGCAACGTGGCGCCAAACAACCTGAGCAACATGCGCGTGGGCCTGGCGGTCGACGGTGTCACCCGCATCGCCATGGGCTCGCCGACGCCGCAGCTCGACTACGACGACGCCTTCGCCTTCAAGCCCGGCGTCGGCACGAACATGCGCATCACCGGGGTGATCTACCGCGCGCCGGGCTACGCGCCGTCGGCCAACCACGAGATCGAGTTGATCCTGGGCTGCAAGACCACCAGCGGCGGCAACCACCGCTGGATGGAATGCCTGCTGAATGTGACGGGTGGTGTCGACATCGCCAGCCTGAATGGCGGGCCGGGCTCCTACACCATCGTGGGCAGCGGCACGGGCCGAACCGGTGTACCCAGGGACAACGACGTCATGGTGGCCGAGCTCATCGGCAACACGGTGAGGTGGTACCTGAACGGCGTGCTGGCCTGCAGCTACACCGGCAGTGCCACCGAAGGCCTGGGCGATGGTGCCGGCATTGCGGCCTTCTACCGCAGCGGCGATGCGAACCCGGCCGCCTTCGGCTTCAGGAGCCTGAAGGTCGAACCGCTCTAGGGGCAGCAAGAGCCTGTCAAGATGGAGCGATGAACACCCCCCGCCTCGCTCTCGCCCCGCACGCCAAGGACCTGGGTGGCGGTTTCACCGTGCGCCGCCTGCTGCCCGCAGCGGCGCGCCAGGCCGTCGGCCCCTTCCTCTTCTTCGACCACTTCGGCCCGGTGGTGGCCACGCCCGCCGACAACCACGATGTACGACCACACCCGCACATCGGCCTGGCCACGGTGACCTACCTGTTCGAAGGCGCCATGCTGCACCGCGATTCCACCGGCGTGGTGCAGCGCATCGAGCCCGGTGCCATCAACTGGATGACGGCGGGCCGCGGCATCGTGCACTCCGAGCGCACGCCCGAGGACCTGCGCGGCGTCGAGCGGCGCAGCCACGGCCTGCAGCTGTGGGCCGCGCTGCCGGTGGAGGACGAGGAGCTGCCGCCCTCCTTCGCCCACACGCCGGCGCGCGACATCCCCGAGCTGGAGGTGGGTGGTGCGCGCCTGCGTGTGCTCATCGGTTCGGCTTTCGGCGCCACGTCGCCGGTGGTGGTGCGTTCGCCCACGACCTATCTGGACATCGCGCTCAGCGCCGGCGACGGCTTTCCGCTGCCGCTGGCCGAAGAGCGCGCGCTCTACGTGGTGGAGGGCGACGCGCAGCTCGACGGTGTAGACCTGCCGCCGGGCCAGATGCTGGTGCTGGCGCCCGGCGAAGAGCCCATGCTCTCGGCCGACGCCGACGCGCGTGTGGTGCTGATCGGCGGTGCGCCGCTGGGGCATCGCCACATGTGGTGGAACTTCGTGTCCTCGCGCAAGGAACGCATCGTGCAGGCCGCCGACGACTGGGCGGCGCAGCGCTTCCCCGCCGTGCCGGGCGAAACCGAATTCATCCCGCTGCCCGACAAGCGGCCCTGATCACGCCGGCGTCAGTCGAACTTGAAACTCGCCTTGCCGCGCTGGCCCGGGCGCAGCAGGCGCTCGATGCCTTCCACCACCACGGCGTTCATGCCGAAGGTGATGCCGCCCTTCATGCGCGCGTCGCTGCGGAAGGTGGTGAGCGTGTCGCCGGGTTCGTTCGAGGTTTGTGCGCTGACGGGGTCGACGTTGGGGATGCTGCAGCGGGTGCAGGGCTTCACCAGGCGCAGCACCACCGGGCCTTCGCCGCTGTCGAGGATGATGTCCTCGATGTGGTCTTCGTCCCAGGCCGCCAGGCCGTCGAGCACGAGGTTGGGCCTGAAGCGCTGCATCGTCACCGGGGCAGCACCTCGTGCGGCCAGGCGCTGGTTCAGGTCGGCCAGCGAGGCGGTGTTGGCCACCAGCAGCGGGAAGCCGTCGGCAAAGGCCGTCTCGGCCGCGATCTCGCCCGTCCATTCGCGTGCAGCCAGCCGCTGCTGCTCGGGGTCGAAGCGCACCAGGCGCAGGCGGCGGCCGGCCCCGGGGGCCAGGAAGTCGGTGAACCACTGGGCGGCCAGCGCGCCCATGTCGTAGGCCTTCACGGTGTCGTTCCACACACGCGCGGTGGTGGCTTCTTCCACCGCGTCCAGCGCCAGGTGCAGGGACAGCATGCCCGGCGCCTTCAGCAGCAGGTCGGCATGGCGCAGGCGCGGCTGGATCAGCGCCATGCGCGGCCACTCGCGCTGGGTGAGCATCGCGCCCGCTTCGTCCACCACCATCCAGGCGCGGTCGAACTCCAGGCCGGTCTCGATGAGCAGGGCTTCGTCCACGGTGAGGCCGCCGCAGGACTTGATGGGGTGGATGTGCACGCTGGCGAGCGTGCAGTCGGGCAGGGAATCCAAGGCTTTGCTCCGGGTATGGGGCCAGGGCCGGCATTGTGCCGGGGGCCGCTCCCTACAATGGCCGCCATGCTTCCAACCGATGTCCTGGTGCGCGGTGCAGGTGCCGTGGGCCTGGCCACGGCCCTGGCCCTGTCGCGGCAGGGCCTGGGCGTGGCGCTGCTGGGTACGCTGGACGAGCCGGCTCGGCCCGACATCCGCGCCTACGCGCTCAATGCCGAGGCGGTGCAGCTGCTCACCACGTTGAAGGTGTGGGAGGCCCTGCCCGCCGATGCGCGCACCCCGGTGCACGAGATGCGCGTGGAAGGCGACGCGCCCGGCGCGGCGCTGCAGTTCTCAGCCTGGCAGCAGCGGCTGCCGGAGCTGGCCTGGATCGTCGACGCCGGTGAACTGGAACGCGCGCTCCGTGCGGCGGTGCGTTTCGCCCACCACGTCAGCGTGGTGAACGCCGAGGTGCCGGCTGCCCTGCAGGTGCTGGCCGAAGGCAAACACTCGGCCACGCGCGAGGCACTGGGTGTGGTGATGCCGCGCCACGGCTACGGCCAGCGTGCCATCGCGGCGCGGCTGCGTGCCTCGCTGCCGCATGGCGGCGTGGCGCGGCAGTGGTTCCGCAGCCCCGACGTGCTGGCCCTGCTGCCGCTGGACCGGCCCGAGCCCGGCCAGGGCCTGGCCCTGGTGTGGTCGCTGCCCGATGCCCGGGCCGATGAGCTGATGGCCTTGCCCGAGGCCGACTTCAGCGCGCGCCTGAACGACGCCACCGCCGGCGCGGCGGGTGAGCTCACGCTGGCCAGCGAACGTGCGCAATGGCCGCTGTCGCTGGCGCGGGCCGAACAGGTGCACGGGCCAGGCTGGGTGCTGCTGGGCGATGCTGCGCACGTGGTGCATCCGCTGGCCGGCCAGGGCCTGAACCTGGGCCTGGGCGACGTGGTGGCGCTGGCCGAGGTGCTGGCCGGGCGCGAAAGCTGGCGCCAGCTGGGCGACGCCAAGCTGCTGGCCCGTTATGCACGACGCCGCGCCGTGCCCGTGGGCGCGATGGCCCATCTCACCGACGGCCTGCTGCACCTGTTTGCCAGCGAGGCACCGCTGGTGAAGGAACTTCGCAACCGCGGCCTGACTCTGGCCAACCACCTGCCCCCGCTCAAGCGCCTGCTCACCGGCCGCGCCCTGGGCGGCTGAACCGAACCCGTCGAGGACATTTCCATGCACCGCACCTTCCACCCGCTGCTGGCCGCGCTGGCCCTGGCCTTGTCGTTCACGGGCAGCGTGCACGCGCAGGAGGCCGCCATCCGCAAGGCGCTGGCCGAACGCCTGCCCATGCTGCCCAAGATCGACGAGGTGAGCAAATCGCCCATCGCCGGCCTGTACGAGGTGCGTTACGGCGGCGCCGACATCCTGTACAGCGACGAGAAGGGCGAGTTCATCCTGGTCGACGGCGCACTGGTCGACACCAAGACACGCGTCAACCTCACCGCCGCCCGCGTCGACAAGCTGCTGGCCATCGACTTCGACAAGTTGCCGCTGAAGGATGCGATGGTCATCAAGCAGGGCAGCGGCACGCGCAAGATGGCGGTGTTCGTCGACCCGAACTGCGGTTATTGCAAGCGCTTCGAGCGCGACCTGGCCGGCCTCAAGGACCTGACCATCTACACCTTCCTGATGCCCATCCTGGGCGCCGATTCCACCGCCAAGTCGCGCGACATCTGGTGCAGCAAGGAACCCGTGCAGGCCTGGCGCGGCTGGATGCTGGACGGTGTGACGCCGCCGAAGACGGCGAAGTGCGACACCACCGCCATCGACCGCACGCTGGCCTTTGCCCAGCAGCATCGCATCAACGGCACGCCGGCGCTGTTCTTCACCGACGGCACGCGCAAGCCTGGCGCCTTGCCGGGCGACGCGGTCGAACAACTGCTGGTGGCGGCGGCGGCGGCCAAGGCCAAGTAAGCCGGACGAAGCGGGACAATGGCGGCATGAGCGCCACCGCCGTCCTGCCCCCCGCCCCCGATGTGCCGCTGTCCGCGCGCCGCCTGGGTTATGCCGGCCTCGTGCCCTTCGTCGCCGGCGCGCTGCTGGTGTGGCTGGTGCACGTGGACGTGCGGCAGGACGTGGCCTTCGGCCTGTCGGCCTATGCGGCGCTGATCGCCAGCTTCCTGGGTGGCATCCACTGGGGCCTGGCCTTCCGCCAGCAGGAGCCGCCGGCGGCCTGGCTGGCCTGGGGCGTGGTGCCCTCGCTGCTGGCCTGGCCGGCGCTGCTGATGCCGCCGCATGCCGGCCTGGTGCTGCAGGGTGTGCTGCTGGCGGGCTGTTACGGGGTCGACCGGGTCCTCTACCCGCAGCAGGGCGCCGCGCGCTGGCTGACGCTGCGCTTCCGCCTCAGCGCGGTGGCGTCGCTGTGCTGCTTCATCGGCGCCGCCGGCGCATGAAGCCCACGCCCCCTTGAACGCACTGCGCGGCCGGCCCCTGGCGGCCCTGGGCGCCGGTGTGCTGCTGGCCCATCTGTGGGTGGTGGGTGAGGTGATGCCGGCGCGGCTGGGCGAAGGTGCAGCCGATCAGAGCCCGCAGCGCCGCATCACGGTGAGCTTCGTGCGCGAGCTGGCGCCGGCCGCACCACCTGCGCCACCGCCGCGCGCCTCGCCACGGCCCAGGCGGGCCGGCGTGCCGGCCCCGGCGCCCGTGGCCTCGGCCCCAGCCCCTGAACCGGTACCGCCGGAGCCCGACATCGCCGCGCTGGCCGCACCCGAACCCGCTTCGGCGCCGGCCTCGGCACCCGAAGAACCCGCGCCGCCGCCCGTGGCCGCCGCTTCCGCGCCCGATCCCGCAGCCTCGGCACCGCCAGCCTTTGCCTGGCCGCCTTCCACGCGCCTGAGCTACCGCCTGACGGGCAATGTGCGCGGGCCGGTGGAGGGTTACGCCAAGGTCGAATGGCTGCGCGCGGGCAGCCGCTACCAGGTGTTCATGGAAGCCAGCATCGGCCCGCCCTTCGCGCCGCTGTACGTGCGCCGCGACAGCAGCGAAGGCGAGATCACGCCCGAAGGCCTGAGCCCGCGCCGCTACGAGATGGAGATCAAGGTGGTGCTGAACGACCCGCGCCGCACCCTCATCCTGCTCGACGGTGATCGCATCCGGCTGCCCAGCGGCCGCGAACTGCCGCGCCCGCCCGGCGTGCAGGACGGCGCCAGCCAGTTCGTGCACATGACCTGGCTCTTCACCACCCAGCCCGAGCTGCTGACGCCCGGCCGCACGCTGGAGCTGACGCTGGCGCTGCCGCGCCGCGTGGAGCCCTGGACCTACGACGTGCTGGCTGCCGAGCCGCTGGACACGCGCTTCGGTCGCGTCGAGACCGTGCACGTCAAGCCGCGCCGCGAACCGCGGGGCGGCGACTACGTGGCCGAGATGTGGGTGGCGCCGACGCTGCAGTACCTGCCGGTGCGCATCGTCGTGCGCCAGGACGCCGAGACCTGGATCGACCTGCAGATCGAGCGCCTGCCCGAGCAGGCCGCGCCGGGGCGCTGAAGGCGGCCCGTATAGTTCCCCGCGCACCTGCCCAGGAGAATCCCATGTCCGATGCCCCCATCCTCACCGAGCTGCGCGGCGACGGCGAACGTCGCGTCGGCCTGGCCACGCTGAACCGCCCCAAGCAGCTGAATGCGCTGAACGACGCGCTGATGGACGCGCTGGGCGACGCGCTGCTGGCCTGGGACGCCGACCCCGCGGTGGGCTGCATCGTCATCACCGGCAGCGAGAAGGCCTTTGCCGCCGGCGCCGACATCGGTGCCATGGCCACCAAGACCTTCGCCGAGGCCTACGGCGGCGAGTTCATCACGCGCAACTGGGAGACCATCCGCCGCGTGCGCAAGCCCGTCATCGCGGCGGTGTCGGGCTTCGCCCTGGGCGGCGGCTGCGAGCTGGCGATGATGTGCGACTTCATCATCGCCGCCGACAGCG
>CAYREA010000192.1:0-8986 GCA_964423075.1 uncultured Rubrivivax sp. | reverse complement strand
ACAGGAACACGGCGCCGAAGAACCACATCCAGCTGATGCCCAGCAGCGAGCGGAACACCACGATGCTCTCGTGCGCCAGCTTCAGGTTGGCCCAGGTCTCGGTGAAGGGGTTCCAGTTGATCTTCAGCGTGGCCTCCGTGGCCGGCGACAGCGGCACCGCCTGCGCCACCAGCCGCCCCAGCACCGCCACCACGAAGCAGGCGCCGGCCACCCAGTGGCCGCCGCTGTCCTTGATGGCGATCAGCTGGCCGCCCGCCACCTGGCCCAGCAGGATGGCCACGAAGGTGCCCATTTCCACCATGCCGTTGCCGCCGGTGAGTTCACGCTCGTTCAGGTGCTGCGGCAGGTAGGCGAACTTCACAGGCCCGAACAAGGTGGAGTGCAGGCCCATCAGGAACACGCACAGCAGCAGCACGATCACGTCGTGCGTGATGAAGCCATAACCCGCCACCAGCATGATGGCGATCTCCAGGCTCTTGACGAAGCGGATCAGCACCGCCTTGTCGTACTTGTCGGCCAGCTGCCCGCTGGTGGCCGAGAACAGCAGGAAGGGCAGGATGAAGAGCGCCCCGATGACGAGCCCGGCCTGCTGCGCCGGCAGCCAGCTCACCTGCACGTGGAAGGTGACCATCACCGTGAACGCGAACTTGAACAGGTTGTCGTTGCCCGCGCCCAGGAACTGCACCCAGAAGAAGGGGCCGAAGCGGCGCTGGCCGAGCAGCGCGAACTGGTTGGGGTGCTCGTGGGCGGTGGATGTCTCTGGCACGGATGACCTCGTTGGAGCTTGCACGTTCACGCGGCGGCGACTTTAGCCGGCTGCGCCGACAAAGCGCCAGCTTCGAACACCGAAGCCGGCAATACGGCACCCTGCCAGCGCAGGCGGCGCTTCAGCACGAAGTCGAACAGCAGCGGGTTGTGCACGCGGATGGTCTCGAGCGTCTCGACGTCGCCTTCGTCCAGCAGGCCCGCCTGGGCCAGGCGCTGCGGCGAGAACAGCGGCATCACGCCGGGCAACGGATGGTCGCTGCCATGCAGCAGGCGCACGTGCCAGTCGCGGCGCTGCAGCAGGGTGCGGCCGACCTCGGGCTTGCGGTTGACCTGGAACAGCGCCGACACATCGCCAAGCAGGCGGCCCTGGCCCTGCGGTTCGTCCATCAGCCGGGCGAACAGCTCGAAGGCGGGGCGCCGCGAGGCCGAACGGCGGTCGGTATCGACGGCATGACCGAGTGATGCGCAGTGGGCGGCGATCACGGTCACGCCGTGCGCCAGCGCGTGCCGCAGCAGCAGCGGATTGCCGAGCTCGTCGCGCCCGGCGCCGGGCACGGCCTTCTCCTCGCCGCAGTGCACGATGAGCGGCACGCCGCGCGCGGCCAGGCGGGCGTAGAAGGGCTTGCAGCGGCGGTCGCGCAGGTCGATGTTCATCGCGCTGGGCAGCCACTTCACAGCGACGGCGCCGGCGGCCAGCACCGTATCCAGAACGGTCAGTGCATCTTCGCGGTAAGGGTGTGCCGACGCCACCCACTGGAAGCGCGAGCTGTTGGCCTGCGCCACCTGCGCGGCATAGGCATTCGGCACGTGAAAGGTGGACCAGTCGGGCCGCGCGCGGCCGGCATCGTCGTGCGCCTGTTCGAAGGCAAACAGCCACCAGCGCGCACCGGCGGGGAACTCGGCCGCCTGCGCCCGCAGGTTGTCGAGGTAGGCGCGGTCCACCGAGGGCACGCCGCGCGGCACGCAGGCGGCGTTGAGGATCACCTTGCGCCGCAGGTTCTCGGCCGGGTGCCACCACTGCGTCATGCTGGGGTGCACACTGCAGCCGGAGCCGGCGTCGCCGGTACCCAGCAGGTGGGCGTGGGTGTCGATGAGGCGGCTCGCATCGATGCCGTCGAAGGCGCCCAGCACCAGGTCGTGGCGCGCCAGCTCCGGCGGCAGCGCGCCACGGCAGGGGTTGCGCACGGCGTCGGCCACACGCGGCGTCAGGCCGGTGAACAGGCCCGCGGCCAGCGCCGCGCCGCAGCACAGGGCGTGGCGGCGGTTCATCGCAGCACCTGCATCGGTGCGGCCAGGCCGGTGCGTTCGAGCCAGGCGAAGACCGAGTCGACGGTGACGGTCTCGATGCGGTCGCTGTAGCGCTTGCTGTTCGGGTGGTCGTCGAAGGAGATGTTGGCCGCCGTGGCGCGGGCACCCAGGCGCGTGAACGCGCCGATCTTCAGCGTCGTCGGCTCGTAGCCCTGGGCCTGCAGCCAGTCCTGGGCGCGTTCGCGCGAGTTGGCAGTCGGCTCCTGCGCGTAGGCCAGGGTCTCGATGGCCCACTGGTTGCTCTGCTGGTAGCGCGTGGCCCAGGGGTAGGCGAGCATGTTGTAGGCCGGCTCGTGCAGGCGCGTGGCGCGGGTGTTGTCGCGCAGCAGCGGCAGCAACCGGGCCTGAACCTCGGCGCTCGGGATGGCGATGCCGGCCTGGTAGTCGAACAGGTCATCGAGGAAGAACTCGCCCAGGCCCTGGCGGAAGAGGTCGGCCCGCGCGCTGCCGCAGTGGTTCAGCTTGTGCAGGACGCGCCAGGCGCCGCCGTCCTTGTAGGCCAGGCCCAGGTGGCTGTAGCGCAGTTGGTACTTGCGCAGGTCCTGGCCGGCACGGGCGATGACGACGACCTCGGCACCGGTGGCGTCGAGTGCGCGGGCGGTGCGGCCCGCCAGGTCCATCGCGCGCACCACGGTGGCTGCGTCGGGCTGGCGCGCTTCGCAGTTGCGGCCAGCCTGTGCGGGCAAGGCCGCGGCGAGCAGCACTGCGGCGATGATGGCCTTCATCGCGTCACCCGCTCGTTGTAGAGCAGCGCCTTGCCCAGTTCGTTGGGGATGAAGGCCAGGGCCTTGCCGGCCGCCGACAGCACCCAGCCGGTGCTGCAGGCCACCACCGTCACCGCCGTGCCCACCGCCAGCGATGCAGCGCTGACGCTGGTGGCGCTGAGCGTCACGCTGAAACGGGCGCCGTCGCTGGCGCGTTCCAGCACCCAGAGCGTGCCTTCGGCCACCGCGGTGACGGCCACCACCGTGAATGCGGCGCCCGACATCACCAGCCCAGCCGGCGCCACCACCGACACGGCGATGGACAGGCCCGAGAGCATGCTGGCTTCCGAAGGCCCGTCGCGGTGCGCCCGGGCCGTGCCGGCCAGCGCCAGCGACAACAACGTGGCAAGCAGGAGCTTCTTCGTCATGATCATCACTCCACGTTGCGCATCGCACGCGCTTCGGCGATGCGGCACTCGTGTTCGTCGCGCAGGGTCTTGGCCAGCGTGAAAACGGTGGACACCAGGAACAGCCAGCTCACGCCCAGGAAGGCCTTGTAGGTGGGGTTCACCTCCATGCGCCACAGGCCCCAGCCTGTGAGCGCCATCGCCAGCGCGAAGCCACCCCAGACCACCAGGCCCCACATCGGCGTGTCGACGCGGCGGCCTTCGTTGTCACGCACGAACTTGCTCAGTGCGAAGGCGGTGGACAGGGTGAAGAAGTAGCCCATGACCATGAACACGCGATCGATGTCCTGGCCGGGCAGCCAGGCCAGGCCGGTGGCGGCCAGCACCACGGCGGTGGCGAAGCTGGCCCAGGCCTGGAACTTCCAGGCCTTGGTGTCACGGCGGGGTGCGGCGGCGGGGTGCATGAAGGTCTCGCTTTGGTTGAACACGGCGCCATCGTCTCGAAAATCGGGTTCGGTATCCATCGCTCCAGGGAGCGTGGCCTTGGTTGACCCAGTGGGTATCATCTGGAGATACTCGATGGGGGCATCCGCATGAGCAGCACACAAGACCTGATCGGCGTTCTCAAGGCCGAACTGCGCCGCGCCGGCATCACCTACGCCGACCTGGCCGTGGGCCTGGGCATGGCCGAATCCAGCATCAAGCGCATGTTCGCCAAGGGCGACATGCCGCTGTCGCGCATCGACGAGATCCTGGCCGTGATGAAGATGGACTTCTCGGAGCTGGCGCGCGAAGTGGCGCTGGCCTCGCCGCCGCGGCGCGAGCTGACGCACGAGCAGGAACGCGCCGTGGTGGCCGACCCGAAGCTGCTGCTGTGCGCCATCTGCACCCAGAGCCAGTGGACGCTGGAGCAGATCACCGACACCTACACGCTCAGCAAGCCGCAGGCCGTGGGCTGCCTGCTGGCGCTGGACAAGCTGGGCTTCATCGAGCTGCGCGCCAACAACCGCTACCGGCTGAAGATCGACAAGACCTTCCGCTGGCGTGCCGACGGCCCGGTGATGCAGTACTTCCGCAAGAACGCGGTGGCCGACTACTTCGACGGCGGCTTCGACGGCGCCGGCGAGCTGCTGATGATGGTGCACGGCCAGATCAGCGTGGCCCAGGCCGCGCTCTTCAACGACCGCCTGCAGCGCCTGGCGCAGGACTTCGCGCAGCAGCACCTGGCCGACCAGAAGCTGGCCGGCGCCGAGAAGCAGGCCTACACGGTGGTGATCGGCATGCGCTCGTGGCTGTTCGGCGCCTTCCGCTCGATGCTGCGTGTGCCGGAGTGAACGTTGCCAGATACTTGCCTGAAGCAAGTATCTGCTCCATGCTTGCGGCATGGACGATCTGAACACCCACGCGCAGGCGTTGCGCGCCTTCAACCGCTTTTATACGCACCGCATCGGCGTGCTGGGTGAGAAGCTGCTCAGTTCGCGCTTCTCGCTGACCGAGTCGCGTGTGCTGTGGGAGCTGGAGCACGAACCGGGACTCACCGCCACGGCCCTGGTGCGGCGCCTGCAGCTCGACGCCGGCTACCTGAGCCGCCTGCTCACCGGCCTGCGCGAACGCGGCCTGGTGAAAGCGCAGCGCGCCGCGCACGACGGGCGGCAGACGCTGCTGTCGCTTAAGCCCGCAGGCCGGCGCGCCTTCGCGCCGCTGGAGCGGCGTTCGCAGCAGCAGGCGGCCGAGCTGCTGGGCGGCCTGCCCGCCGCGCAGCGACGCGAGGTGCTGGGTGCGGCGCAGCGCATCGAGTCGCTGCTGGGTGGCCGCCCACACGAAACGGCCACGCTGCGCGCGCTGCAGCCGGGTGACATCGGCTGGGTGGTGTCACGCCACGGCGCGCTGTACGCGCAGGAATACGGCTGGGACATGCGCTTCGAGGCGCTGGTGGCACGCATCGCCGCCGACTTCGTCGAACGTTTCGACCCGGCACGCGAAGCGGCCTGGATCGCGCAAGCCGAGGGCATCCCGCTTGGCTGCGTGTTCGTGGTGCAGGCGCGCGACGAAACGAGCGGGGCCGTCGAGCCCGGCATCGCCCAGCTGCGCATGCTGCTGGTCGAACCCGAGGCGCGCGGCCTGGGCCTGGGCAAGCGGCTCAGCGCGCAGTGCGAGGACTTCGCGCGTGAAGCGGGCTATCGCCGCATGCGCCTGTGGACCAACAGCCTGCTGCTGGCGGCACGCGGCATCTACCAGGCCGCGGGTTACCGCTTGCTGGCCAGCGAGCCGCACCACAGCTTCGGGCACGACCTGGTGGGCGAGATCTGGGAGAAGGCGCTGGATCACAATCCGGCCCCATGAGCCTGTGCCCCTGCGGCAGCCTGTCCGCCTACGCCGCCTGCTGCGGCCGCTGGCACGCCGGCCCGCTGCACCTGCAGGCCCCCGATGCAGAAGCCTTGATGCGCTCGCGCTACAGCGCCTACGTGATGGGCCTTGAAGATTACGTGCGCGACACCTGGCACCCCAGCACCCGGCCCGAGACGCCGATGGAGCTGGATCCGTCCGTGCGCTGGCTGGGCCTGGACGTGCGCCGCCATGCACCGGGCGACGCCGACCACGCCATCGTGGAGTTCGTCGCCCGCAGCAAGCTCGGCGGCCGCGCCGCGCGGCTGCACGAGACCAGCCGCTTCGTGCGCGAAGGCGGGCGCTGGTACTACGTGGACGGCGAAGTGCGCTGAAGCCTCAGGCGAATTCCTGGCGCACGGTTTCCGAGTTCAGCCGCCCGATCACCCAGGCCAGCAGCGCCGCGGCGGCCAGCGTCACCACGCCGGCCATCACCTGCGCCAGCGTCAGCAACCCACCGAAGACACCGGCCGCCGGGCCGGGCAGCGTGATCGTGCCCAGCGTCTGCTGCACCCACAGCTGCACCGCTTCATGCTGCAGCCACAGGCCGAACAGGTTGGCGGCGATGGCCAGTGCCACCAGGCCGATGAAGACGCGGCGCGCCCAGTCCAGGCGCAGCAGCAGGCCCACGGCCGAGGCCATCAGCAGCACCGACAGCACGGTGGCCGCCGCCAGCACCCAGGGCAGGCCGCGCAGCAGCCAGCCGCTGACGAGGGGCCACTCGCGCTGCTGCCACTGCGGCAGCAGCGAGGCCACTTCGGCCTGCTGCCAGCCGGACAGCACCGCCACCAGGGCCGCCAGCACGATGGCGATCCAGGCGGTGGTGGTGACGAAGAGCGAAGGCGCTCCGACGTTGAAGGTCTTGGGCATGGCGAACTCCGGGATGGCCGGCATTGTTCCGGCCGCGGCGCGATACCGCACTCCCCAGGAAGGACGTGATCCCAAGAACAAGGGGGCCTGCCGCCGCAGCCTCACAATCGCGCCCTTGCCATGAATGCCGGTCTTGCCAACGCCTTCGCGGCGTTCATCTGCTGGGGCCTGTTCCCGCTCTACTTCCAGTTCATCACCCACGTGCCGTCGCTCGAGGTGGTGCTGCACCGCTCCGTCTGGTCGCTGCTGCTGGTGATGGGCGTGCTGGCCTGGCAGCGCCGCTGGGCCTGGTTGGGCGAAAGCCTGCGCCAGCCGCGCCGGCTGGCCACCTTCCTGCTGAGTGCGCTGCTGCTGTGGGTGAACTGGCTGGTGTACGTCTACGCCGCCCAGAACGGCCATGTGGTGGAAGCCAGCCTGGGCTACTTCATCAACCCGCTGGTCAGCGTGCTGCTGGGGGTGCTGGTGCTGCATGAACGGCTGAAGACCGTGCAGTGGGTGGCCGTGGGCCTGGCTGCCTGCGGCGTGGCCTGGTTGACCTTCGTCGCGGGCCGGCCGCCGTGGATCGCACTGACGCTGGCCTTCAGCTTCGGCCTCTACGGGCTGATCCGCAAGACGGCTTCGCTCGGCCCGCTGGAAGGGCTGGCACTCGAGAACCTGCTGCTGGCCCCCATCGTGGTGCCGGCCCTGGCCTGGTGGACGCTGTCTCGCGAGGGTGTGCTGGTGTCGGGCGACGCGGGGCTCATCGGCCTGATGCTGCTGTCAGGCCCGCTCACGGCCGCGCCGCTGCTGTTCTTCGCCGCCGCGGCACGCCGACTGCCGCTGGCGACGCTGGGCCTGGTGCAGTACCTGTCGCCCACGATCCAGCTGGTGCTGGGCGTGTGGATGTTCCACGAGCCCTTCGACAGCCGCCGGCTGGCCGGCTTCGTGTTCATCTGGTGCGGCCTGGCGCTGGTGAGCGCGCAGGCCCTGGGTCTCGGCCCGCGCCTGGCCCGCGCTGCGGCGCGCGGCTGAACGCCGCCGCCCCCCGGGGCGATAGGCCCGCCCAATCGATAGCATTTTTGCAATCAATCAGTTGATTGCTGCACTGCAAACACAATCGGGTCCGTGATGACGCCGCTCTGCCGGCACGCCGCAATCAAGACTCGCAAACCCTTAACTCCAAGGAACCCACACCATGTCGCTCATCAACACCCAAGTGCAGCCCTTCAAGGCCCAGGCTTTCCACAACGGCAAGTTCGTCGAGGTGACCGAGCAGTCGCTGAAGGGCAAGTGGTCGGTGCTGATCTTCATGCCGGCCGCCTTCACCTTTAACTGCCCCACCGAAGTGGAAGACGCGGCTCAGAACTACGCTGAGTTCCAGAAGGCCGACACCGAGGTCTACATCGTCACCACCGACACGCACTTCGCGCACAAGGTGTGGCACGAAACCAGCCCGGCCGTCGGCAAGGCCAAGTTCCCGCTGGTGGGCGACCCCACGCACGCGCTGACCAACGCCTTCGGCGTGCACATCCCCGAAGAAGGCCTGGCACTGCGTGGCACCTTCATCGTCAACCCCGATGGCGTCATCAAGACCGCCGAGATCCACAGCAACGAGATCGCACGTGACGTGAAGGAAACGCTGCGCAAGCTCAAGGCCGCCCAGTACACCGCCAAGAACCCCGGCCAGGTGTGCCCGGCCAAGTGGAACGAAGGCGCGGCCACGCTGACGCCGTCGCTCGACCTCGTCGGCAAGATCTGAATCTGACCTAGAAGGAAACCAGGGACCCCACCATGCTCGACGCCAACCTCAAGACCCAGCTGTCCGCCTACCTGCAGCGGATCACCCAGCCCGTGGAACTGGTGGCGTCCCTGGACGAGCGGCCGGCGGCGCTGGAAATGCGCACCCTGCTCGAAGAGATCGCTGAACTCTCGCCGCTGGTGACGGCGCGCTTCGACGGTACCGATGCGCGCCGCCCCTCGTTCCAGATCACGCGGGCCGGCGCCGACATGGGCCTGCGCTTCGCCGCCGTGCCCATGGGCCACGAGTTCACCTCGCTGGTGCTGGCGCTGCTGCAGGCCGGCGGCCATCCGCCGAAGGTGGAAACCGATGTGATCGCGCAGATCCAGGCGCTCGAAGGCGACTACGTCTTCGAGACCTGGATGAGCCTCACCTGCCACAACTGCCCCGACGTGGTCCAGGCCATCAACCTGATGGCGGTGCTGAACCCGCGCGTGCGCCACGTCGCCATCGACGGCGGGCTGTTCCAGGACGAAGTCGAGCAGCGCCAGATCATGGCCGTGCCCCTCGTGTTCCTGAACGGCGAGCGCTTCGGCTCGGGCCGCATGGAACTGGCCGAGATCCTGGCCAAGGTGGACACCGGTGCCGCGGCGCGTGACGCCGCCAAGCTGTCGGCCAAGGCGCCTTACGACGTGCTCATCGTCGGCGGCGGCCCCGCCGGCGCGGCCGCTGCTGTCTACGCGGCACGCAAGGGCATCCGCACCGGCATCGTCGCCGAGCGCTTCGGCGGCCAGACGCTGGACACGCTGGGCAGCGAAAAATACCCC
>CAYREA010000191.1:0-8993 GCA_964423075.1 uncultured Rubrivivax sp. | reverse complement strand
TCTCCATGCCGTTGGCGATGGTCTGGAAGAAGCGCTCCTCTTCCTGCTTCAGCACCTCGGTGACGCGCACCATGTCGCGCTGCAGCTCGGGATAGGCTGACCCCATCTCGGCCGCCAGCGGCGCGACGAGCGTGTGGAAGAAGGGCTTGCGCGCGCCCAGCTTGTAGCCGTGGCGGATGCCGCGCCGCGCGATGCGGCGCAGCACGTAGCCGCGGCCTTCATTGCCGGGGATCACGCCGTCCACCACCGTGAAGCTGCAGGCGCGGATGTGGTCGGCGATGACCTTCAGCGAAGGCGAGTTCGCAGCCACCGCCGCGCCGCCGGCCGCGTACGACACCGCGTTCTGCGCCGCCGCCAGCAGGCGCTGGAACATGTCGATCTCGTAGTTGCTGTGCACGTGCTGCAGCACCGCGGCCAGGCGCTCCAGGCCCATGCCGGTGTCCACGCTGGGCTTGGGCAGCTTGTGCATCACACCGTCTTCGGTGCGGTTGAACTGCATGAAGACGTTGTTCCAGATCTCGATGTAGCGGTCGCCGTCCTGCTCGGGGCTGCCGGGCGGGCCGCCGGCCACGTCGGGCCCGTGGTCGTAGAAGATCTCGCTGCAGGGGCCGCAGGGGCCGGTGTCGCCCATCATCCAGAAGTTGTCGGACATGTAGCGGCCGCCCTTGTTGTCGCCGATGCGCACGATGCGCTCGGGCGGCAGGCCGATCACGTTCTTCCAGATGTCGTAGGCCTCGTCGTCTTCGGCGTAGACGGTGGCCCAGAGCTTGTCCTTGGGCAGCTTGAAGTTGACGGTGAGCAGTTCCCAGGCGTACTGGATGGCGTCGTGCTTGAAGTAGTCGCCGAACGAGAAGTTGCCGAGCATCTCGAAGAAGGTGTGGTGGCGCGCGGTGTAGCCCACGTTCTCCAGGTCGTTGTGCTTGCCGCCGGCGCGGATGCACTTCTGGCTGGTGGCGGCGCGCGAGTAGGGCCGCTTGTCGAAGCCCAGGAACACGTCCTTGAACTGGTTCATGCCCGCGTTGGTGAACAGCAGCGTCGGGTCGTCGCCGGGCACCACGGGGCTCGAGGCCACCACGGTGTGGCCCTTGGACTCGAAGAACTTCAGGAACGTGGAGCGGATCTCAGAGGCTTTCATGGTCGTCGATTCTAGAGGCGGCCCGCCGATAGAATCGGCCCCGGCCTTTGAGGGAGGAGCCACAAGAATATGCGGCTGGACACGCTGCGCCGGGTGGAGACGCCCGAGGGCATTGCGCTGACGCTGCGCACCGCAGGCGCCGTGCCGCGCGCGCTGGCCTTCCTGGTCGACCTGCTGATCCGCCTGTGCATCTTCTTCGTCTGCGCCATGGTGCTGGGCATGGTGCAGGGGTTGGGCTTCGGGCTGCTGCTGGTGGCGGCCTTCGCGCTGGAGTGGTTCTACCCGGTGCTGTTCGAGCTCTCACGCTCGGCGGCCACACCGGGCAAACGCGCCCTGGGCCTGCGCGTGGTGATGGACGACGGCATGCCGGTGACACTCGCCGCCTCGCTGCTGCGCAACCTGCTGCGGGTGGTGGACTTCCTGCCGGCGCTCTACCTCACCGGCGTGCTGTCGATGCTGTGGCGTGCCGACTTCAAGCGCCTGGGCGACGTGGTGGCCGGCACGCTGGTCGTGCACGACAGGGACGTTTCGCTGCACGGCAGCCCGCCGCCGGCCGAACCCATGGCGCCCGCGGTGCCGCTCACCGCGGCACAGCAGACCGCCATCGTCGACTGGGCGCTGCGTGCGCCGCGCCTGACGGCGGCGCGCGCCGAGGAACTCGCCGCCCTGGCCGCGCCCGCGCTGGCCGACGGCCCGGGCACACCCGGCCAGCGCCTGCTGGCGCTGGCGCACTGGGCGCTGGGCCGCCGCTGAAAACGACGGAGCCGCGCCCATGTCGCCCTTGCAGTTCGAAACGCGGCATGGCCCTGGCTGGGACCGCCTGGCCGAACAGCTCGACGCGCTGGAAGCCGGCCGCCCCGGCGTCGACGCCGCCGTGCTGCTGAGGCGCTATCGCCAGGCCTGCGAACACCTGGCGCTGGTGCAGGCCCGCGCCTGGCCGCTGCACCTGGCCGAACGCCTGGGCACGCTGACGCAGCGGGCGCACCGCCAGATCTACCGCGAGCCACCGGCCAGCCTGGCGCGCCTGGTGGCGCTGGTGCGGGTGCACTTCCCGCGCCGGCTGCGCGGCAACCCGCGCATGCTGTGGCTGGCCACCCTGGCCTTCTGCGTGCCGCTGCTGGCGCTGGGCCTGGCCACCTGGCGCGACCCGGCCTTCGCGCTGACGGTGATGGACGCGCAGCAGCTGGCCGACTTCGACCACATGTACGGCGACGGCGGCCCGGCCGTGGGCCGCCAGCGCGGCGCCGACAGCGACTGGATGATGTTCGGCTACTACATCCGCAACAACATCTCGGTGGCCTTCCAGTGTTTCGCCACGGGCCTGGTGTTCGGCCTGGGCAGCCTGTTCTTCCTGGCCGCCAACGGCGTGTTGATCGGCGCCGTGGCGGGTTACCTCACGGCGCGCGGGCTGGGGCACAACTTCTGGCCCTTCGTGGCGACGCACGGCGCCTTCGAGCTGACGGCCATCGTCATCGCCGGCATGGCCGGGCTGATGCTGGGCCGCGCTCTGCTGGCGCCCGGGCGCGAGACGCGTGGTGCCGCGCTGCGGGGCGCGGCGCGCCAGGCGGCGGTGCTGGTGGGCGGCGCCGTCTGCATGCTGGTGGTGGCGGCGGTGCTGGAAGCCTTCTGGTCGTCGGCACGTTGGGTGGCCGACGAGGTGAAGTACGGCGTGGCCGCGGCCTGCTGGGCCGGCGTGTTCGCCTACTTCTGGCGCTCCGGCCGCGGTGCCGCGCCGGGGGACTGAGCCGTGCGCGCCGACGCCACGCTCGTGCAACTGCGCCCGCGCCCGATGTTCGAGGCCGCCGACCTCGGCGTGCGCCTGGTGCAGGCCAGCGCCGTGCCGCTGCTTCGCTGCGCGCTGCCGGTGTGGGTGGTGCTGACGCTGCTGTGCCTGGCGCTGCAGCCGCTGGCCTGGTGGGCGCCCTCGCTGGCGCTGTGGTGGGCCAAACCCTGGTTCGACCGCACGCTGCTCTTCGTGCTGGCGCGTGCCGTGTTCCGCCAGGACAGCCGCTTCGCCGACCTGTGGGCCGCGCAGCGCACGGTGTGGTGGCAGCACCTGCTGCCCACGCTGACGGTGCAGCGCCTCTTGCCCTGGCGCAGCGTCTCGCAGGCTGCGCAGCAGCTGGAAGGTTTCAGCGGGCGCGCGCTGCGCAAGCGGCGCGGCGTGCTGATGCGCGGGCACCAGGGCGCCGGGCTGGCGATGAGCGTGGCGTTTGCGCACCTGGAGCTGGCCTTCAGCTTCGGCATGCCGGCGCTGCTGGTGTGGCTGCAGCCGGGCGATCTGGCGGCCGGCCCGCTGGCCTGGCTGTTCGGCGACGAGCCGCTGCAGCACACGCTGTCGACGCTGCTCTATGCCGTGGCCATAGCCCTGGTGGAGCCCTTCTTCGTCGGCGCCGGTTTTGCGATGTACCTGAACCGCCGAGTCGAGATCGAGGCCTGGGATGTCGAGCAGTCGCTGCGCCATGCGTTTGCGCCGCGCTAGGGCGGCCTGGCTGCTGGTGCTGGCCTGCACGGCCGGCGTGCCGGCCCGCGCTGCCGAGCCCGCGGCCAGCGCGCCCGCCATCACGCGCGCAGCCGCCGACGAAGCCGCGGCCCGGCTGCGGCAGGATCCGCGCCTGCGCGGCACCGAACGCGACCGCGAACTGCGTTTCAAGCGCAGCGACAAGCCCAAGCCGACCGACACCGTGCCGGAATGGGTGAAGTGGCTGCGCGGCTTCGTTGAATGGCTCAACGACTCGGGCCGTTTCCTGATGTGGGCCTTCGGCGCGCTGCTGGTGGCGCTCTTGCTGTTGCGCCTGCGGCGGCTGTGGGGCAGCAGCGGCGGCGCGCGCCTGTCGGAGCAGCTGAACCTGCCCACCCACGTCAACCAGCTCGACATCCGCCCACAGGCCCTGCCCGATGACATCGGCGCCGCCGCGCTGGCGCTGTGGCGCAGCGGGCGCACGCAGGAAGCGATGTCGCTGCTGTACCGCGGCGCGTTGTCGCGCCTGGTGCACGCGCACGCGGTGCCGATCCGCAGCAGCAGCACCGAAGGCGACTGCCTGCAGCTGGCGCGCCCGCGCCTGCCGCAGCCGGGATACGCCTACCTGGCGCGGCTGGTGGCGGCCTGGCGCAGCACGGTCTACGCCGGGCGCCAGCCGGGCGACGAGGAAGTGGCGGGCCTGTGCCGGGCCTTCGACGCCGACCTGCGGCCCGCGGAGCCGGCCCCATGACCTGGCGCCCCGAGTACACGCTGCGCCTGCTGGTGGGCCTGGCCCTGGCCGGCGCCATCACCTGGCTGGTGATGAACACCGAATGGGTGGACACCGAGCGCCCGCGCCCGCTGCCGAAGGAACTGCGCGAAGACGGCTCGCTGATGGCGCGTGAATACCTGCAGTCGCTGGGCCTGAAGCCGCGGCGCGTGGACGACCTGATCGCGCTGCCACCCGCCGATGGCACGCTGGTGCTCAGCGCCGGCTACTGGGACCTCATCGCCGGCAGCTCCGAAAGACTGCAGCGCTGGGTGCGTGACGGCGGCCACCTGGTGATCGACGCCCAGGCCCTGCGCACCGCCGACGATGACGAGCACTGGCTGCCGCTGCAGCGCGTGCAGCCCTCGGCCGGCGAACGCCAGCGCGACCGCGGCGGCTGCCGCGTGCTGCGGCCGCGCGCTGCGCCGACGCTGGCCGAGGCCGATGGCTACGTGGCCTGCCTCAACGGCCACTCGCGCCTGCTGCCGGGCCAGATCCCACCGGTCTGGGCCCTGGACAGCGAAGAGCACGGTGCCGAGGTGCTGCGCCTGCCGCTGGGCCGCGGCCGCGTCACGGCCTTTGCAGAGACCTTCGCGTTCGACGACCCGCGTGTGCCTTACACCGATTCCCAGGACCCGAACCTGAGCATCGAGGTGCGCAACTTCGCCAACCGCGGCATCGTGGCCGGCGACAACGCCGCGCTGCTGGCAGCGCTGGTGGACGCCAGGCCGGGCAGCGAGGTCTGGATCGTCAGCACCATCCACCGCCCGGCGCTGCCGCTGTGGCTGTGGCAGCGGGCCTGGCCGGCGCTGCTGCTGGCCGCGGTGGCACTGGTGCTGGCGCTGTGGCGCGGCGGCAGCCGCTTCGGCCCGCTGCAGATGGAACCACCGCCCGAGCGGCGCTCACTGGCGGCGCAGATCCGCGGCAGCGCCGACTTCCTGTTCCGCCACCAGCCCGGCGCGCTGCAGGCCATGGCCCGCCGTGCGCTGGACGAAGCCGCCGCGCACCAGGTGCCCGGCTGGCGGCGCCTGAAAGCCACCGAACGCCCGGCCGCGCTGGCGCGCGCCACCGGCCTGCCCGAAGCCCGCCTGGCCGCGGCGCTGGCCGACAAGCCGGCGCGCGCCGAAGTGGCCGACGCGCTGGCGCTGCTGGAAAGCGCCCGCCGCGCGCTGCTCTCACAACCCCATCCTGCTGTCGAAAGAAGTCGATGAACACGCAAGCCAGCCCCACCGCACCCCGCGCCGCGCCCTTGGCGGCGCTGCAGGCGCAGATCAACGCCACCGTGGTCGGCCAGGCCCAGATCGTCGAAGAGACGCTGGTGGCGCTGGCCGCCAGCGGGCATGTGCTCATCACCGGCGTGCCGGGCCTGGGCAAGACGCTGCTGGTGCGGGCACTGGCGCAGTCGCTGCAGCTGCAGCACGCGCGCATCCAGTTCACGCCCGACATGATGCCTTCGGACATCACCGGCCACGTGGTGCTGGCGCCCGGTGGCGAAGGCGGCATCGGCAAGCTGATGGTGCGCCACGGGCCGGTGTTCACGCAGCTGCTGCTGGCCGACGAGATCAACCGCGCCCCGGCCAAGACGCAGAGCGCGCTGCTGGAGGTGATGCAGGAACAGCAGGCCACGCTGGAAGGCCGCACCCTGCCGCTGCCCAAGCCCTTCATGGTGCTGGCCACGCAGAACCCGCTGGACACCGAAGGCACCTACCCGCTGCCCGAGGCGCAGATGGACCGCTTCCTCTTCATGCTGCGCATCGGCTACCCGGCCGAGGCCGACGAGGTGTCGGTGGTGGCCAAGGCCACGCTCGACCAGCCCGGCGACCGCCTGCCGCTGAACAATGTGCCGGCGCTGCTGGACGCGGCGGCCATGCTCGCCATCCAGGCCGCGGTGGCGCGGGTGCATGTCGACCCGCGTGTGCTGGCCTACGCCGTGCGCCTGGTGCGCGCCACGCGCGAATGGCCGGCCCTGGCCAGCGGCGCCGGGCCACGCGGCGCCATCGCGCTGGTGCGTGCCGCGCGCGCCGCGGCCCACCTGGACGGGCGCGACTTCGTGACGCCCGACGACGTCAAGCGCTTCGTGCTGCCGGCGCTGCGCCACCGCGTGGCGCTGGCGCCGGACGCGCAGCTGGACGGGCGCGATGTCGACACCCTGCTGGCCGAAGTGGCCGACGGCGTGCAGGCGCCGAGACTGTGAGCCCGGGCCGGCTGCCGGTGCCCACGGGCCGCAGCGTGGCGCTGTGGTCGGGCGCGGCCGCGCTGGCCGCGCTGGCGCTGCTGCTGGGCGCGCCGCTGCAGCCGGTGATGCTGGCTTGCGCGGGCGCCGGTGGCCTGCTGATCGGCGCGTCGGTCGCCGACGTCTGGCTCGCCGCCCGCGCCTGGGCCGCCGCGCCGCTGCAGCTGCAGCGGCGCCTGCCCGCGGCGCTGGCGCTGGGTGTGGCGCGCGAGTTGCCGCTGACGCTCGTCAACCCCGGCAACACGGCCTGGCAACTGCGCCTGCACGACCACCCCGACGGCCGCTTGCACCACCGTGGCCTGCCGCTGCAACTGAGTGTGCCGCCCAAGGCCAGCCTGCAGGCGCGTTATGGGCTGGAGCCGACGCAGCGCGGCACCATGGCCTTTCAGCCGGCCGAGCTGCGCCTGGCCACGCCCTGGCGCCTGTTCGAACTGCGCCGCCAGGCCGGCAAGGCCGAGCGGCTGCGTGTGTACCCCAACTTCGCCGAGGTGGCGCGTTATGCCTGGCTGGCGGGTGACCGGCGCCTGTCCGAGATCGGCATCAAGAGTTACGCCCAGCGCGGCGAAGGCACCGACTTCAAGGAACTGGCCGAATACCGCCCCGGCGACGACGTGCGCCACATCGACTGGAAGGCCACGCTGCGCTTCAAGCGCCCCATCGTGCGCGAGTTCCAGGACGAGCGCGACCAGTGCGTGATGTTCCTGCTGGACTGCGGCCGCCGCATGCGCGCCGCCGAGGACGAGGTCGAGCACGGCAGCCACTTCGACCACGCGCTCAACGCGCTGATGCTGCTGGCCTACGTGGCCCTGGCCAGCGGCGACGCGGTGGGCGCCATGACCTACGGCAGCGCACCCGAACACGCGCGCCACCTCGCCCCGCGCAAGGGCCGCGCCACGCTGCAGGCCTTGACCGCCGCGCTGCACGACGTGCAGCCGCAGGCCGAACACGCCGACCTGCAGGCCGCCGCCACGCGCCTGATGCGGCAGCAGCAACGCCGTGCGCTGGTGGTGGTGCTCACCAACTTCCGCGACGAAGACGCCGAAGAGACCGCGCCTGCGCTGGCCCTGCTGCGCACGCGCCACCTGGTGCTGCTGGCCAGCCTGCGCGAGCAGGCGCTGGGGCTGGCCATCAACCAGCCGCTGGCCGATGCCACGGCGGCGCGCCGCATCGCCGCCGCGCACGGCCTGGACCAGGCGCGCCGCGATGCCTTCGCCCGCCTTTCAGCCAGGAATGCGCTGATGGTCGACAGCGAACCGCAGGCGCTGCCGGCGGCACTCGTGAATCGTTACCACGCCGTCAAGCGCAGCGGCCTGTTGTAGGCGCAGCGGCCTGTAGAGTGCGGCGGTCAGGGAGACCGTGCGCATGGATGAGACCGTTTCACCGCTGGCCCAACTGGCCGACCCCGGCCTGCTGAAGACCGACGCCCTGGTGGGCGGCGCCTGGGTGGGTGCGCAGGACGAATCGGCGCGTTTTGCCGTCACCGACCCCGCCACCGGCCTGGAACTGGCGCAAGTGGCCAACCTGGGCCCGGTGGACTGCGCCGCGGCGCTCTCGGCCGCCGAGAAGGCCTGGCCGCTGTGGCGCGCCAAGACCGCCAAGGAACGCCATGCCGTGCTGATGCGCTGGTTCGCACTGCTGCACCAGCATGCCGACGACCTGGCCCGCATCATGACGGCCGAACAGGGCAAGCCGCTGGCCGAAGCACGCGGCGAGGTGGTCTACGGCGCCAGCTTCATCGAGTGGTTTGCCGAAGAGGCTCGGCGCATCTACGGCGAGACCATCCCCACCACCGACGGCAACAAGCGTTACCTCGTCATCCGCCAGCCCATCGGCGTGTGCGCCGCCATCACGCCCTGGAACTTTCCCATCGCGATGATCACCCGCAAGGTGGCGCCGGCCTTGGCCGCCGGCTGCCCGGTGGTGATCAAACCCGCCGAGCAGACACCGCTGAGCGCGCTGGCTGTGGCCGAACTGGCACAGCGCGCCGGCATGCCGGCCGGTGTGCTGAACGTGGTACCGGCGAATGCCGACAACAGCATCGAGATCGGCAAGGTGCTGTGCAGCAGCGACGTCGTGCGCCACCTGTCCTTCACCGGCAGCACCGAGGTCGGCCGCATCCTGATGCGCCAGTGCGCCAGCACGGTGAAGAAGCTGAGCCTGGAGCTGGGCGGCAACGCACCCTTCATCGTCTTCGACGACGCCGATCTCGACAGCGCCGTGGAAGGCGCGCTGGCCAGCAAGTACCGCAACGCCGGCCAGACCTGCGTCTGCGCCAACCGCATCTACGCCCAGGCTGGCATCCACGATGCCTTCGTCGCCAAGCTGGCCGAGAAAGTGAACGGCATCAAGGTCGGCAACGGCTTCGAGGCCGGCGTGAACCAGGGCCCGCTGATCG
>CAYREA010000190.1:0-9002 GCA_964423075.1 uncultured Rubrivivax sp. | reverse complement strand
GTAGGGCCAGTAGCCGGTCTTGTTCATCTCGACGATCTCGTCCCAGGCCCAGAAGCTCTTGGGCAGCTTTGCGCCCTTGCTCACTTCCAGCGCGCGCGGCGAGAGCGCGTTGAAGCTGATACCGGGCGGCAGCATCAGGCCCTTCTGCGAGCCGCTGATGGCCACGTCCACGCCCCACTCGTCGTGGCAGTAGTCGGCACTGGCCAGGCCCGAGATGGTGTCCACCATCAGCAGCGCCGGATGGTGCGCGGCGTCGATGGCGCGGCGCACCGCGGCGATGTCGCTGGTGACACCGGTGCTGGTCTCGTTGTGCACCACGCACACGGCCTTGATGCGATGGCCGGCGTCCTGGCGCAGGCGCTCCTCGATGCGCCCGGCGTTCACGCCCAGCCGCCAGCTCATCGGCAGGCCGGTCTCGGGGCAGGTGCCGGCCTCGGCCAGGAACTCGGTGTGCAGGCCCAGGCGCGTGGCCATCTTCTGCCACAGCGTGGCGAACTGGCCGGTCTCGGCCATCAGCAGCAGGTCGCCTGGGCTCATGGTGTTGGCCAGCGCCGCCTCCCAGGCCCCGGTGCCGCTGGCCGGGTAGATGGCCACCGGGTGCTGCGTCTGGAAGACCTGTTTGAGGCCCGCGATCACCGACAGCCCGAGCCCGGCGAACTCAGGGCCGCGGTGGTCGATGGTGGGCAGGCTCATCGCGCGCAGGATGCGGTCGGGCACCGGGCTCGGCCCCGGGATCTGCAGGAAATGCCGGCCGGTGGGGTGCTGGTTCAGCGTGAGCATGGGGAATCCTTTCCGGTCCTAGTTTTGCATGCAAACAGCCTATGCGAGCCCGAGCTTACCCGCACATGCTGGTTCGAGCGGTGCTCGCGTTTGCATGCAGAATGCCCGCACCATGGCCGACATCATCGAACTCACACCCGGCGGCCTGCACGAGCAGGCGGCCTCGCGGCTGCGCACCATGCTGGTTGAAGGCCGCATCGCGCCCGGCGCCAAGCTCAACGAACGCGAGCTGGCCGAGGCCTTGCACATCTCGCGCACGCCGCTGCGCGAGGCCATCAAGATGCTGGCCACCGAGGGCCTGGTGGACCTGCTGCCCAACCGCGGTGCCGTGGCGGTGAAGCTCACCGAAGCCGACGTGATGCACAGCTTCGAGCTGCTGGCCGAACTGGAAGGACTGGCCGGCGAGCTGGCGGCGGCGCGCATCAGCGACGCGGCGCGCAACGAACTGCGCGCCAAGCACTTCGAGATGATGGCCTGCCATGCACGCGGCGACCTGTCGGGCTACTACCGTCTGAACGCGCAGATCCACGCCGGCATCAGCGCCGCCGCGGCCAACCCCGTGCTGAGCGGAACCTACGGCAAGGTCAACGCGCGTGTGCAGTCGCTGCGATTTCGCACCAACCAGAACGGCGCCAAGTGGCAGCGCGCGCTGGCGCAGCACACGCAGATGCTGGAGGCGCTGGACGCCCGCGACGGCGCCGCGCTGCGCGCCATCCTGAAGCTGCATCTGATCGACAAGCGCGACACCGTGCTGGAGCTGATGCGCAGCGGCCAGCTGCAGCCGGGGCAGCTGGCATGAAGGGCAACACGCTGCCGCCCAACGAGGTCTGCGAGCAGCTGGCGCGCCGCCTGCGTGCCGAAACCCGCGGCGAGGTGCTGTTCGACGCCGCATCACGCGGCCGTTATTCCACCGACGCCTCGATCTACCAGATCCTGCCCGTGGGCGTGTTCGTGCCCACCACGCCCGACGACGTGGCCACGGCCCTGGCCCTGGCACGCGAACTGAAGGTGCCCGTGCTGCCGCGCGGCGGCGGCACCAGCCAGTGCGGCCAGACCACCGGTGCCGCGCTGGTCATCGACTGCAGCAAGCACCTGCGCCGCGTGCTGCACGTGAACCCCGCCGCGCGCACCGCGGTGGTCGAGCCCGGCCTGGTGCTGGACCACCTGAACGCGCAGCTGAAGGCGCACGGCCTGTGGTACCCGGTGGACGTGTCCACCAGCGCCCAAGCCACGCTGGGCGGCATGGCCGGCAACAACAGCTGCGGCAGCCGCAGCATCGCCTACGGCAACATGGTGCACAACGTGGCCGGCGCGCAGGCCTGGCTGGCCGACGGCAGCGTGCTCGACTTCGGCCCCGTGGCGCAGGCCAGCGGCCGCGCGGCGCAGATTGCTGCGTTCGTGCAGGGCCTGGCGCATCAGCACCGCGCCGAGATCGAAGCCCACTGGCCCAAGGTGCTGCGCCGCGTGGCCGGCTACAACCTGGACATCTTCCGCCCGCAGAGCGAGCTGCCCTACACCGCCGACGGCAGCGTCAACCTGGCCCATCTGCTGGTGGGCAGCGAAGGCACGCTGGCCTTCACGCGCACGCTCACGCTGAAACTGAGCGAGCTGCCGCGCGGCAAGGTGCTGGGTGTGGTGAACTTCGCGAGCTTCCACCGTGCGATGGACTCGGCGCAGCACATCGTCAAGCTCGGCCCCACGGCGGTGGAACTGGTCGACCGCACCATGGTCGAGCTGGCGCTGGCCAACCCGGCCTTCCGCCCCACCATGCAGACGGCCTTGATCGGCAAGCCCGAGGCCATCCTGCTGGTGGAGTTCGCGGGCGCCGACCGCGGTGCCTTGTTGCAGAAGCTGCGCGACCTGGGGGCCTTGATGGGCGATCTCGGCCTGCCGGATTGTGTCGTCGAGATGCCAGACGAAACCGCGCAGAAGGCGCTGTGGGAAGTGCGCAAGGCCGGCCTGAACATCATGATGAGCCTGAAGGGCGACGGCAAGCCGGTGAGCTTCATCGAAGACTGCGCCGTGCCGCTGGAACATCTGGCCGCCTACACCGACGCGCTGACCGAGGTCTTCGCCCGCCACGGCACGCGCGGCACCTGGTATGCGCACGCCAGCGTGGGCACGCTGCATGTGCGACCCATCCTCGACATGCGCGTGGACGGCGCGGCGAAGATGCGCGCCATCGCCGAAGACGCGGCGGTGCTGGTGCGCCGGTTCAAGGGCGCCTATTCCGGTGAACACGGCGACGGGTTGTGCCGCGGCGAGTGGATCGAATGGCAGTTCGGCGCGAAGCTGAACGAGGCCTTCCGCGCCATCAAGAACGAGCTCGATCCGGCGAACCTGTTCAACCCCGGCAAGATCATCGACCCGCCGAAGATGGACGACGGCGCACTGTTCCGCTTCCCACCGGCCTCGGCACCCAGGCCTTACAAGCGAATCGCACTGACACCGGTGCTCGACTGGTCGGCCTGGAACGTCAACGCGCACCCCGTCACCGAAGCCACCAGCGCGCCCGGCAGCGGCGGCGACAGCACCGGCGGCCTGGCCAAGGCCGTGGAGATGTGCAACAACAACGGCCACTGCCGCAAGTTCGACGCCGGCACCATGTGCCCGAGCTACCGCGTCACGCGCGACGAACAGCACCTGACGCGCGGCCGGGCCAACACGCTGCGGCTGGCGCTCTCGGGCCAGCTCGGCCCCGATGCCTTCACGGGCGACGCGGTGGCCGAGGCCATGGAACTCTGTGTCAGCTGCAAGGGCTGCAAGCGCGACTGCCCCACCGGCGTGGACATGGCGCGCATGAAGATCGAGTTCACGGCGCAGTACAAACGGCGCCACGGCCACACGCTGAAGGATCGCCTGCTGGCCGGCCTGCCGCGCCAGCTCCATTGCGGCGCCTGGCTCGGCCCGCTGGTGAAGCTGCGCAACCGCTCGGCTTTGCTGCGGCGCGCGGGGGAACGCTGGTTCGGGCTTGCGGCGCGGCGCGCGCTGCCCGAGTTCCGGCGCGACACCTTCTGGCGCAGCACGCCCCCTGCGCCGCTGCTGTCGGCCGACGAAGCCCTGGCCGCGGCGCGTGCGGGCGACAAGGTGGCCGTGCTCTTCGTCGACAGCTTCAACGGCGGCTTCGAGACCCAGAACGCGCTCGCCGCGCTGCGGGTGCTGCAGGCCGCCGGCTGGCGCGTGCACAGCCCGGTGAAGGCGGGTGGCCATCACTGCTGCGGGCGCACCCACCTCGCCGCCGGCATGGTGGACGAGGCGTGCGCCTCGCTGGGGGCCTTGCTCGACGCCTTGCTGCCGCTGGCGCGTGCCGGTGTCGCCATCGTCGGCCTGGAACCGTCGTGCCTGCTGACGCTGCGCGATGAGGCGCTGGTGATGGGCCTGGGCGACAAGGCCGAAGCCGTTGCGCAACAGGCGCTGCTGTTCGAGGAGTTCATTGCGCGCGAGGCCAAGGCCGGCCGCTTCAGCCTGCCGCTGAAGGCCCTGGGCAAGCCGCTGCTGGTGCACGGCCACTGCCACCAGAAGGCCTTCGGTGCCGTGGCGCCGATCCTGGATGTGCTGAAGCTCATTCCCGGCGCCAAGCCCCAACTCATCGAAAGCTCCTGCTGCGGCATGGCCGGCAGCTTCGGCTACGAAGCCAGGCACCAGGATGTCTCGATGCAGATGGCCGAGGCCGCGCTGCTGCCCGCCATCCGCCAGCAGCCCGAGGCCGTGATCGTGGCCGACGGCACGAGCTGCCGGCACCAGATCTCGCACGGCGCCCAGCGCGAGGCCGTGCACGTCGCCAGCCTGCTGGCATCGCTGCTTTGAGGGCGTATTTCTGAGGCGCAGCCCTCACATCTGAGCGCAGGTCTTTGCCGCAGGTTTGCGTTGCTTAACCGCACGCCGGGGCCTCGTCACCGAGCATCACGCCACCGTGACGCCGCATGACGAGGCCCCGATGGACACACCGATCGACGAAACAGCCCCGCTGGCCACCGTGCTGGCCCTCAGCGCCGCCTTGGCGGCCTGCGGCGGCGGGGGTGGCGGCAGCGAAGCGCCCGCGCCACCACCCCCACCGCCGCCGCCCGCAGCACCCACCGCAGCCGAAGCCTCGCGCTTCCTGGGCCAGGTCGCCTTTGCCGCCACCGACACGCACATCACGCGTGTGCAGACCCTGGGTTACGCCGGCTGGCTGGACGAGCAGTTCAACCTGGCGCGCAGCCAGGGCCACTACGACTGGATGGTGGAGAACGGCTACGCCATCGCCGACAACATCAACGGCTTTCAGGGCACCGACAACACCCTGTGGCGCAAGCTCATCGGCAGCCCCGATGCGCTGCGCCAGCGCGTGGTGCTGGCGCTCAGCGAGATCTTCGTCATCTCGATGAGTGGCCTGCCGGTGGCCTGGCGCAGCTTCGTCGCCGCCAGCTATGTCGACGTGCTGGAAGCCAATGCCTTCGGCAGCTACCGCGCGCTGCTGGAGGCCGTGACCCTGTCGCCCGGCATGGGCGTGTACTTGAACATGCGCGGCAATCAGAAGGAAGACACGGCCACCGGCCGCGTGCCCGACGAGAACTACGCGCGCGAAGTGCTGCAGCTGTTTTCCATCGGCCTGCGCGAGCTGAATGCCGACGGCAGCCTGAAGGGCGGCGTGGCCACCGACACCTACGGCCAGGACACCGTGACCGGCCTGGCCAAGGTCTTCACCGGCTGGGACTTCGATGGCTACACGCGCACCACGCCGGCCTGGGCGCAGAAGCCGATGAGCTTCAATGCCGGCAAACACTCACCGTCGGAGAAGCGCTTCCTGGGCGCCGTGATCCCGGCCGGCACCGACGGCGTGCAGGCGCTGAAAACCGCGCTCGACACCATCGCCGCCCACCCCAACGTCGGCCCCTTCATCGGCCGCCAGCTCATCCAGCGCCTGGTGACGAGCAACCCGAGCGCGGCCTATGTCGGCCGCGTGAGCGCCGTGTTCAACGACAACGGCGCCGGCGTGCGCGGTGACCTGAAAGCCGTGCTGCGCGCCATCCTGCTGGACGACGAGGCGCGGCGCGCACCGGCGGCCAGCGAGACCACACGCGGCCGGCTGCGTGAACCGATGCAGCGCTTCATCCAGTGGGCGCGTACCTTCGGCCTGGCCTCGCCCACCGGGCTGTGGAACGTCGGCAACCTGTCCGACCCTGCCAACCGCCTGGGCCAGAGCCCGCTGCGTTCACCTTCGGTGTTCAACTTCTTCCGCCCGGGCTACGTGCCGCCCAACTCGGAGCTGGGCACGCTGGGCATCACGGCGCCGGAGTTCCAGATCACCAACGAGTCGACCGTGGTGGGTTTTGCCAACTTCGCGCAGAACTTCGTGGCCAATGGCATGGGCGAGACACGGCCCGACTACACGGCCGAGCTGGCGCTGGCCACCGACGCCATGGCACTGGTGAACCGCGTGGGCCTGCTGCTGGCCGGCGGCGCCTTGTCGGCCGACACGCTGAACACCATCACCACGGCGGTGGCCACCATCAGCGCCGCCACCGACGCCGGCAAGCGCAACCGCGTGCTGGCCGCCGTGCACCTGGTGCTGTGTGCGCCGGAATACCTGGTCCAGGTCTGAGGGAACCCACCATGCAAGCCTTCTCGAATTCCACCCGGCGCGAATTCCTGCGCCGTGCCGGCAAGCTGTCCCTGGCCGGTGCGGCCGCGCCCTGGGCGTTGAACCTGGCCGCGATGGCCGAAGCCGCAGCGCAGGGCGTGCCCGACTACAAGGCGTTGGTCTGCGTGTTCCTCTACGGCGCCAACGACCACGGCAACACCCTGGTGCCCTACGACAGCCCCAGCTACAACGCCTATGCCGGCATCCGCGGTGGCATCGCCACGGCGCGCGATGCGCTCGCCGGCACGGTGCTGGCCCCCAGCGTGGCCCTGCCCGACGCGCGCCAGATGGCGCTGGCGCCCGAGCTGGCGCCCATCAAGCCGCTGTTCGACGCCGGCCAGATGGCCGTACTGCTGAACGTGGGCACGCTGATCCAGCCCACCACCCTGGCCGAGTACAACGCGAAGAGCGTGCCGCTGCCGCCCAAGCTGTTCTCGCACAACGACCAGCAGTCGGTGTGGCAGAGCTCGCTGCCCGAAGGCAGCACCTCGGGCTGGGGCGGGCGCATCGGCGACCTCTTCCTATCGGGCAACGGCAACGCCACCTTCACCTGCGTCAACGTCAGCGGCAACGCGGTGTACATGAGCGGCCAGAACGCCGTGCAATACCAGGTGTCGCCGGGTGGCAGCGTGGCGCTGAAGGGCGTGCAACAGCCCCTCTTCGGCAGCACCAGCTGCAGCGCGGCGCTGCGTGCGCTGGTGACGGCGCCGCGCACGCACCTGATGCAGGCCGAACACACGCGCGTGATGGCGCGTGCACTCGAGGCCGACGTGGCGCTCACCGCCGCGCTGGCCGGCAGCACGCCGCTGACCACGGCTTTCAACGCCGACAACCCGCTGGCGCTGCAGCTGCAGATGGTGGCGCGCATGATCGGCGCGCGCAGCGCGCTGCAGGCCAAGCGGCAGGTGTTCTTCGTCTCGCTGGGCGGCTTCGACACGCACGACTTCCTGCCCGACCAGCACCCCGGCCTGCTGGCCGCCGTGGCCGACGCGCTGAAGAGCTTCCAGGCCGCCATGGCCGAGCTGCAGGTGGCGCAGCAGGTGACGGCCTTCACCGCCAGCGACTTCGGCCGCACGCTCACCAGCAACGGCGACGGCAGCGATCACGGCTGGGGCAGCCACCACTTCGTGCTGGGCGGTGCCGTGGCCGGCGGGCGTTTCCACGGCGTGTTGCCCTCGGTGACGGTGAACGGCCCCGACGACGTGGGCCAGGGCCGCCTGCTGCCCACCACGGCGGTGGACCAGCTGGCCGCCACGCTGGCCCGATGGATGGGCGTGAGCGACGGCGACCTGCCGCTGGTGGTGCCCAACATCGGCCACTACACGCAGCGCACGCTGGGCCTGTTCGTGTAGTCCTCACGGGCGGCATCGATGTGGCTGGCGGGCGCGGCGCTTTTCCGGCCGTTGCGCCGAAGCGCCTTGCGCGACGATGGCGGCGTGAATTCCCCCGCCCCCACCCACCTGGCCATCCTGCCCGGCCTGCCCTTCGCGCTGTTCCTGGTGCGCGTGGGCGCGGCGCGGCAGGTGCTGGCGGTACACGCTACGCAGTTCCTGCGCGGCCTGCGGGTGGCGGCCGACCTGCTGTCCTTCTCGGAGCTGCAGCGCGACGAGGCGCCGCTGGAAGAGCTGCTGCCCTGGGCCGGCAACGTCTAGGCCGATCTACAGCGCGAACACCTTGCCCGGGTTCATGATGTTCTTCGGGTCGAGCGCACGCTTGATGCTGCGCATCATCTCCACCGCCGCCGGGCCCGCTTCGTCCAGCAGGTAGCCCATCTTGTGCAGGCCGATGCCGTGTTCGCCGGTGCAGGTGCCGCCCAGGCGGATGGCACGCTGCACCATCTTCACGTTCAGGTCTTCCACCGCCGCGGTCTCGCGCGCGTCGTCGGGGTCCATCAGGTAGCTCAGGTGGAAGTTGCCGTCGCCCACATGGCCGACGATCCAGTACGGGATGCCTGAAGCTTCGGCCTCGTCGACGCTGGCGTTGATGCTCTCGGCCAGGCGCGAGATCGGCACGCAGGTGTCGCTGCTCTGGCAGCGGCAGCCGGGGCGTGTCTGCAGCGCGGCGAAGTAGCTCTGGTGGCGCGCGGTCCACAGCTTCGTGCGCTCTTCGGGTGTGCTGGCCCACTGGAAAGCCTCGCCGGCATGTTCGGCCGCCAGCGCCTGCACGGTCTCGGCCTGTTCCTGCACACCGGCCGGGCTGCCGTGGAATTCCATCAGCAGCATCGGCAGCTCGCGCAGCGCCAGCTTGCTGTGCTTGTTGACGGCGCGGATGGCGTTGGCGTCGAGCAGCTCGCAGCGCGCGATGGGCACGCCCACCTGGATGATCTGGATGGCGGTCTGCACCGCGGCGTCGATGGTCGGGAAGTGGCACACGGCGGCGCTCACGGCTTCGGGCAGCGGGTAGAGCTTCAGCGTCACCTCGGTCATCACGCCCAGCGTGCCTTCGCTGCCGACGAAGAGGCGCGTCAGGTCGTAGCCGGCGCTGCTCTTCTTGGCGCGGGTGCCGGTGTGCATCACCTCGCCGGCGGCGTTCACCACGGTGAGCCCCAGCACGTTCTCGCGCATCGTGCCGTAGCGCACCGCGTTCGTGCCGCTGGCGC
>CAYREA010000189.1:0-9011 GCA_964423075.1 uncultured Rubrivivax sp. | reverse complement strand
ACCAGGTGGTCGGCGGCCAGCTGCGCCTGCGTGTCGTCGAGCTTGTCGGGGCGCACCTTCAGGAAGGCCATCACCTCGGGTGCGTAGTCCTGCGAGAGTGCGTGCTCGAGGAAGGCGTCGATGGTGGCGACGACGTGGAAGTGGAACATGCGGTCGGCCAGCGCCGTGCCCATGTCGTGGCTGACGGCGCCGTGGAAGCTGGCGTTGCCGGCGGCCACCACCATCCAGCCCTCGGGCAGCGCGTAGTTGCCGACGCGGCGGTCGAGGATGAGCGAGTAGGCCGAGATCTGCAGCCGCTGGTCGGCCGCGGTGAGTTCGTCCAGGAACAGGATGCCGGCGGGCTGTTCGGCCGTGGGCAGGAACTCGGGCGGAAACCACACGGTCTTGCCGAGCCGGTCGTCGGCGAAGATGGCGCCGCGGATGTCCACCGGCTCGATGGTGGTCAGGCGCAGGTCCACCAGCGGCACGCCGCATTGCTGCGCCACCTGGCGCACGATGGACGACTTGCCCACGCCGCGGGTGCCCCACAACATGCTGGCGCGGTGGCGCAGCCGGCTGCTGCCGAACTGCGCCAGCAGCGCGGCCTTGGCGGCGGCGATGGACACCGGCGGCACGTTCATCGGGTTGCTGTTCATCGGGTCTCCGGCAAGGGGGCGCGGCGCCAGTGCGCGGCAGCGGGGCGGCGCGGCAGCGGCGGCAGTTCGACGCGCGGCATCTCGCGCAGCACGACGAACAGGCCCAGCAGCAGCGGCGGCGCGTTGAAGATCAGCATGCGGAAGACGGAGTCCTGCTGCAGGTCCAGCGCCGGCACGGCCAGCGCAGCGCCGATGACGCCCAGGCAGGCCAGCAAGGGCACGGCACGGCGCGCCGTCACGGCCCAGCGCAGGCCGAGGTGGGCGTCATGGAAATGCGCCGGCGGCCGGGCCAGCGTGTGGGCCAGGTGGGCGGCCGCCACCTTGAGCTGCGCCTGTGCCTCGGTGCTGCGTGCCGCGCCGCGGCCGCGCAGGGCCAGGCTGCCGCGCCAGCCGCTGCCCTGGCGGTCCAGCCGCGCCCAGCGCAGGCCCAGCACGGCCAGCAGGTCGCTCGGCAGCTCGGTGATGTCGGGCGCTTCAATGCGGATGTCGGCCGGAATACGGTCCACCGGGGACACGCTCATCCTGAGCGTCAGGCCATCGAGCCGCAGCTCGGCAGCCTGCAGGCGCGCGCCGCCTTCGGTCAGCTGGTGGCTCCAGGCGATGGCCCAGCCTGCGCCGCGGCTGAAGGCGGTGGCCACGGGCACGGCGAGGCAACGTTCGCACAGCGCGGCCACGTCGTCGCCGCGGGCCTGCAGCTGCGCGCACAGGCCGGTGTCATCGGTGAGGCTGCGCGTCAGGCGCCAGCGGCCCTGGTCCTCTTCCAGGCTCAGGCCATCGACCACACCGTCCAGCGCCAGCGGCTTGAAGCACAGGCGCCGCGCCGCGCGGTCGCTGGCCGCCAGGTCCACCAGCCGGCCCGCGCGCGTGAAGGGGGCGGCGAGGGCGGCGATGTCGTGGTGCGTCAGCGGTGCCGGCGGTGCAGTGGGCGGCTCGCGTCGGGTGGGGCGCATCCTGGTTCCTCGTCAAGCCTGGCCGCCCTGCGCAGGCCGGCCCTGGGCAGGGGTGAATATGGCATTGAATGCCGGGCCCGCAGGTGCCAGCATACGGACCTGCACAAAACCGAGCGCGAGGATGTCCATGCCTGTTCCGTCGTCCGTCTACAACGTCACCTACACGCTCACCACCCGGTTCATTGGCGGGGCCGGTGTCGTCACCAACGTTCCCATCACGGGTTCCACGCCGACCGTGAGCCCGGTGACGCAGAGCCGCAGCGGCACCGTCACGGTCGTCGGCACGCCGCCGAACACGAGCATCCAGGTGGTGGGTTCGGTGCAGATGAACATCATGATCTCCGACGTCGCCGGCACCGGCAACGTGCTCTACCCGCTGGGCCTGGCGGTGCAGAACCCGAGCGTGCGCTCGCGGCCCAATCCGGCGGTGTTTCCGCTGGCCACGGTGTCGGCCTTGACACCGACCGTCATCACCGTGGACGACACGGCCAGCCTGGATCCGACCGGCACGAGTTATGAGTTCGTCGTGCTGTTCCAGGACAGCAACGGCTACTTCGGCACGCTCGACCCGCGCATCATCAACGACGGCGACTAGGCCGCTGGGGCCTGCAGCAGCGCGCGGTGGTGCGGCACCGCCTGCAGGTAGGACTCGCGCTGGGCCGCGTTGGCCACGCGTTCGGCGCGCGCCAACAGATGTTCGCGTGCGGCCTGCAGCCGGGCCGGCGCGCGAGCGTCGCCGGCGGCCTGCAGCACCTGCCAGCAGGCCAGGTGCACGCGCATCGGCTCTTCGCAGCCGTCGAGCGAGGCGCCCTGGTCCAGCGCGGCCAGGATCTGCTCCACCAGGGCGGCGGCGGCGGTGATGTCGCCACCGGCCAGCCGCGCCTGCGCCAGGCTGGCCGTGGCTTCCAGCGCCAGCGCGCGCAGCTTGCGCGCCTCGAAGCGGCCGCGCGCTTCGGCCAGCAGTTCGGCGGCACGCGCCGCGTGGCCCAGCGCCAGTTCGCACTGGCCCATGACACGCAGCGCCACCGCCTCCATCCACTGGTTGCCGCTGGCTGCCAGCAGCTCGCGCGCCGCCGTGGCGTGTGGCAGCGCGGTGGCCGCGTCGGCGCCGTGCAGGGCGGCCAGCGCCAGGTTGATGAGCACCGTGCCTTCCAGCGCGCGCTGGCCGATGCGCCGGGCCAGTTCGCGCGCTTCGGTGAAACGTTCGCCGGCGCGGGCGTAGCGGCCGAGTTCGAGGTCGACATAACCCAGGTTGGACAGCACGCCCGCCTCGTGCCTGCGGTGCCCCACCTCGCGGTGGCGCTGCAGTGCCTGCTCGTACAGCACGACCGCCGCCGCCGGGTCGCCATCGTCCGCGGCCAGGCCGGCCAGTTCATTGAGCAGGGCGCCTTCGATGGAGATGTCGCCGATCTGCCGGGCCAGGCCCAGCGCCGTCTCGGCCCAGCTGCGGGCCTCGCCGCGCCGGCCCAGGCGGCCCAGGGCCGAGGACATGGCGCGCCCGGCCCGCGCCGCCACCTTCGGCCAGCGTGGGGACGTGCGCTGCCAGGCGCCTTCGGCCAGGCGCAATGAGCCTTCGAGGTCACCGCGGTGCTCCAGGTGCACGGCGCGGCGCAGCGCGGCCTGGGCGCGCCGGGCGTCGTCGTCCAGGCGCTCGGCCAGCTCCTCGATGGTCTGCAGCTCCTGTTCGAGCGTGCTGTCGTCGGCGCGCAGGCCCAGCACCTCCACGCGCAGGTAGCGCAACGCGAAGCGGCGTTCCAGGTCTGCAGGCGCCGTCAGCACCAGCGCACGCTGGGCATGGGCCAGGGCCTGCTCGTTGGCGTAGCGCGCCTGCGCCGATTCGGCCGCGCGCTGCCAGGCCGCCAGGGCCAGCTCGGGCTCGTGGCCGCGCTCATGGTGTTCGGCGATCAGGTCCAGCGGCCTTTCACCCGGCTGCGCCGACAGCCACTGCGCCACCTGCGCGTGCGCCGGCACCTTCACGCGCCGCAACACCCGTTCGTAGCAGACCTGGTGCAGCAGGTGGTGGCGGAAGGCGAACTCCTGCTGACCGGCCAGCGTCGAGGCCGGCCGCGGCACGATGAACTGGCGCTGCACCAGCGGCTGCAGCTGCGCCGCGTCGGCCAGGCCCAGGGCGCGAAGCGCGTCGGCCCAGAACACCGGGCCCACCACGGCGGCCAGCTGAACGGCCCGGGCCGGTTCGGGGCCCAGTTCGTCCAGCCGCGCCTGCAGCACGCCGGCCAGGGTGCTGGGCATGGCGGTGCTCTCCAGCGGTTTGTCGCCCATGCGCCAGGCGCCGCCGTCTTCGACGATGACGCCGCGGTCGATCAGCATGTTGACCAGTTCTTCCATGTAGAACGGGTTGCCCTCGGCGCCGTCGATCAGGCGCTGGCGCAGCGTTTCGGGGGCGCCTTGCAGGCGCGCCAGCAGTGCGTCGGCCAGCGTGCCGGCGTCGCCGCCGGACAGCGGCTGCAGCTCGATGCGCTGGCGCCCCGGCTGCGCCGTCCAGCCCGGGCGCTGCAGGTCCAGCGCCGGGCGCGACGAACACAGCAGCATCAGCAGCTCCACGCCTTCGCGCTGGGCGTATTCGATGAACTCCAGCGTACCGGGGTCGGCCCATTGCAGGTCGTCCAGGAACACCGCCAGGCGCCCGGCGCCCACGGCGATGCGCGCCAGCGCCTGCGTGGCATGGAAGAAGGCACGGTCGCGCAGCTGGCGGCCTTCGGCCAGCAGCGGGCGCACCTCGTCGTGGGTGCTGAAGTCCAGGCCCAGCAGATGGCCCAGCACCGCGGCGTCGCCCTCGTGGGCCAGCAGCGGGGCCATGGCCTGCAGCCAGGTGTGGCGCGCGTCGGCGGCGCTGTCGCTGTCCAGCAGGCCCAGGTGGCGCGCCAGCAGCTGGCGCAGCAGGCCGTAGGGCTGGCCGGCGCTGCGTTCGCTGGCCTGCGCCTGCAACCAGTACGCGCCTTCGGGCTGGGTGCGTGTCCAGGCGCGGAACTCGGCGGCCAGGCGCGACTTGCCCAGGCCCGCGTCGCCGAGCACCACCACCACGCCGGGCGCGTCGGCGCTGTGCGCGCGGCGCGCCTGGTAGGCGGCCTGCAGCAGGGCCAGTTCGTCATGCCGGCCCACCAGCGGCGTGTGCACGCCGCCGACACCGCGCGTGGCTTGGGCCGCGGCGCCGGCGGCCGGGCGCTGCACCAGCCAGGTGGCGATGGGCTCGACATAACCTTTCACGAGCAGGGGCACCTGCGCGTCCAGGTCGAACAGGCCGCGCACCAGGCGGCGCGTGTCGGGGCAGATGCGCAAGGCGCCGGGCGGCGCCGTCTGCTCCATGCGCGCGGCCAGGTTCACCACCGCGCCGCGGATGCTGGCGTCGCCTTCGACACCGCCGCCCAGCAGCACCGGGCCGGTGGCGATGCCGGCGCGCACCGCGAAGCCGTCGCCCTGCAGCCGTGCCATCCAGGCCGCGGCCTGCGCGCGCGCTTCGGCCAGCACCGCCAGACCGGCGCGCACGGCGCGTTCGGCATCGTCCTCGCGCGCGGCCGGCGTGCCGAACACGGCCAGCATGCTGTCGCCGGCGTACTGCAGCACACGCCCGCCGTGTTCCTGCACACGCTGGGTGAAGAGGCGCAGCGCGCCGTCCATCACCTCGTGCACGGTCTCGGGGTCGAGCCGGCTGGCCAGCGCGGTGGAGCCGGCCACGTCGGTGAAGAGCACGCTCACCTGGCGCAGCTGCTGTTCACCCGGCCGCTGCAGCTGCCCCAGGCGCTCGCGCAGCGGGCGCAGCGCGGCGTCCACCGCGGCGGCGCCGATCAGCCCGCGCTGGGCCTCCAGCGCGGCAATGGTTCTTTGCAGGGCCGCAACCGCGTCTTCCATGCAGGCTTTTCAGATCCTTGCCGCGATGGCCTGCCCCATCTGCGTGGTGCTGGCCTGGCCTCCCAGGTCGGGTGTGTGCGGGCCGTTCGCCAGCACGTGTTCGATGGCTTGCAGGATGGCGTCGTGCGCGGCCTGCTCACCCAGGAACTGCAGCATCATCGCGCCGCTCCAGATCATGCCCACGGGGTTGGCGATGTTCTGGCCGTAGATGTCGGGCGCCGAGCCGTGCACGGGCTCGAAGAGTGACGGGAACTTGCGCTCGGGGTTGAGGTTGGCCGAAGGCGCGATGCCGATGGTGCCGGTGCAGGCCGGGCCCAGGTCGGACAGGATGTCGCCGAACAGGTTGGTGGCCGCCACCACGTCGAAGCGCTGCGGCTGCAGCACGAAGCGCGCGCTCAGGATGTCGATGTGCTGCTTGTCCCAGGTGACGTCGGGGTACTGGGCGGCGATCTCGGCGCAGCGTTCGTCCCACCAGGGCATCGAGATCGAGATGCCATTGCTCTTGGTGGCCAGCGTCACGTGCTTGCGCGGGCGCTGGCGCGCCAGGTTGAACGCGTAGTGCAGCAGGCGTTCGCTGCCGGTGCGCGTGAAGATGGAGGTCTGCGAGACGAACTCGCGTTCGGTGCCGGGGAACATCACGCCACCCACCGAGGAGTACTCGCCCTCGGTGTTCTCGCGCACGATCAGCATGTCGATGTCGCCCGGCTTGCGGTTCGCCAGCGGCGAAGGCACGCCGGCCATCAGGCGCGCCGGGCGCAGGTTGATGTACTGGTCGAACTCGCGCCGGAACTTGATCAGCGAGCCCCACAGCGACACATGGTCGGGCACCGTGGCGGGCCAGCCGGCGGCGCCGAAGTAGAGCGCGTCCATGCCGGAAAGCCGCGCCTTCCAGTCGTCCGGCATCATCTGGCCGTGGGCGGCGTAGTAGTCGCAGCTGGCCCATTCGATGGGCAAGGCTTCGAGCTTGAAGCCGAAACGCGCGGCGGCAGCGCTGAGCACGCGCAGGCCTTCGGGCATCACTTCCTTGCCGATGCCGTCGCCGGGGATGGCGGCGATGCGGTGGGTCTTCTGGCTCATGGCGGGTCCTGGCTGCGGGCGACGGCCCGCATCGTAGCGGCCGTGCGATAGTCCGCCCCCCATGGAGATGAAGCAAGAGCGCTACCGCCCCGTCCCGGCGCGCCGCCGGGTGTTGATTGCGCTGCTGGCGGTGGCCATGGCCGCGTTCGTGACCTGGGCGATGACGCGCAAGTCGGGCACGGTGCGCGAGGCCGCGAAACATCCGGCTGACGTGCCGGCCTGCGGCGCCGGGCAGACCGAAGGCTGCGTGGGCAGCCTCACCTCGGTGATCGTGGCGCCCGCTTCGGCGGCCTCGCGCTGACGTTCAGAGCCAGTATTCCCACAGGCGGCCGAACCACTCCTTCAGCCGTGGACCGGGCCCGCGGTTTTCCCAGGCTCGCAGATCGATGGCTTCCGACGCCGCCACATCGCGGTCGAACATCGCCTTCAACTGCTGCCCGAACTCGGGCCCCAGCATCACGGCGTTGAGCTCGTGGTTGTGCAGGAAACTGCGCCAGTCGAGGTTGGTGGAGCCCACGGTGGCCCACACGCCGTCGATCAGCGCCGTCTTCGAATGCAGGATGGCGCCGCGGCGCTCGAAGATCTTCACGCCGGCGCGCAGCAGCCGCGTGTAGTAGGCGCGCCCGGCGTGGAACACCAGCCACGAATCGGTCTGGCTGGGCAGCACCAGCTGCACGTCGACACCGCGCGCCGCTGCGGCCTCCAGCGCGGCCAGCAGTTGCGGATCGGGCGCGAAGTAGGCGTTGGTCAGGAGCACGCTGGTCTCGGCGCTGCCGATGGCCGACAGCAGCGTGATGTAGATCAGGCTGTAGGCGTCTTCGGGCGAACTGCCGATGATGCGCACCACCTGCGGGCCGCTAGTCTCGGGGCGCGGAAAGTAGTCGCGCGGCGGCAGCGGCGGGCCCTTCTGCGCCGCCCAGGTGGCCAGGAACAGCTTCTGCAGTTCGGCCACCGCGGGGCCTTGCAGCTGCAGGTCGGTGTCGCGCCAGGCCAGGCTGCCATCGGGCCGCGGGCGCCGGCCCTTGCCGGAGGAGCCGCCCGAATAGACGCTGCTGATGTTGATGCCGCCCAGGAAGGCGATGCGGCCGTCGACGATGAGCAGCTTGCGGTGGTCGCGCTGGTTCCATTCCCAGCCGGTGCGCGCGGTGAGCGGGTTCACGGGATTGAACTCGAGCACGCGCACGCCGTGGTCCATCAGGCGCTGGAAGAAGGCCGCGGGCGTGCCGAAGGTGCCGGCGCTGTCGTGGATCAGGCTGACCTGCACACCCTGCTGCTGCTTGTCGATCAAGGCCTGCGCGAACTGCCGGCCCACGGCATCGTCGTCGAGGATGTAGGTTTCCATGTGCACGTGGTCGCGCGCCGTGGCGATGGCCGCCAGCATGGCCTGGTAGGTGGCGGGCCCGTCCTGCAGCAGGCGCACGCGGTTGCCGGTGGTGAGCGGGCTGCCGACGATGGCTTCCTCCAGCGCCAGGTGGCGGCTGAAGATGTCGGTGGGCGCGCCGCCGCTTTCCAGCTTCTGCAGGATGGCCCGGCTCTGCGCCGCCGACAGCGGGCCGCGCGCACCTTCCAGCTGCGGCGCAGGGGCGCTGCGGCGCGCCAGGTCGGGCACCAGGGTGGGCAGGCTGCTGCAGCCCGGGCCGGCCAGCGCCAGCAGGGCGATGGCGCAGCCCGCCCAGCGGGCGCGGGTGGGGCGGTGGAGAGGCATCGGGCCCACCTTGTCCCGCGCAGGGGCCCGCGCGGTCTGTGCGCTGCCGCACGTTGCGGCCGCGCGCGCCCTCAGGTCTTGGCCGACAGGCCCAGCCGTTCGATGGTGGCCTTCTCGGCCTGGAAGGTGTCGCGCGCGAACTTCGTGTAGGCCTCGGTGTTCATGTAGATCACCGACTGGTCGAACTTGTCCAGGGTGGCCAGCACCGCCGCGTCTTCCAGCGTCTTCCTGAAGGCGTCGTGCAGCGTGCGCACCAGCGCCGGCTCCATGCCCTTGGGCCCGCACACGCCGAAGGGCGAATCGCTCACGGTCTGGTAGCCCAACTCATCCAGCGTGGGCACGTCGGGCCAGCGCTTGGTGCGCTTGCTGCCGTAGGTGGCAAGCAGCCGCAGCTTGCCGGCCTGCACCTGCGGCGCCCAGCCGGTGGCGTCGCTCGCGGCCATGGTGTGGCCGCCCAGGATGGCCTGCATGTTGTCGGCGTTGCCCTTGAAGGGCACGTGCGTCAGCTTGATGCCGGCGCGCTGCGCGAACTCTTCCACCGCCAGGTGCGGGCTGGTGCCGATGCCGGTGGAGCCGTAGGTGAACTTCTCGGGGTTGGCCTTGGCGTAGGCCACGAGGTCGGCGATGCTCTTGATGGGGCTGTCGGCCGGCACCACCAGGCCGAAGGTGTAGCCGGTGAGGCAGGCGATCCAGGTGAAGTCCTTCAGCGTGTCGAAGGTGGTCTTCTGCATGTGCGGGATGCGGAACACGCCGTGCGGCAGCTGGCTCAGCGTGTAG
>CAYREA010000188.1:0-9014 GCA_964423075.1 uncultured Rubrivivax sp. | reverse complement strand
GAGTTCGTCGGCGGCTCGGACATCATGATGGAGATGTACCAGTCGGGCGAACTGCAGCAGTTGCTGGCCGCCAAGGCCTGATTCGCGTGACCACGCGGCTGGTGGTCGGCATCACCGGCGCCACCGGCGCGGTGTACGGCGTGCGCCTGCTGGCCCGGGCGCGTGAGCTGGGCCTGCAGACGCACCTGGTGGTGACGCCCTCGGGCGTGCTCAACGTGCACCACGAGCTGGGCCTGGACCGGCGCGCCGTCGAAGCACTGGCCGACCACGCCTACGCGCCAGGTGACGTCGGCGCCTGCATCGCCAGCGGCAGCTTCGACACCGCCGCCATGGTGGTGGCGCCCTGTTCGATGAAGACCCTGGCATCCATCGCCCACGGCTTCGGCGACAACCTGCTCACCCGCACCGCCGACGTGGTGCTGAAGGAGCGCCGGCGCCTGCTGCTGATGGTGCGCGAGACGCCGTTCAACCTGGCCCACCTGCGCAACATGACGGCCGTCACCGAGATGGGCGGCATCGTGTTCCCGCCGCTGCCGGCCTTCTACCACCGGCCCGGCAGCATCGACGAACTGGTGGCCGAGAGCGTGGAGCGCGTGCTGTCGCTGCTGGGTGCGGCGGGTGCGGCGCCCAAGACCTGGGAAGGCCTGCGCGCCTAGCCGCAGGCCGCTCCGTCACGCCGCCGCGGGGCCCACCTGCCACAGGCGCCGCGATGCGAACACCGCGTTCGGGTATTCGGGCCTGCCGCGGCTGCCGTTGTAGCGGCCCAGCGCCATGTACACGTCGCCGCGCTCGCGGTCCAGGTAGTGGCGCAGGATGGTGCAGCCGAAGCGCAGATTGGTCTGCAGGTGGAACAGGCGCCGCTCGTCGCCATCGCCGATGAGGCGGGCCCAGAAGGGCATCACCTGCATGTAGCCACGCGCACCGGCCACACTGATGGCGTACTTGCGGAAGCCACTCTCCACCTGCACGAGGCCCAGCACCAGCGCCGTCTCCAGCCCGGCGCGGCGGCTCTCGTACCACACGGCTTCGAGAAACTCCACGCGCGTGTGGTGATCGGTCTTGCGCTTCTTCAGCTTCTCGCTGGAGGCGCCCAGCCAGCGCAGGTAGGCCAGGCGCTGGTCCATGTTCTCGAAGCTCGGGCGCGGCGGTGCCGCGTCGGCCACCGAGGCTGCGAGTGCGCTGCGCACGGCGTCGGCCAGCGGTTCTTCCACCTGCGCGCCGGCACGGGCACTGCCGGCCAGCAGCAACAGCGGGCCGGCGGCCAGCAGCGCGCGGCGCTGCACGGTCATGCCGTCAGGCGCGCCTTCACGGCAGCGCCGACATCGGACAGCGGCAGCACCGCAGCCTGTGCCTCGCGCCGGCCCTGCACTTCCACCGTGCCGGCCTTCAAGCCGCGGTCGGACAGCACCACGCGCAGCGGCACGCCGATCAGTTCCCAGTCGGCGAACATCGCGCCGGGGCGTTCGCCGCGATCGTCCAACACGACGTCGAAGCCGGCCGCGGCGAGTTCATCGTGCAGCCGATCGGCCGCGGCCTGGACATCGGCGCTGCGGTCATAGCCGATGGGGCAGATCACCACCGAGAACGGCGCCATCGAAACCGGCCAGATGATCCCGCGCTCGTCATGGTTCTGCTCGATGGCCGCACCCAGCAAGCGAGTGACGCCGATGCCGTAGCAGCCCATTTCGAAGGGCTGCGGCTTGCCGTTCTCATCCAGGAAGTTGGCGCCCATCGGCACGCTGTACTTCTTCGTGCCCAGGTAGAAGACATGGCCCACTTCGATGCCGCGCTGGATGGCCAGCACCCCCAGGCCGTCGGGCGAAGGGTCCCCGGCCACGACGTTGCGGATGTCGGCCACCAGATCGGGCTCTGGCAGGTCACGTCCCCAATTGACGCCGGTGAAGTGGAAGTCAGCGTCGTTGGCGCCGCAGACGAAATCGGCCATGCGCGCCACGGTGCGATCGGCCACCACCTTGACAGGCTTCTTCGTGCCGATGGGGCCGAGGTAGCCGGGCTTGCAGCCGAAGTGGTCTTCGATCTCGGCCGTGGTCGCGAAACGGAAACCGTCCTTCAGGCCTTCCACCTTGCCGGCCTTGATCTCGTTCAGGCTGTGGTCGCCGCGCACCAGCAGCAGCCACACCGTGGTCTTGACGATGTCGCCGGCCTTGCTCTTCTGATCGGTGGCCAGCACCAGCGACTTCACCGTGCGCTGCAGCGGGATGCCGAGCAGCGCGGCAACGTCTTCGCAGGTGCTCTTGCCCGGCGTCGGTGTCTTCGCGCAGGCCTGCGACGGGGCGGCGCGTTCCGCCAGCAGCGGCAGCGCCTCGGCCAGTTCGATGTTGGCCGCGTAGTCGCTGTCCGGGCAGTAGACGATGGCGTCCTCGCCGGTGTCGGCGATGACCTGGAACTCGTGCGAGGCATCGCCACCGATGGCGCCGGTGTCGGCCGCCACAGCGCGGTACTGCAGGCCGAAGCGGTCGAATATGCGCTTGTAGGCATCGAACATCGCCTGGTAGCTCTTGAGCGCGCTGGCCTTGTCGCGATCGAAGGAATAGGCGTCCTTCATCGTGAACTCGCGTCCGCGCATCACGCCAAAGCGCGGCCTGCGTTCGTCGCGGAATTTGGTCTGGATGTGATAGAAATTTCGCGGCAGCTGCTTGTAGCTGCGCAGTTCCTGGCGCGCGATGTCGGTGATCACCTCTTCGCTGGTGGGCTGGATCACGAAGTCGCGCTCGTGGCGGTCTTTCACGCGCAGCAGTTCGGGGCCGTAGGCCTGGAAGCGGCCGGTCTCCATCCACAACTCGGCCGGCTGCACGACGGGCATCAGCAGCTCAACGGCACCGGCGCGGCTCATCTCGTCGCGGATGATGCCTTCCACCTTGCGGATGACCCGCAAACCGAGTGGCATGTAGTTGTAGATGCCGGCGCCGAGCCGCTTGATGAAACCGGCGCGCATCATCAGCTGATGGCTGGCGATCTCGGCGTCGGCGGGCGCTTCCTTGAGGGTGGAGATGAAGGTGGCTGATGCTTTCATGGGCGAGGAGTTTGCACGCTGGAGGTGCCTTTGTCGGCACGCTGCGGGGCCGGCCTGGGCCCTGCTTGACGCATGCGGGTTAGCGAGGGTTCACATGCCGCACTGCGCAGGTGCAATAATGAAAACAGTCACAAAATTCGGGGTCCGATTATGCTCGACCGGGAAGGCTTCAGGCCCAACGTCGGCATCATCCTGCTCAATCCGCGCAACCAGGTCTTCTGGGGCAAGCGGCTGCGCACACACTCGTGGCAGTTCCCGCAGGGCGGCATCAAGCATGGCGAGTCGCCCGAGCAGGCGATGTTTCGCGAGTTGCATGAAGAAGTCGGGCTGCGGCCTGAGCATGTGCAGATCATCGCCCGCACACGGGACTGGCTGCGCTATGAAGTGCCCGAACACTTCATCCGCAAGGACGCACGTGGCCACTACCGCGGGCAGAAGCAGATCTGGTTCCTGTTGCGGCTCGTGGGCCATGACAGCGACCTGAACCTGCGCGCCACCGACCACCCTGAGTTCGACGCCTGGCGCTGGAACGAGTACTGGGTGCCGTTGGACCTTGTCATCGAGTTCAAGCGCAACGTCTACGAGATGGCGCTGACGGAACTGGCGCGTTTCCTGCCGCGCGTGAACCACCACAACCGCTACCTGCGCTCGGGCCTGCGCGCGCAGCGCCTGGACCATGAACAGCATGGACCGGCCGCGATCAATGGGCACGAGCATGCGCCGGCCGAAGCCGCCGCGCATGCCTTGCTGCCGCCGAAAGGCGACGAAGCCCACTCCGACTGAGCGGGCCTACACCAGCACGAGGTTCGTGCGGTGGATCAGTTCGGGTTCGTTGGCGTAGCCCAGCAACGCTTCAATCTGGCTCGAAGGCCTGCGGGCGATCAGCCGTGCTTCGGCCGACGAGTAGTTGGCCAGGCCGCGTGCGAGTTCAATGCCGTCGAGCGTGCGCACCGCGATCACATCACCACGTGCGAACTCGCCCTGCACCTCGTGCACACCGATGGGCAGCAGGCTCTTGCCTTCGTCGCGCAGCTTGGCCACGGCGCCGGCATCCACGGCCACCGAGCCGCGCAGTTGAAGGTGGTCCACCATCCACTGCTTGCGCGCCGCGAGCTTGGGCGTGCCGGCCTTCAGTTCGGTGCCGATGGCTTCGCCAGCGGCCAGGCGCAGCAGCACGTCGGCTTCACGGCCCCAGGCGATGACGGTGCTGGTGCCGCTGCCGGCGGCACGCTTGGCGGCCAGGATCTTGGTCAGCATGCCGCCCCGGCCGATGTCCGAGCCGGCGCCGCCGGCCATGGCCTCGAGCGCTGGATCGCCCGCGATGGCCTCATCGACGAAGCGGGCGTCGGGGTTCTTGCGCGGGTCGGCCGAATACAGGCCGCGCTGGTCGGTGAGGATGACGTAGGCGTCGGCGTCGACCAGGTTGGCCACGAGCGCGCCCAGCGTGTCGTTGTCGCCGAACCTGATCTCGTCGTTGACCACCGTGTCGTTCTCGTTGATGACCGGGATCACCTTCAGCGACAGCAGCGTGAGCAGCGTCGAACGCGCGTTGAGATAACGCTCGCGGTCGGCAAGGTCGGCATGCGTGAGCAGCACCTGTGCGCTGGCCATGCCGTGTTCGGACAGGCGGCTCTCGTACATCTGGGCCAGGCCCATCTGGCCCACCGCGGCGGCGGCCTGCAGTTCGTGCAGTTCCTTCGGGCGCTGCGTCCAGCCCAGTCGTTTCATGCCTTCGGCGATGGCGCCGCTGGACACCATCAGCAGCTCACGGCCTTGCTGGGCCAGCAGCGCCAGCTGGCGCGACCAGTTGCCGATGGCGGCTGCGTCGACACCGCGCCCGTCGTTGGTGACGAGGCTCGAGCCCACCTTGACGACGATGCGCCGCGCGCCCTGCAGCACGCTGCTCATGCGCCGGTACCGGATTCGTCGAAGCGCAGGTCGGGCAGGGGTTTCTCGCGGTGCTCGGCGGATACGTGCTTGTGGATGGCCTCGATCAAGGGCTGCAGGCCATCGCGCGCCAGGGCCGAGATCGAGTACACCGGGCCCTTCCAACGCAGGCGGCGCACATAGTCCTTGACGCGTTTCTCGCGCTCTTGCGCGGGCACCATGTCCAGCTTGTTGAACACCAGCCAGCGCGGCTTGGCGTGCAGCTTGGGGTCGTACTTCTTCAGCTCGGCCACGATGGCGCGAGCCTGCACCACCGGGTCGACACCTTCGTCGAACGGTGCCGCGTCGACGAGGTGCAGCAACAACCGCGTGCGCTGCAGATGACGCAGGAACTGGTGGCCCAGGCCCGCGCCCTCGGAGGCGCCTTCGATCAGGCCAGGGATGTCGGCCACCACGAAGCTGCGTTCGGGGCCGACACGAACCACGCCCAGGTTCGGATGCAGGGTCGTGAAAGGGTAGTCGGCGATCTTGGGCCGTGCGTTGGAGATGGCCGCAATCAGCGTGCTCTTGCCCGCGTTGGGCATGCCCAGCAGGCCGACGTCGGCCAGCACGCGCAACTCCAGCTGCAGCTTCTTGGCCTCGCCGGGCCAGCCCGGCGTCTTCTGCCGCGGTGAGCGGTTGGTACTGGTCTTGAAGTGCAGGTTGCCGAAGCCGCCGTCGCCACCCTTGACCAGGATTTCGCGCTGGCCGTGTTCCAGCAACTCCACCAGCACTTCGCCGGTTTCGGCGTCGCGCACGATGGTGCCGACCGGCATGCGCAGTTCGATGTCCGCTGCGGCGGCGCCGAATTGGTCAGAGCCGCGCCCCGATTCGCCGTTGCGCGCCTCATGCCGGCGGGCGTAGCGGTAGTCGATCAGCGTGTTGATGTTGAGATCGGCCACCGCCCACACGCTGCCGCCGCGGCCGCCGTTGCCGCCGTTGGGGCCACCGAAGGGGATGAACTTCTCACGCCGGAAGCTCACGCACCCGGCCCCACCGTGGCCAGCGGCCACGTCGATGAGGGCTTCGTCGACGAACTTCATGGGGAGGGAGTCTAGGAAAGAAAAAGCCCCGGCGGGCCGGGGCTTCGCTGGGGAGCGAAGAAACGCTTCAGGCCGACTTGACGAAGACGGTCTGGCGGTTCAGTTCGCCCTTGATTTCGAAGGACACCGCGCCGTCGACCAGCGCGAACAGGGTGTGATCCTTGCCCATGCCGACACCGGCTCCGGCGTGGAACTTGGTGCCGCGCTGGCGCACGATGATCGAACCCGCCAGCACCTGCTGGCCGCCGAACACTTTCACGCCCAGCATCTTCGGCTGGGAATCGCGGCCGTTTCGGGTGGAGCCGCCGCCCTTTTTCTGTGCCATGGTGAGTCAGCTCCCGTCAGGCGTTGATCGAGCCGATTTCCAGCTCGGTGAAGGTCTGGCGGTGGCCGCCATGCTTCTGGTAATGCTTGCGGCGGCGCATCTTGAAGATGCGCACCTTGTCGTGCTTGCCATGGGCCACCACGATGGCCTTGACGCTCGCACCCGCGACCCAGGGAGCACCGACCTTCAGGTCTGCGCCGCTTCCGACGGCCAGCACCTGCTCGATCACGACTTCCTGGCCCACGTCCGCAGCAATCTGTTCTACCTTGATCTTCTCGCCGGCAGCAACCTTGTATTGCTTGCCACCGGTTTTTATGACCGCGTACATGTGAGACCTTTCTTGGAAAACCTGCCCGCCGCACGGCTTCGGCTTCTCGGAAAGAGAGCGAGCCACGCACACGGCGCAGAGCCTTTGAGTATAGCATGCAGCAAAGCTTGCGCTACGTCAGGCGGCCTGGGAGGGCTCCAATTCCTATAATCTCCGACCATCCCCAGCCCACCGTGCTCGAAACCACCGCATCCCCGCCGGCAAACGCCGACCCCACCGCGCCGGCCATGCAGCAGGTGGACGCCGTCATCCGTGAGCGTTTGAGCTCGCGTGTGGCGCTGATCGACCAGATCTCGCACTACATCATCAATGCGGGCGGCAAACGCATCCGCCCGCGGTTGGTGCTGCTGTTTGCCGAGGCACTGGGCTTCGAAGGGCCTGCGCGCTACGAACTGGCGGCGGTGGTGGAGTTCATCCACACCGCGACGTTGTTGCACGACGACGTGGTCGACGAATCGGCCCTGCGCCGCGGCCGCGCGACTGCCAACGCCACCTTCGGCAATGCCGCCAGCGTGCTGGTGGGCGACTTTCTCTACTCGCGCGCTTTCCAGATGATGGTGTCGGTGGGAAACATGCGCGTGCTGCAGGTGCTCGCCGACGCCACCAACGTCATCGCCGAGGGCGAGGTCCTGCAGTTGATGAACATGCACGATCCCGACCTGGCGGTGGCCGACTACCTGCAGGTCATTCGCTACAAGACCGCGAAGCTGTTCGAGGCTAGCGCCCGCCTGGGTGCCGTGCTCGCGGGCGCCGAGCCCGATCTTGAGGAATCCTGCGCTGACTACGGCCGCTCGCTCGGCACCGCGTTCCAACTGGTCGACGACCTGCTCGACTATGAAGGGAGCACCGACGAGTTGGGCAAGAACGTAGGCGACGACCTGCGCGAAGGCAAGCCCACGCTGCCGCTGCTGGTGGCGATGGAGCGAGGCAACGACGACGAGCGACTGCTGATCCGGCATGCCATCGAGCAAGGCGAGCAGCACAGGCTGGCCGACATTCTGGCCATCGTGCGCCGTACCGGGGCTCTCGATGCCACCCGCAACGCCGCCCGCGCCGAAGCGGAGAAGGCGAGCGAAATCATCCAGCGCCTGCCGCCGTCGCGAGCCCGCGAAGCTCTGCTAGACTTATGTGTTCGGTCTGTGCACCGCTCTTCATGAGAGGTTGTTGAAGGGTGTTGCCTCGGGCCGGTGATATGCGGGCGAACATTTCGTGGCCCTGCAGTCGCCAAATCGGGGTGTAGCTTAGCCTGGTAGAGCGCTACGTTCGGGACGTAGAGGCCGGAGGTTCGAATCCTCTCACCCCGACCAGGTTTCCCGTCCGCCGTACGCTTCGGCGTCGGGTGAAGTCGGCATCGGGTCTCCGCCCGGTTCGACGAATGCAAGCAGATGTCTACGCCGCGTTGCCTCGCCTGATCGGCGTTTACACCACGGGGTGGATCAGCGATGATCCTTGCACCACGCAGGCAGTAATGGGGATCCATGGCCGCAGAGACGCTGGTTGAACCGCCGCAATCGTCCCTTTCGGGCGTCGCCCGCGTACTGGTCAACGCAGGCAAGCTCAGCGCCAAGACGGCCGAGGAACTGACCAAGAGCGCCCGTGACCGCAAGGCCAGTTTCGTGGCCACGCTGATTGGCGCCGGCAGCGCCAAACCCGACGAACTGGCGCATACGCTGTCCACCGCGCTGGCGCTGCCCCTGATCGACCTGAACGCCGTCGATCCGCTGAAGCTGCCGCGCAATCTGGTCGATCCCAAGATCTCGAGCCAGTACGAAGTGCTGGTGCTCGGCAAGCGGGGCAATCGCATCTTCATCGGCGCCGCCGACCCCACCGACCAGGAAGCGGCCGAACGCATCAAGTTCGCCACACAGCTCACGCCCGAGTGGGTGATCGTCGAATTCGACAAGCTGATGCGTCAGCTCGAGGCCAACAACACCTCGGCCAACGAGGTGCTCGAGACGCTGTCGAGCGCCGACTTCGAGTTCGACGTCACCGAGGAAGACCCGGCCGCCGCGTCGGAGAACGCCGACGCCGCTGACGTCGAGGACGCGCCGGTCGTGCGCTTCCTGCAGAAGATGCTGATCGACGCGATCAACCTGCGCGCCTCCGACCTGCACTTCGAGCCCTACGAGTACACCTACCGCGTGCGCTTCCGCGTCGACGGCGAACTGCGCGAGATCACGCAGCCGCCGGTGGCCATCAAGGAGAAGCTGGCCTCGCGCATCAAGGTGATCTCGCGCATGGACATCGCCGAAAAGCGCGTGCCGCAGGACGGCCGCATGAAGCTGAAGTTCGGCAGCAAGGCCATCGACTTCCGCGTCAGCACCCTGCCCACGCTGTTCGGCGAGAAGGTCGTGATCC
>CAYREA010000187.1:0-9079 GCA_964423075.1 uncultured Rubrivivax sp. | reverse complement strand
CGGCCGCGGGGCTGATGATCTGGCCGCCGCCGGGGAAGTCGGGCGCGGGCAGCAGCGTGTACAGGTCCTCGTCGGACAGCTTCTCGTTCTTCAGCAGCGCCACCGCGGCCGCGGCCACTTCGCGCAGGTTGTGGCTGGGCACCTCGGTGGCCAGGCCCACGGCGATACCGCTGGCGCCGTTGAGCAGCACAAAGGGCAGGCGGGCCGGCAGCAGGCGCGGCTCCTGCTCGCTGCCGTCGTAGTTGGGCTGGTAGTCGACGGTGCCTTCGTCGATCTCGTCCAGCAGCAGCCGCGCCAGCGGCGTGAGGCGCGCCTCGGTGTAGCGCATGGCGGCGGCACTGTCGCCGTCGCGGCTGCCGAAGTTGCCCTGGCCGTCGATCAGCGGGTAGCGCTGGTTGAAGCCCTGGGCCATGCGCACCATGGCGTCGTAGGCCGCGGTGTCGCCGTGCGGGTGGAACTTGCCCAGCACCTCGCCCACCACACGCGCGCTCTTCACGGGTTTCGGCGCGCCGCCCGAACCGCCGTAGGACAGCCCCATGCGCATCATCGCGTAGAGGATGCGGCGCTGCACCGGCTTGTTGCCGTCGCACACGTCGGGCAGGGCCCGGCCCTTCACCACGGACAGGGCGTACTCGAGGTAGGCGCGCTCGGCGTAGTCGGCCAGGGCCAGCGTATCGGCGGGTTCGGGCGGGGGCGGAGTGAACAGATCGGACATCAGGCGGGGCCGCCGCGCAGGGGCAGGCCGGTTTCCAGGGGACAGCCGGGCATTTTCGCCCACTCGGGTGTACCGCCCTGGCACAGGCCGACTGCGCCACTTTCGAACGCCCTGGCCGGGGCGCCGCGGGCTCGGGTTTCCACCGCGCTAACGAGCCTTGTCAATGGCGCAGCCGCCGCCTAGGATCGCGCCCGCTCTCTGCTGAGAGTCCGGTGATAGGCGAGCATGGGTAGTCAACTTGCACCGCATCCTGGTCCTGCCGCAGCGGCGTCCGTGGGCACGGGTGCTGCTGCCGGCGTGGACCTGCAGCGCCTGGCCTGGTTGCGCCTGCAGCCGCCGCTGGCCGTGGACGTGCTGCTGCGCGACATCCAGCCCGGGCACCTGCTCACCAGCCGCTGCGGCGACCTGTCGCTCTTCGAATGCCACTCGCAGTGGCAACAGGCCCATGTGCCGCCGCTCGGCAGCCACCTGCTGGTGCTGGCGCTGGCCCCGGTGGCCGCCGTCACCGCCGGGCTGCCCGCGCCGGGCCCCAATGAACGCCTGCTGAACAACGGCGACGTGCTCATCATCCCTGCCGGCACGCCGAGTTACGTGCACCTGCCCACCCCGCACCATCTGCTGCTGCTGGCCCTGCGGCCGCGCCTGTTCTTCGGCGACGGCGCGGCTGCCACGCGGCCGGCCGAACCCCCCGCAGCGCTGTGCGCCAGCGGCGGCGTGGCCGACCCCGTGATCCAGGGCATCACCACCACGCTGCGCGCGGCGGCCACGTCCTGCCCCGCCGGCTCGGCCGCCGTGCTGGCCAGCCACCTGGCGCGCGCGCTGGCGGCCCACCTGCTGGCGCGCCACGCCACGCGTGTAAGGCCCGCGCGCAGCGGCCTGGGCAGCGCGCGCCTGCAGCGTGTGCTCGCCTTCATGGAAGCCCAGCTGGCCGAGCCCGTGGTGCTGGCCGAAGCAGCCCGGGTGGCGGGCTGCAGCGTGCACCACTTCGCGCACCTGTTCAAGGCCCAGGTCGGCCTGTCGCCGATGCGCTACCTGCTCAAGCTGCGCATGCAGCGGGCGCTGGAGCTGGTGCAGACCACGCAGCTCGGCATGGGCGAGATCGGCTGGCGCGTGGGCATGCCCAACGCGGCACGCTTCTCACAGGCCTTCCGCGCCTACTGGAACAGCCCGCCCTCGGCGCTGCGCCGGCGCCCGTGAACCCGCGCCGCGGTTTTCGGAATGCCATTTCATTGTGCTTTTCCCGTAGTTTCAGCAAGCTCAGCGAAACCGCAGCAAGCCCGCTAAAGCGCCCCTGCACTTCGGGCACTAGATTGTCGGCACGGCGAGCGCGGCGCGGCTGATCAGGCCACCCGCGGCAGGCCCGGTGGGGCACCCCCCACCCTCGAGAACGTGACCTTCGGGCGGCACACAAGCCTTTGCCGCCTTCCTGGTCCGGGAGCCTGTCGCCCCACGCGCGGCGGGTCCCGGCGTTCCCTACCCTACTTCGGGCAACACCATGATCCACACCTCGATACGCGGCGGCCTGCTGCTGGCTGGCCTTGCCGTGGCGGCCGCCAGCCATGCCGGCCCGGTCGGCTACGGCGCCGGCACCACCGGCGGCGGCAGCAAGACCCCCGTCAACGTCAGCACCCTGGCCGCCGCACAGGCGGCCATCAACAGCTACTCCGGCAGCGGCGGCCTGGTGCTCAACTACACCGGCACCTTCAACTACGCCAGCATCACCGACCCCTGCACGCGGTGGAGGCTGGCCGCGCAGACGCTGCAGATCAAGGACAAGAGCGACATCACGATCAAGGGCGCCAACGGCTCCTCGGCCAACTTCGGCATCCGCATCGTCAGCGCGTCCAACAACATCATCGTGCAGAACATGACCATCGGTCTGCTGCGCGGCGGCGAGGCGGCCGATTCGATCTCGATCGAAGGCGACAGCAGCGGCACGCCCAACAAGATCTGGATCGACCACAACACCATCTTCAGCAACCTGGTGAGCTGCTCGGGCGCCGGCGACGCGTCCTTCGACGGCGCCATCGACAACAAGAAGGGCGCCACCAACATCACCTACTCCTACAACTACATCCACGACCACCAGAAGGTGGCGCTCAACGGCCACAGCGACAGCGACAGCACCAACGGCGCCATGCGCGTCACCTACCACCACAACCGCTTCGAGAACGTCAAGGCGCGGCTGCCGCTGCAGCGCATGGGGCGCACGCACAGCTACAACAACTACTACAACAACGTGGCCACCTCGGGCATCAACGTGCGCATGGGCGGGCTGGCGCTGATCGAGTCGAACTACTTCGAAAACGTACGCAACCCGGTCACCTCGCGCGACAGCTCGGCCATCGGCTACTGGGACCTGCGCAACAACTTCGTCGGCGGCGGCATCACCTGGGACAGCCCGGGCAGCAGCGGCGTCAACGCCACCAACTGGGCCACCACCAAGGCCTTCGGCGCCACCGGCTACAGCTACACCCTCACGCCCGCGGCCCAGGTGAAGGCCAAGGTCATCGCCACCGCCGGAGCCGGCAAGAACCTGGCCGAGTAGGCCCTTCACTCTTTTCACCCCCAAGCAAGGAGACAGCACATGTCCATCAAGCATCAACTCATAGCAGCCATCCTGAGTGGCGCGGCCTTCGCGGCCGGTGCCACCATCACCGTCACCGGCACGCGCGACTTCGGCGGTGCCACCGTCGGCACCTCGTGCAACGGCGGCTCTGAATCGCAGCAGCCGGTGATCCTGGTGAAGGACGGCGGCGTGGTGAAGAACGTGACGCTGGCCGCCGGCGCCGCCGCCGACGGCATCCACTGCGAAGGCAACTGCACGCTGCAGAACGTGACCTGGGCCGACGTCTGCGAAGACGCCGCCACCATGAAGGGCGGCTCGGGCAAGAAGATGACGGTGACCGGCGGCAGCGCCAAGAACGCCGACGACAAGATCTTCCAGCACAACGGACTGGGCAGCAACGTCACCATCACCAACTTCGCGGTGAACGGCAGCAACGGCAAGCTGTACCGCTCCTGCGGCGACTGCTCCAGCCAGGGCAAGCGCACGGTGAACATGAGCAACCTCACCATCAACGGCACGGTCAGCTCGGGTCTGGCCGGCGTCAACAAGAACTACGGCGACGTGGCCACCATCCGCACGGTGCGCTGGAAGAACTGGAGTTCGACCAGCACCAGCACCTCCAACGCCGCCTGCGTCACCTACACCGGCGTGATCAAGGGCCAGGGCTCGTCGAAGAAGATCGGGCCCGAGTGGGGCACGGCCAACTGCAACGTCAGCAAGAGCGACATCACGAGGTTCTGACGATGCGCAGCCGGGCCTGTTTCGGGCTTATGGGCTTGGCGGCCCTGGTTCTGGCCGAGGCCGTGCAGGGCCAGCCCGAGCGCCCGGTGGCGGCGGTACTGAACCCTGACCTGGCCGGCCTGCAGGCCCTGCCCGATGGCAGCCTGCTGGCCTGGGGCAGCGACGCCACGGTGTGGCGGCGCGCCCCCGGCGCGGCGGCCTGGCAGCCCGACGCCACGCCGCACAGTGCCCGCATCCGCGCCGTGGCCGCTGCGCAGGGCCGCCTGGTGGCGGTGGGTGACCACGGCCTGCTGCTGCACGCAGACGGCCACGCCGGCGCATGGCAGGCCAGCGCGGGATCGGGCCCCACCTCGCTGGGCGCGGTGGACTGCCGCGCCCAGCTTTGTCTGGCCGTCGGTGGCGACGGCCTGGTGCTGCGCAGCACCGATGGCGGTGCAGGCTGGCAGCCCGTGCAGGGGCCGGCCGGGCCGCTGACGGCGGTGCGTGCCGGCAGCGCGCCGCACTGGTGGGTGGGCGGTGCCGACGGGCGGCTATGGCACACGGCCGATGACGGCTCGCGATGGCGCGCCCTGAGCGTGCGCGGCGGTGCAGCGGTCGATGCGCTGGCGGCCGAAGGCGACACCGCACTCGTCGCCACCAGCGACGGCACCCTGCTGGCCGCATCAGCCGGCACAGGCACGCTGAAGCGCCTGCATCACAGCCCACACGGCAGCTACACGCGGCTGCGGCCACTGCCCATGCCCGGAGCCTGGGTGGCCACGGGCGCACTGGGCGCCTGCGCCTGGCGCCCCGCGCCTGCGGCACGCTGGCGCACCTGCCACGTCGGCCAACGCCGCCTGGTGCGTGCCCTGGCGTCTGCGCCCGACGGCCGCGCTTGGGTCGTTGCAGGCGAAGCCGGCCTGCTGCTGCGCAGCACCGACCAGGGCCGCCGCTGGCGGCCGCTGCCGGTGGCGGGCCTGGACGCGCCACGTGACCTCGAAGACCTGGCCTGGGACACGGCGCGCGCCGGCTTCGTCGCCGTCGGCGCCGGTGGCCTGGTGCTGCGCAGCGACGCCACGGGCCGGCGCTGGACCGTGGAGCACAGCGCGCCCCGGCACTACGTGCACGACGTCGTGGAGACACGCGAAGGCGGCCTGGTCGCGAGCCTGAGCCACCGCACCCTGGCACGCTCCGAGAACGGCGGCCGGCTCTGGGTGAGCCACCACTTCGATGGACTGCACGAGCCCGCCTACCTGTTCAAGCTGCACGCCGATGCGCAGCGCGGCAGCCTGGTGGCCGCCGGCGGCCAGGGCAGCGTGATGGTGGCGCCGGACGGCCGGCACTGGCGCCACGCCAGCAGCGGCCACGGCACCGACTACCTGGGCCTGCTGCCCCACGCCGACGAGCCGCGGGTGCTGCTCTACGGCACCGGTGGCCGCGTGCTGCGTGTGGACACCCAGCAGGCCAGCTGGCACGCCGTGGCGCTGCCGGCCGAGGATCCGCTCTACGGCGGTTTCAACGCCGCGGGCATGCAGTTGTTGCTGGGCTCCGCCGGGCTGCTGCTGGACAGCAGCGACGCCGGCCGCACCTGGCGCGCCACGCGGCTGGGCGATGCTGCGCTGCACGTCGGCACCACCACGCCCGACGGCCGCGCCTGGCTGGTGGCCGGCGACCGCGGCGCGATCTACCGCGCCACGCCCGGCGCCGACGGCGCGCCCGCACACTGGCAACGCATCGAAGGCCCGCTGGCCGACTGGCGCGTGCTGCAGCCCGATGCCAGCGGCCAGGCCCTGTGGCTGGCCGGCAGCGGTGGCCACTTCGCCCGTTCCACCGACGGCGGCCTCAGCTGGACGCTGCAGGCGATGCCGACCCAGGCCGCCCTGCGCCGCCCCGTCTACGACGCCGCACGCCAGCGATGGTGGATGCCGGGCCGCGACGGCACCCTGCTGCGCAGCGACGACGACGGCCGCAGCTGGCAGCGCGTGTTCACGCACACCGACGAGCACCTCAAGGGTGTCTGGGTCGACAGCCGCAACGGCAGCCTGCTGCTTTACGGCGCACGCCTGGTGCAGCTCGACCCGGGAGCCAGCCCATGAAGTACTTACTCGGCGCCGCGCTGCTGGCCCTGGCCGCACTGGCCTGGTGGCAGGCAGGCGTGGACGAAGCCGAAGTGGCCGCTCGCCTGCCGCGCATCGCCCGCACCGACGCCTGGCCGCCACCGCTGCCGGCCCGGCTGCCCGATACAGCCGAACCGGCGCCGGTGCGCACGGCCATGGCCGTCGTGCGGCAGGCAGCCGCACCCGCCGTGTTCGACATCTGCGGCCTGGGCCGCCTCAGCGCCCCCGTCGGCGCTGAAAGCGAAGCGGCCGCAGGCGGTGTCGACGCCCTGCCCGCCCCGGTCGGCCACGAGCCGCTGGCTCAGGCGCGCGAACGCATGCGGGTGGCCTTGCGCGCCGGGCCGCCGCGCGCCCGCATCGCCGCGATGCTGATGGCACAGCCCGGGCCCGACGACGAGGCCGGCCGCGCCGCCTGGGCGCAGACGCTGGTGCAGCAGGCGCTGGACAGCCGCGATGCCGTGGCGCTGGCCTGGGGCGAAGAAGCCTGTGGCCATCTCAGCGATGGCCCTTCCTGCCGCCTTCAACTGATCCGCGCCCGCCTGCAACTGGAGCCCGACAACGGCCACCACTGGGCCGCGCTGGCCGACGAAGACCCGGGCGCCGCCGACGAAGCCTGGCGCGGCCTGCAGCAGGCACGGCGCTGGCACGAAGCGCCGCAGGCCCTGCTGCTGGCCACGCAGGCAGCGCTGCCGCCGGACGTTCCCGGCTACCTGCGCCTGGCACTGGGCGCCGAGATCACCACGCGCGCCGCCGCCTTGCCTTCGCCCGGCGAAGGTTTCCTGCTCGAGCGCTGCCACGGTGCCGACGCCGCCCGGCGCAGCGAGTGCGGCGCCTTGGCCCAGTTGCTGGTGGAACGCAGCGACGCCCCGCAGACCCTGGCGCAGGGCCACCGCATCGCCCAGGCCGCCGGCTGGCCGGCCGAGCGCCTTGAAGAGCTGCAGCGCGAGATCCAGGCCCTGGGCCGCAGCGGCTGGGCTGCCGATGCGACACAGCCGCTGTCCTGCACCAGCGTCGAGACCTGGCAGCGCCATGTGGCCGAAGTGGCCACCGTGGGTGAACTGGCCGCGCTGCGCACGCGCCGGGCCGAAGTGGATCAGCCCGCCGCGCGCCGGTAGTCGCTGGGCGTCAGCCCCAGGTGGCTGCGGAACACGCGGCTGAAGTGCGCCATGTTCGAGAAGCCGAAGGCAAACGCGATGTCGGTGATGGAGCGGTGCTGCTGGCTGCGGTCATCGAAAGTCTGCCGGCAGGCCGCCAGGCGCCGCTGCAGGATGTAGCCGGCCACGCCATCGGGCTCTTCGGCGAAGGCGTTGTAGAGCTGGCGCCGGCTGCAGTTCAGCGCCAGCGCGATGGCGTCCACGCTCAGCGCCGGGTCGCCCAGGTGCGTGGACACATGCTGCTTGATGCGTTCGCGCAGGGCCTCGCGCTGCGTCACCGCGGTGCCGATGCCGGCCAGGTCGAGCATCGCCAGGTGCACGAACTGCGTGATGGCCTCGCCCACACCGCGCGCCGCGGTTTCGCCCATGCCGGGCAGTTCGCGGTAGGCGCTGCGCATGGTGTCCAGCGCCAGCCGCGCCACCCCGCCGCTGCCACCCAGGCGCCGCGCCATCAGCGGGTCGAGCATGGAAGCGGCCACGCCGCGTTCGGTGAAACGCTCCTTCGGCAGCATCACGATCAGGTGCTCCACGCGCACCGGGTTGGCCACGGCGTAGCTGTGTGTGGTGTCGTAGATGCTCCACTGGTCGGGTGTCACCCAGGCCTCGCGGCCCTGCTGCTGCACACCGGCACAGCCGACCCAGGGCGCGACGATCTTGAGGTAGCCCACCTCGGACGCGCGCACCTGCGCCGCGCTGCGCGTCACCAGGTGGCGGCTGGCTTCCAGGCGCGTGAGCACCACGTCGCCGGCGTGCAGCGTGGCCATGCGGCCGTCGAAGGTGCTGTCGCCGTAGGCGTCGGAGCGCAGGCCGTTGAAGAGGCGGTTGACGCAGTCGGCCCAGAAGCCATGGCGATCGGCCGGCGCTACCGCGTCGGTGTCCATGGTGCTGGCGCCTTGTCCCATGGGCGGCAGCGTAGCGGGCCGCGCCCGGCCCCTCAACCGTCAGGGCCGCGCTCAAGGGAAAGTCCCGAGCCGGTGTGCACGCAGGGTCAAGGCGTCTGCACGGGCCGGCAAGCGCGGCCCGCGCCTGCTTCCGAGAATGCGGCCCACAACCGGAAGTCACCGGGCCCGCGAGGAGACACGCGCATGCAGACCACACGCCGCACCATCATCCAGGCCGCCGCCGCGGCACCCGCCGCACTGGCCTTCCCCTCGCTGCTGAGTGCGCAAACCGGCCCGGTGCGCGTGGGCTACGCCATCGCGCGTACTGGCCCCTGGACCACGGGCGCGCAGGTCAGCCAGGAACCCAACTACCTGCTGTGGGCCGAGCAGCAGAACGCCGCCGGCGGCCTGAACGTCAAGGGCACGAAGCGGCCCATCGAGCTGGTCAGCAGCGACGACCAGAGCAACATCGAGACCTGCGTGCGCACCTACGAGAAGCTGATGGGCAGCGACAAGGTCGACCTGGTGCTGCCGCCCTGGGGCAGCAACGCCAACTTCGCCGTGGCACCGCTGGCCAACCGCTTCGGCTACCCCTTCCTGGCGCCCACGGCGCTGAGCCGCCGGCTCATCGAGATGAAGCTGCCCTACTTCTTCCTGTTGCTGCAGCAGCCCAAGCCGATGATGGACGCCCTGGTCGACATGCTGAAGGCCAGCGGCGCCAAGAGCGCCGCCGTGATCTACGTCGACGACCTGTTCGGCCTGGAGAACTACGCCGCGCTGAAGGTGGCGCTGGCCGGCAGCGGCATCAGCCTCGTCGAAGACAAGAGCTACCCCTTCGGCGTGAAAGACCTGTCTCCGGTGCTGCGCAGCATCAAGGACAAGAACCCCGACGCCTTCATCGGCCTGACCTACCCGCCCGACAC
>CAYREA010000186.1:0-9121 GCA_964423075.1 uncultured Rubrivivax sp. | reverse complement strand
CGCGCCACGACGCCGGCTGCGTGCTGCACACGCACACGCTGAACGGCATCGCGGTATCGGCGCAGCGCGGCGGGGTGCTGCCGCTGTCGCAGCAGTCGATCTTCGTGCTGTCTTCGCTGGGTTACCACGACTACGAAGGGGTGGCCCTGCGCGACGACGAGAAGCCGCGCCTGGTGGCCGACCTCGGCGAGAAGAACTTCCTGATGCTGCGCAACCACGGCCTGCTGACGGTGGGTGCGACGGTGGCCGACGCCTTCCTGTCCATGTACCTGTTCGAGACCGTGTGCACGATCCAGGTTCGGGCCCAGTCCGGCGGCGGCGAACTGCTGACCGTCGACCCGCGCATCGTGGCCACGGCACGCCAGCAGGCGCGCGAGGCGACACGCGGGCTGGGTGCCAGCCTCACCTGGCCCGGCCTGCTGCGCCGGCTGGAGCGGCGTAACCCCGGCTTCGACGCCTGAAACACCTTGCCCGCGCAGGGCGTGGCAAAGGCCGCGTTTTGCGGCCCTGCGCATGGGGCCGGCATGGCTTGGGCCGCCCAGGCTGCGTGCTAGAGTCGTTTGGCTCTTCTCCCTGGGTGAAACCTCCTCTTCGCGGCATGCACAACAAGCGGCCCTGGCTTGCCATGGTCATCGCCGGCGCGACACTCGTGCCACCGACGGCCATTGCGGCAGGCTTTGGCGCCACCGGCGCCGCTGCCTTGCCTGCGCTCACGCCTGCGCCCAGCCTCACCGCCGCCAACCGTCTGCGTTTCGTCGCCCAGGCCAACGGTGCGCCGCGCGCGCCGGCGCCCGCCGGTTCTTCGGCCGCCGACCGCATCGCCGGCCTCGAACGCACGATGGACGGCCTGCGCGGCGAGGCGCGGGCCAACCGCGAACTCGCCGCCCAACTGCGTGACCGGCTGTCGCGCGCCGAAGAGGCCAGCCGCTGGACGCTGCCGCTGCTGGCCGGGGTGCTCTTCCTCACCGGCCTGGCGGCCTGGCTGGCGTGGCGCCTGAACGCGGCGCAGCGCCTGCGCCAGCTGGCCTGGCCCGGCACCCCGTCGCGGCCCCAGGGCCTGCCGGGCGCGTCGAACGACGCCCCGGTGAGCAAGCCGCAGACCTCGCCCATACCCTTCGTGGCCTCGGGCCCGCCGTCCCTGCCGGAGGGTGGCCGCCCGCGCTCCGGCGTGGCGCGGGGGGCGTCGGCCCAGCCGCCGGGCATGGAAGACACGCAGCCGCTCATCCCCAAGTCGGCCCACGAACTGGCCATGGCCCGCACCCAGGTGCTGCCGCCGCGCGGCGAGGCGGCCGAAGGCGTGCACCGCGAGGTGAGCATCGAGGAACTGATCGACCTGGAGCAGCAGGCCGAGTTCTTTGTCGTGCTGGGCCAGGACGACGCGGCGGTGGAATTGCTGGTGGAACACCTGCGCCTCACCGGCGGCAGCAGCCCGCTGCCCTACCTGAAGCTGCTCGAGATCTACCGGCGCCGTGGCGCACGCGCCGAGTACGAGCGCATGCGCGCGCGCTACAACCAGCGCTTCAACGCCTTTGCGCCCGACTGGGACACCGACCTGCAGGCCGGCCGCACGCTCGAAGCCTATCCCGGCGTGCTGCCGCGGCTGCAGCAAGCCTGGGCGCGCCCGCTGGACGCGATGGCCGAGCTCGACGCCCTGTTGTTCCGCCGCACCCGCGGCGAACTCTTCGAGCTGCCCGCCTACCGCGAGGCCTTGCTCCTGTATTCGGTGGCGCGCGACCTGATGGACCGCGAGGTGGCGGGCTCGGGCCATGTCGACCTGCTGCTGCCGATGGCCGACGGCGCCGAGTTCGGCGTCACGGCGCCCGCGCCCTACCTCGGGCTCGACCGCGACAGCGGCTTCGCGCCGCTGGAGCCTGAAGAGCGCTCCACCTCGCCGGTCGACCTGGACCTGTCGCTGGAGAGCGATCGGCCCGCCAGCATTTTCGACACGCTGGACCCGCTGGACGAAAACTCGGCCGCAGCCAAGCGGCGCTAGTCAGAGTTTCTGCAGGCGCTGCAGCGCTTGTTGCAGCGTCTCGTCCTTCTTGGCGAAACACAGCCGCGCCAGGCCCTGCTCGAAGCCGCCCGCGTAGAAGGCCGCCAGCGGAATGGCCGCCACACCCACTTCGCGCGTCAGCCACTGGCAGAACTCGGCCTCGGGCAGGCTGCTGACCGCGCTGTAGTCCACCAGCTGGAAGTAGCTGCCTTGCGTGTGCAGCGGCTTCAGGCGCGTGGCCTTCAGGCCTTCGAGGAACAGGTCGCGCTTGCGCTGGTAGAAGGCGGGCAGCTGCAGGTAGGGCGCGGGGTCGGCCATGTAGCGCGCCAGGGCATGCTGCACGGGCGTGTTGACGGTGAAGACGTTGAACTGGTGCACCTTGCGGAACTCGGCCGTCAGCGGCGCCGGCGCGGCGACGGTGCCCACCTTCCAGCCGGTGACGTGGTAGGTCTTGCCGAAGCTGGACACCACGAAGGCGCGTTCGGCCAGCCCCGGCACCGACGAGACACTGATGTGCGGCTGGCCGTCGTAGACCATGTGCTCGTAGACCTCGTCGGCCAGCAGCAGCGCCTGCGTCGGCGCCAGCAGTTCGGCCAGCTGCTGCATCTCGGCGCGCGTCCACACGGTGGCGCTGGGGTTGTGCGGGCTGTTGATCATTACCAGCCGCGTGCGTGGCGACAGCGCGGCGGCAATGCGCGCGAAGTCGGGCCTGAACGTGCCCGGCGTCAGCGGCACGCGCACCACCTGGCCACCGGCCAGTTCGATGTTGGGCGCGTAGCTGTCGTAGCAGGGCTCCAGCACGATCACCTCGTCGCCCGGGTGCACGCAGCACAACACGGCCGTCAGGATGGCCTGCGTGGCGCCGGCGGTGATGGTGATCTCGGTGTTGGCGTCGTAGCGGCGGCCGTACAGGGCCTCGATCTTCCCGGCCACACGCTGGCGCAGCACCGGCACGCCCGTCATCGGCGGGTACTGGTTGTGGCCCTCGCGCATGGCGGCGGTGACGTGGTCCAGCAGCGCCGGGTCGCAGTCGAAGTCCGGGAAGCCCTGGCCCAGGTTGACGGCACCGCGCTCCTGCGCCAGGGCCGACATCACGGTGAAGATCGTGGTGCCCACCTTCGGCAGGCGGCTTTCGATGCGGGGCGTGAGGAAGGCGTTGGAGGCGTTCATCGCAAGGATCAGAGTTCGTAGTCGGTGCCGGGGCCGTTGCCGGTCATCGCGCGTTGCAGCAGGCTGGGCGTGAGCCGTGGCGACAGCAACTCGGTGAAGTGGATGACGAACTGGCGCAGGTAGGCGCCCCGCTTGAAGGCCACGCGCGTGACGTTGCTGCCGAACAGGTGGCCCAGCGGCCGCGCCACCAGGTCGCTGTTCTCGCCGTTCAGGGCGGGTTCGCCGCGCATCGCCAGTTCGGTGACGATGCCCACGCCCAGGCCCAGGCGCACATAGGTCTTGATGACGTCGGAGTCGATGGCCTCCAGCGCCACCAGCGGGCGCAGGCGCGCCCGTTCAAAGGCCTGGTCGATGCGGGTGCGGCCGGTCACCGTGGGCTGGTACAGCACCAGGGCGTGTTCGGCCAGCTGTTCCAGCGTGGGCCGTTCGACATCGGCCAGTGCGTGGCCGCGCGGCACCACCATCACGTGCTGCCATTCGTAGCACGGCAGGGTGATCAGGTCGGCATGCGCGGCCAGCGACTCGGTGGCCAGGCCGATCTCGGCCACGTCGTCCAGCAGCATGCGCGCCACCTGCTGAGGCATGCCCTGGTGCAGCACCACCTGCACCTTGGGGTGGCGCTTGCGCAGCGCCGCCACCGGCTCGGGCAGGAAGTAGCGCGCCTGGGTGTGCGTGGTGGCGATGGACAGCGTGCCGGCGTCCTGCTTGGAGAACTCTTCGCCGATGCGCTTCAGGTTGGCCACCTCGCGCATGATGATTTCCACCGACTTCAGCACCAGCTGGCCGGGTTCTGTGACCCGCTTCAGGCGTTTGCCGTGGCGCGCGAAGATGTCGACGCCGAGCTCTTCCTCGAGTTCGAGGATGGCCTTGCTGATGCCGGGCTGCGAGGTGAACAGCGCCTTCGCGGTCTCGGTGAGATTGAGGTCGCGGCGCACCGCTTCCTGGACGAAACGGAACTGGTGCAGGTTCATGCGGCGTCCGTCGGCTGGGCCAGTGTGCGGGCCGCGGCCTCGGCCATGGCGGTGATGACGGCGTCTTCTTCGCCCACCGCGCCGTGCAGGGTGAAGGCCACGGCCGGGTGGGCGGCACGCAGGGCGTCGACGAGCAGCGGCAGGTCCTTGCGCACATGCCCGCCGGCACCCAGGAACAGCGGCAGCACCGCCACCCGCGTGCAGCCCGCCGCGGCCAGCGCGGCGCCGGCTTCGGGCAGCGCCGGCGCCATGAATTCCAGGAAGGCCAGGCGCACTTCGGCGGCAGGCTGCGCATGCTGCACGCGTGCGGCCACGGCCTGGAAGGGCGCGGCCCAGGCGGGGTCGCGCGCGCCGTGGGCGAAGAGGATGAGGCCGGTCTTCATGGCCCTAACGGTAGCGCACCAGCCAGGCGAAGGCGGCCATTGAGAGCAGCAGGTAGGCCAGGCCCGGGGAGGCGGCGGCCACCCAGGGTGTCCAGCCGCGCAGCAGGCCGATGTGCCCCGACAGGTTGTTCAGCAGCAGGAAGCTGATGCCCAGCATGATGCCGCCGAAGACCTTCAGGCTGACGCCGCCGGCGCGTGCGTGCAGGTAGGCAAAGGGAAGGGCCAGCGCCACCATCACCAGGCAGGCCAGCGGGTACAGCGCCTTGCGCCAGAAGCGGATCTGATGCTGCTTCGATTCCTGTTCCTGGTCGGACAGGTGTGCGCTGTAGCGCCACAGCTCCAGCGTCGTCATCGAGCCCACGGGCAGCACCGCGGCGGCCACCACCGAGGCGCCGAGCGAGCTGGGCCAGCTGAGCGTGGGGTAATCGGCCAGCTGCACCGCAGCGCCTTCGCTGCGTGCGCGCGGCCAGCGCGCGACGCGCGCGTCGCTCAGGGCCCAGGTGCCGTCTTCGCCGACGCGGCCCTCGCGCGCTTCGGTGCGCGACACCAGCCTGCCGTCGGCGTCGAACTCGAAGATGCGGATGCCGACCAGCGTGCCTGCCGCGCTGGCGCCGGCCACGTTCACCGAGAAGCTGTGTTCACCATCGGACGCGCGGCGCTTGTCCTTCAGCCAGGCGCCGGCGCTGCCGAGCTTCAGGCCGCCGCCCAGGCGCGCCTTCAGCAGCACGGCTTCACGTTCGCTGGCAGGGGCCAGGTAGTCGCCGGTGACGAAGGTCAGCACGCCGAAGGCCACGCCCAGCACGGCCAGCAGCGACAGCGCCCGCCCCGGGCCCAGGCCGCCGGTGCGCAGGATGGTGAACTCCGACGACTGCGCCAGCCGGGCCAGCGAGTAGATGGTGCCGATCAGCACCGCGATCGGGAACAGGTCGTACAGGTGGCCCGGCAGTTCCAGCCCGGCCGCTGCCAATGCATGCCAGGCGTTGCGGCCGCCGCGGCCGACACCGTCCAGTTCGTCGACCAGGTCGATGAAGAAGAAGAGCGCCAGGAAGGCCAGCGCGACGAAGACCACCGAGGCGACGATGTCGCGGTAGAGCAGGCGGCGTACCGTCTTCATGCGGGCACCATACGCGGCCGGCGCAGCGTGAGCCGGGTGACGGCCGAATGGTCGCGCCACCACAGCAGCAGCAGGGCCACGCCGATAGCCCCGCCATGCAGCAGCACCAGCGCCACACCCATCGACATGCGCCCACCCGCCACCCAGGCCTGCGACAGGTTGATGAGGTTGTAGTAGGTGAAGAAGGCCAGCAGTGCGAACAGCAGGTTCCAGTTGCTGGCGCGGCGCGGGTTGGTGGCAGACAGGCCGATGCCCAGCAGCAGCAGGTTGGCGGCGCCGAGCAGCATGCCGAAGCGCCAGGTCAGTTCGGCCAGGTTCTGCGGCGTGGGCTTGCGGATCAGCTCGATGGTGCGCGTGGCCTTGGGCGGCCGCGCCTCGGCCGAACGTACGGCCTTTTCGCTGGCCAGCACGCGGTAGCTCTCGAAGCTGGACAGCGTGCGTTCGCCGCTGTGCTTGTCGATGTCGTTGCGCTGCCCGCGTTCCAGCACCAGGTAGCGCGCGTCGCCTTCGCTTTCCAGGCGGCCGGCGCGCGCGGAGGTGACCGATTCACCGCGCTCCTGTTGCGTGAGGATGAAGACGTTGCGTGCGTTCACGCCGTCGGCACTCTCGCGCTCGATGAAGAACACACGCTGGCCGTCGCTGCTGGTCTGGAACACGCCGGGCGTCACGCGCGACAGGTCGGAGCGCTGCTGGTAGCGGTCGCGCAGCTCGATGCTGTTCTGGTTGCCCCAGGGCCACACCACCAGCAGCAGCAGCGCAATGACGATCAGCGCCGGCAGCCCGGTGCGCAGCACGGGCCGCACGAAGCGCGTGAGCCCCACGCCGCTGGCGAACCAGATGGCCATCTCGCTGTCGCGGTACATGCGGCCGAGCGTCACCACCACGGCCACGAAGAGCGACAGCGCCATCATCGTCGGCAGGTGGCCGAGCGCGACATAACCCAGCAGCAGCACCACGTCCTGCGGCGCGATGGCGCCGCTGGCGGCCTGGCCGACGGTGCGAATCAGGAAGCTCGTCAGCACGATGGTCAGGATGACCACCAGCGTCGCACCGAAGCTCCGCGCCAACTCACGACGCACAGTTGAATCGAATAACATCTTGCGCTTTAAGCCTCGGGCGGAATTATGGACTTCAAGACGCAGGTGACCGGGGCTTCCGGTCTTGCGGGCGTGGGCGCTGATGCGCTGCTCATTCTCGTGGCATCGGGCGCACTGCCCGAAGGGCTCGAAACACCACTGGCCGATGTGCTGGCCGCGGCGGTGAAAGACGGCGACTTCGCCTTCAAGAACGGCCAGACGCTCTACGCCCACCGCGTGGCGGGCGTGAAGGCGCAGCGCGTGGTGTTCGCGCACCTGGCCGACGGCTCGGCCAAGACGCTGCGCAAGGCGCTGGGCCTGGCGCTGGCCTACATCAAGAGTGGTGGGGCCAAGAACCTGGCGGTGGCGATGTGCGGTGCCGCCTGGACGGCCACGCAAGCCGAAGCGCTGGTGGCCGCGGTGAGCGATGCCACCTACCTGTATCGCCACACCAAGCCCAGCGCGCCGCCCGCGGCCAAGCTGACCGCGGTGAGCGTGGTGTGCGCCAAAGGCGACGCCACGGTGCTCGGTGCCGCACTGCGCCGCGGCGAGGCCATCGCCGAAGGCACGACCCTGGCACGCGAGTGCGCCAACCGTCCTGCCAACCACTGCACCCCCAGCTACCTGGCCGAACAGGCGAAGAAGCTGGGCAAGGACCACGGCCTGAAGGTCGAGGTGCTGGAGCGCAAGGACTGCGAGAAGCTCGGCATGGGCTCCTTCCTGGCCGTGGCGCAGGGCTCGGACGAGCCGCTGAAGTTCATCGTCGCGCGCTGGAACGGCGGCGCCAAGAATGCCGCGCCCATCGTGCTGGTGGGCAAGGGCATCACCTTCGATACCGGCGGCATCAGCATCAAGCCGGCGCCCGAGATGGACGAGATGAAGTACGACATGGGCGGCGCTGCCAGCGTGCTGGGCACGCTCAAGGCGGTGGCGCAGCTCAAGGCCAAGGTCAACCTCATCGGCATCATCCCGGCCTGCGAGAACATGCCCAGCGGCCGCGCCATCAAGCCGGGCGACGTGGTCACCAGCCTGTCGGGCCAGACCATCGAGATCCTGAACACCGACGCCGAAGGCCGCCTGATCCTGTGCGACGCGCTCACCTACGCCGAGCGCTTCAAGCCGGCGGTGGTGGTGGACATCGCCACGCTCACCGGCGCCTGCGTCATCGCGCTCGGCCACCACCGTTCGGGCCTGTTCAGCGCCGACGACGCGCTGGCCGCCGAACTGCTGGCCGCCGGCGAACAGGGCCAAGACCTGGCCTGGCGCATGCCGCTGGACGATGAATACGAGGAAGGCCTGAAGACCAGCTACGCCGACGTGGCCAACGTCGGCGGCCGTCCAGGTGGCGCCATCACGGCAGCGATGTTCCTCAAGCGCTTCACGGCCAAGCTGCGCTGGGCCCATCTGGACGTGGCCGGCACGGCCTGGAAGTCGGGCCCCGCCAAGGGTGCCACCGGCCGTCCGGTGCCGCTGCTGACGAACTTCGTGCTGGCGCGCGCCGGCTGAGCCGGGCCTTGACCGAGGTCGAGTTCCACACCGGCGTGGCCGACCGCATCGGCTTTGCCTGCCGCCTGCTGCGCAAGGCCCACCGCCGCGGCGTGCGGGTGCTCGTCACCGCGCCGCCCGAAGACCTGGCGGCGCTGGACCGCGCGCTGTGGGTCTTCGAAGAGCGCGAGTTCGTGCCGCATGTGCGCATGCCCGGCGCACCGGCGGCCGTGGCCGCGCGCACGCCCATCTGGCTGGCGCCACAGGCCGGCGCCGAAGGCGCGCCGCGCGTGCTGCTGAACCTGGGCGCCGAGGCGCCTGAAGACCTGGCCGCGCTCGACCGCCTGATCGAGGTGGTGGGCAGCGACCCCGACGACGCCGAGCGCGGCCGCGGCCGCTGGCGCGGCTACAAGCAGGCCGGGCTGCAGATCCGGCACCACGTGCCGGCCGCCGACTAACCCTGTCCTCCGCCGGCCGACTTGCCGCGTTGGGGATGCGCCTGACCCGGCGCGTCTCTTGGGTTGGTCCGCGGTGGAGGCCGTTCCTTTTTGGGTTATCGTCTTCCGCTGGGTTACATCTTCCGTTCGCTTTTGCGACAACAGTTCACACCGGAGGTATTTGCATGCAAGTCAAGCTGAACGTGATCGTCGGCGCCGCGGCCCTGCTGCTGGGCGGCTCCGTGTTCGCTCAGGACCTGGTCGTCAAGATCGGCCACGTCGGCCCCACCAGCGGCGCCATCGCCCACCTGGGCAAGGACAACGAGAACGGCGCCCGCCTGGCGATCGAGGAACTCAACGCCAAGGGCGTGACCATCGGCGGCAAGAAGGCCAAGTTCGAACTGCTGGCTGAAGACGACGGCGCCGATCCGAAGCAAGGCACCGCCGCCGCGCAGAAGCTGGTCGACAGCAAGGTCAACGGCGTCGTGGGCC
>CAYREA010000185.1:0-9146 GCA_964423075.1 uncultured Rubrivivax sp. | reverse complement strand
GCGTCCAGCACGCCCTGGGGCGGCTCGGGGGCCTGGAGTTCGCAGAGCCTGCTGGTGGCCTTCCACAACGAGGCCTGGGGCGGCGAGAAGGTGTTCCAGTTGCTCACGCGGCTGGCGCAGAACCCGCGCGAACACCGCAACCTGCTGGAGCTGATGTACGCCGCGCTGTCACTCGGCTTCGAAGGCCGCTACAAGGTGATGAACGACGGCAAGGCGCAACTCGACAGCGTGCGCGAGCGCCTGGCCGTGATGCTGCGCGACCTGGCGGGGCCGGCTGATCGTTCGCTGTCACCGCAATGGCAAGGCGTGGCCGCGGCGCCGTCGCGGTTGACCGACGGTATCCCGCTGTGGGTGGTGGGCGCGGCGCTGGCCTTCCTGCTGCTGGCGCTGTTCCTGGTGCTGCGCCTGACGCTCAACGCGCAGACCGACGCCACCTTCAGCGCGCTGCAGTCCATCGACGCCGCGGTGGTGGCCGCACCACCCGCGCCGCCGCCGGCCACACCACCACCCCCGCCACCGCCGCGGCTGGCGCAGCTGCTCAAGAGCGACATCGATGCCGGTGCCGTGGAGGTGAAAGACCTGGCTGACCGCAGCATCGTCACGCTGCGCGGCGACGGTGTCTTCGACCCCGGCAGCGCCGACGTGTCGGGCAAGGTGCGGCCGCTGTTCGAGCGCATCGGCAAGGCCTTGAACGACGTGCCGGGCCCCGTGCTCATCGCCGGCCACACCGACAACCAGCCCATCCGCTCGCTGCGCTTCCCGTCCAACTGGCACCTGTCCAAGGACCGCGCCGCCAGCGCCAAGGCGGTGCTGGCCGCCTTCGTCAAGCCCGAGCGCCTGACCGCCGAAGGCCGCGCCGACACCGAGCCGCTGGCCGACAACAGCAGCGTCGAGGGCCGCGCGCGCAACCGGCGCGTCGAGATCACGCTGCTGGCCACGAACCCGCCTGCGAACTGAAGCCATGAAACGTTTCTTCCAATGGCTGTTCAGCCCGCTGGTCATCGCCGTCATCGGCCTGCTGGCGCTGTCGGCGCTGGTGTGGTGGGTGTTCCCGCTGATCCCCTGGGGCGAGGCGCACCCCTTCGATTCGATCTGGCTGCGCCTGTCCATCCTGCTGGTGCTGTGGGGCATCTTCATCGCCTGGCAGTCGTGGAAGGCCTACAAGCGGCGCAAGACCAATGCCGCGCTGCTGGCCGGCCTGGGCGCCGGCCCCTCGGCGGCCGACAAGGAAGCGCAGGTGCTGGCGCAGCGCTTCAACGAGGCCATGACACGCCTGAAGACGGCGCGTGGCAAGAGCTGGTGGGGCGGCGGCACCTACCTCTACGAACTGCCCTGGTACGTCTTCGTCGGCGCCCCGGGCTCGGGCAAGACCACCGCGCTGCTCAACGCCGGCCTGCAGTTCCTGCTGGGTGACGCCGCCAAGGGCGTGAAGGGCGCGGTGCAGGGCGTGGGCGGCACGCGCAACTGCGAGTGGTGGTTCACGGCCGACGCCGTGCTGGTGGACACCGCCGGCCGCTACACCACGCTGGAAAGCGACAAGGACGTCGACGCCAGCGCCTGGGACAACTTCCTCGCGCTGCTCAAGCGCACGCGCCCGCGCCAGCCCATCAACGGCGTGCTGCTGACGGTCAATGTGCAGGACATGCTGCAGCAGGGCAGCACCGAACGCGCCGAACACGCCGCCAAGCTGCGTGCGCGCCTGCACGAGCTGCAGACCAAGCTGGGCGTGCGCGCGCCGGTCTACGTGCTCGTCACCAAGGCCGACCTGCTGGGCGGTTTCAACGAGAGCTTCGAGGCGCTGGACAAGGACGGCCGCGACCAGGTGTGGGGCTTCACCTTCGACCCCGACGCACCCGCGGGCGAAGACCCGATGGCCGCGTTCCCGGCGCTGTACCAGGGGCTGCAGAAGCGCATCGTGTCGCAGCTGGTGGACCGCCTGGAAAGCGAACGCGACGTGCTCAGGCGCAGCGCGATGTTCGCCTTCCCGCAGGAGTTCGCGGCACTGCAGCCGGTGCTGGGTGACTTCCTGCGCCAGGTGTTCAGCGGCGGCGGGCAGGTTGAAACGGCGCCGCGTGTGCGCGGCGTCTACTTCACCAGCGGCACGCAGGAAGGTTCGCCCATCGACCGTGTCATGGGGGCGTTAGGCCGCTCGTTCGGCATCGAATCGCGCGGCGCGGCCATCGCGCCGGGGCGCGGCAAGAGCTTCTTCCTGCACCGCCTGCTGAAGGACGTGGTGTTCGCCGAGCGGGGCCTCGGCGCCTACAACCCGGTGGCCGAACGGCGCCGGCGCGTGCTGCGCCTGACGGCCATGGCCACGATGCTGGTGCTGACGGTGGTCATCGGCGTGGGCTGGGCCATCAGCCGCGCGCGCAACCTCGACCACGCCGCGCAGGTGGCCGAACGCCTGCCCGCCATCAAGCAGGGCGTGGCCGGCCTGCCGCCACCCAGCAGTGCCGACGTGTCCACGCTGCCCGAGCCGCTGGCGCAGCTGCGAGATGCCGCGAAGCTGGAGGCCTTCCCCATCGATTCGCCGCCCTTCATCCACGGCCTGGGCCTGTACCAGGGCGACAAGCTCGATGCCGGGGCCCAGATCGCCTACCACCGCCTGCTGCAGAAGGCGCTGATGCCGCGTGTGGCGCGGCGCCTGGAAGAGCGCCTGCGCGCCGCCAACCGCGACAACCTGGAAAACGCCTACGAGGCGCTCAAGTCCTACCTGATGCTGCACGACCCGCAGCGTTTCGACGCCGAGGCGCTGCGGGCCTGGATCGGTGTGGACTGGGACGCCAACTACGCCCGCATGGCGCCCGAGCAGCGCACCCAGCTCGACGCGCACCTCGACGCCATGCTGGCCCTGGGCGCGCCCACCGCGGCGCTGGCGCGCGACGACAACCTGATCGCCAGCGTGCGCGAGCTGCTGGCGGCCTTCCCGCTGGAGTACCGCGTCTACAGCCGCATCAAGCGCCAGTACAAACCCGGCACGGTGCCCGACTTCACGGCCGCGGGTGCGGCCGGCCCCAACGGCGCGCAGGTGTTCGTGCGCACCAGCGCCGAGCCGCTGTCCAAGGGCATCTCGGGCCTGTACACCAAGGACGGCTACAAGCGCGTGGTGCTGCCGTCGATCAAGAAGGCGCTGCCGCAGCTGGCGGCCGAAGAGAGCTGGGTGCTGGGCCTGAAGGCCGACCCGGCGCGCATCCGCGACGCCACACTGGGCACGGGCCTGACCGACAAAGTGAGGCGCCTCTATTTCGAGGACTACATCAAGACCTGGGACCAGTACCTCGGCGACGTGAAGCTGGTGAAGCTGAACGATCCCGAGCGTGCCCTGGCCGTCACGCGCCTGCTGTCGGGCGTCGACTCCCCGTTGGCGGCCTACCTGCGCGGCGTCACCGAGCAGACGCGCCTGGTCGAAGCCCCGAAACCCGCCGGTGCACTGGACAAGGCGCGTGCCGAAGCCGCGGCCCTGGCCGGCGCGGCCCCGGCGGCCGCCGGCGGCTCGGGCGGCCCGCTGGAGCGCATGGTCGACGACCATTTCGCCAGCATCCACCGCCTGGTGACGGGTGAGCCGCCGCCGATCAACGGCACGCTCAAGCTGTTTGCCGACCTCAACGGCCAGCTCGCCGCCGTGGCCGCGGCCAAGGCCAGCAAGTCGCCGCCGCCACCGGCTGGCGGTGCCGAGAAGGTGAAGGCCGAAGCCGCGCAGCAGCCCGACCTCGTGCGCGGCATGGTCGAGCAGGCGGCCGATGCCACCATCGGCCAGAGCCGCGGTGCCGAGCGCGAAGGGCTCACCGTCGAGCTCAAGCCCATCACCGAGGTCTGCAACCGCGCCATCACGGGCCGCTACCCCTTTGCCAGCGGCAGCAAGGCCGACGTGCTGCCGGAAGACTTCGGCCAGCTCTTCGGCGCCGGCGGCCTGTTCGACGAGTTCTTCCAGCGCCGCCTGGTGCCGCTGGTGGACCAGAGCACGGCCACCTGGACCTACCGCCCGCTCACCGACGGCACGCGCCCCGTGTCGCCGGCCTCGCTGGCCGAGTTCCAGCGCGCGCAGCGCATCAAGGAGGTGTTCTTCCGCGCCGGCGGCAAGATGCCGACCATCCGCATCGAGATGCGCCTGTCGGAGCTGGAGCCCACGCTGAAGGAGCTGGTGTTCGACATCGACGGCCAGCAGCAGAAGCTGTCGACCTCGGGCCAGCCCATCACCATCACCTGGCCCAGCGCGCGCGTGCTGTCGACCATCAAGATGAGCACCGGCCTGGGCAACGCCGGCCCGCTGGTGATGACCGAAGGCCCGTGGGCGCTGTTCCGCCTGTTCGACCGTTTCCAGATCGAACCTTCGGGCGTGCCCGAGCGCTTCAGCGTGATCATGAACCTCGACGGCAAGCGGGCGCGGCTGGAGGTGGCTTCGGCCAGCGTGTTCAACCCGTTCCAGCTGCGCGAGATCAAGCAGTTCCGCTGCCCGGCCGCGTTGTGAACCCGCAGGCCGGGCCCCCGGGCTGGTACGGCAAGCTGCCGTCTCTGGGCGACTTCGCCTCGCGCCGGCTCGACGCCGGTTTCATCGACCCCTGGGACGGCTGGCTCGCCGGCGGCCTGCTGGCGCTGCGCGAAGGCGCGCCGGACAGCTGGCTCGACGACTACCTGTCCTCACCCAGCTGGCGCTTCCTGCTCATGCCGGGTGTGCTGCCGGGCACGGCGGGCGCATCGGGCTGGGCCGGCGTGCTGATGCCTTCGGTCGACCGCGTGGGCCGCTACTTCCCACTCACGCTCGTGCTGCCGCTGGGTGATGGCCCTTCCAACACCGCGCAGATGGCCGCGCTGTGGGGCTGGCTGGCGCGGCTGGACGAACTGGCGCGCGACGCCTTGCACGACGACTGGTCGGCCGACCGGCTGGAAGAGGAACTTGCACGCATGGCGCTGCCCGACCTGCAGGCGGCCAGCGCCAGTGTGGAGCCGCCGACGGCCGACGGCCTGATGGTGGAATGTGCCGCCGGCACCGACGCCGCCGTGCACATCGGCGCCGAGGCCCACGCCCTGTGGGCCCCGCGCGCGCTGGGCCGGGCCTGGTGGCAGGCGCGCCCCGACGACGCGCCGGCGCGACTTTTGCTCTCCCGTGGGCTTCCTGCCGCGTCAACCCTGGCCCGGCTCTTCGGTCCGGCTGCGACAATCTGAGGCCATGACCCCAGACGACGACGACAAGACCGTCATCCGGCCCCCCGGCTCGCCGCCGCAGACCGGGTTCCAGCGCACCGAATGGTCGGCCGGCAATGCCCCCCCGTCACCGCCGCTGGACCGCACCCAGGTCTTTGCACCACCCGCGCACGAGCCCGACATGGGCGGCAACCTGCCGGTGGGCACGCGCCTGGGCGAGTTCGAGATCACGAGCCTGGTGGGCGAGGGCGGCTTCGGCATCGTCTACCTGGCGCACGACCATTCGCTGCAGCGGCGCGTGGCGCTGAAGGAGTACATGCCCTCGTCGCTGGCCGCGCGCGCCGGCGGCAGCCAGGTGCAGGTGAAGAGTGCGCGCCACAAGGAGACCTTCGAGGCCGGCCTGAAGAGCTTCATCAACGAAGCGCGGCTGCTGGCCAGCTTCGACCACCCCTCGCTGGTGAAGGTGTACCGGTTCTGGGAAGCCAACGGCACCGCCTACATGGTGATGCCCTTCCTCGAAGGCACCACGCTCAAGGACGTGCTCAAGTCCATGCCCGAGCGGCCCGACGAGGCCTGGCTGCGCTCGGTGCTGGGGCCGCTCACCGAGGCGCTGCTGGTCATCCACGCCGAGCAGTGTTACCACCGCGACATCGCGCCCGACAACGTGATGCTGCTGCCCAGCACCAACCGCTGGCTGCTGCTGGACTTCGGCGCCGCGCGGCGCGTCATCGGCGACATGACGCAGGCTTTGACGGTGATCCTCAAGCCCGGCTACGCGCCGGTGGAGCAGTACGCCGAGATCCCGGGCATGAAGCAGGGTCCGTGGACCGACGTGTACGCGCTGGCCGCCGTCGTCTACTTCGCCATCATGGGCCGCACGCCGCCGCCTTCGGTGGGCCGGCTGCTCAACGACACCTACGTGCCGCTGGCGCAGGCCGCGGCCGGGCGCTACAGCGACCAGTTCCTGTCGGCCATCGACCGCGCGCTGGCCGTGCGGCCCGAAGAGCGCACGCAGAGCATCGGCGAACTGCGCCAGGACCTGGGCCTGGGCGACGTGGCCTTCGACCCCTACACCACACGCCCGCTGCCGCCCAACACCGAGATGCCGCAGCGCACGCAGGCCAGCACGGGCATGCGCACGCTGGCCTCGGTGCCACCACCGCCGCCGCCGATGCAGGCGCCGCCGCCGCGCCAGCAGGCGGTGTCACCGCCGCCGGCTGCCACGGCCGCGCCGATGGTGCCGGCCAAACCCAAGGGCAACGGCGCGATGGTGGGCGTGGGCATCGGCGTGGTGGTGCTCGGCGCCCTGGGCTTCGGCGCCTACGCCCTGTTTGCGCCCAAGCCGCGGCCGGCGCCGCCCGTCGACGTGGCCACGGCGCCCGTGCCGGCTCCGGCGCCCACGCCGGCCTCGGCAGCGGCCACGCCGCCACCGCCGCCGGCCCCCGCGCCCGCCCCGGCGCCGGCCAGCTACGACGTGCCGCAGGTCTTCGCGTCCATCGTCAAGGCGCAGACACCCGGCTTCGACGTCCGGCTGCAGACCAACAAGACCAGCTACCGCATCGACAAGGACGAACTCAGCTTCACCATCCAGAGCGATAAGGAAGGCTACGTCTACGTCTTCATGTACGGCAGCGACCAGGTCCTGATGCAGCTCTACCCCAACATCCGGCAGGGTTCGCTGAAGGTGAAGAAGGGCCAGACGCTGAAGCTGCCGCAAGGCGCCGACGTGTTCCAGACCGCCGGCCCCACCGGCCCGACCGACCTGCTGGTGATGGTGTCGCCGCGCCAGCGCGACCACAGCGCGATGCGGCCCAAGAACGGCGGCTACCGCGAGTTCCCCACCGGCGCCGAAGCCGCGGCCCTGGCGGCTGCGGTGCCGGGGCCTCTGCCCGCCATGGCCGGCAAGGTGATCTGCCCCGGCGCCACACCCTGCGACGACGAGTTCGGCGCGGCCCTGGTTCGGGTGGACGTGGTGAACTAGCCGCCATGCGGCCATGAACAAGGCCTTCGTCAAGGAAAACGAAGCCGACGACGAGGACGACGAGACGCCGGGCCTCCCGCCGCTGCCTGCCGGCACCCGCAACTACCTCACCCCGGCCGGCTACCGCCGCCTGCGCGAGGAGCTGATGACGTTGCTGGACGTCGAACGCCCGAAGATGGTGGAGACCGTGTCCTGGGCCGCCAAGAACGGCGACCGCAGCGAGAACGGCGACTACCTCTACGGCAAGAAGCGCCTGCGCGAGATCGACCGCCGCATCCGCTTCCTCACCAAGCGCCTGGACATCGCCGAGGTGGCCGATCCTTCCGCGCACCACGGCAGCGACCAGGTCTTCTTCGGCGCCACCGTCACCTACGCCACCGCGGCCGGTGAGGAGCGCACCATCACCATCAAGGGCATCGACGAGGCCGACAACCTGCACGGCGAGGTGAGCTGGATCGCACCCATCGCGCGCGCGCTGCTGAAGGCGCGCGAGGGTGATGAGGTGCAGCTGGTCACGCCGGGCGGGGTGGAGAGGATCGAAGTCATCGAGGTGCGCTACCCCGCACCCGGCGTGAGCCTCAGCTGAAGCGCGAGCGCGACACGCGCAGCACCACCGGCGAGCGCCGCAGCGTGCGGATGACGTCAGCCAGGTGCACCCGGTCGCGCACGCTGATGAGCAGGCGCAGCTCGGTCGCTTCCTGCGTCGCTTCGGCGTCCATGTCCAGGTGCGTGATGTCGGCCTCGGCCGCACTCACGGCGCTGGCCACCTGCGCCAGCACGCCCTTGCCGTTCTTCACCAGCACGAAGAGCGCGGTCTCGAAGGTGCGCGTCAGCTCTTCGGCCCAGTCCACCGCCATCCAGCGTTCGCTGTCGCGTTCGAACAGGCGCTTGCCGGTGGGGCAGTCGGCGGTATGCACCAGCAGGCCTTCGCCGCGGCCCAGGTAGCCGACGATGGCGTCGCCGGGGATGGGCCGGCAACAGGGTGCGAACTGCACCGAGGCGCCTTCGCCGCCGTCCACCAGCACGATCCCCTGGGTGGGCGTGGTGTCGTCCTGGCCGTAGCGGCCGAGTGTCAGCGTCACGGCATCAGGCTTGATGCCGCGTTCGCCCATCATCTGCGCCAGGCGCTTGGCCACGATGGTGGCGATCTTGCGGCCCAGGCCGATGTCCACCATCAGCTCGCCGCGGTTGCGGTTGCCGCTCCAGCGCGTGAGCTGCTGCCAGATGGCCACGGCCTCGGTTTCGGCGGGGTCGGAAGAGGGCATCTGCAGCCCTTCGCCGCGCAGCGCCTGCGCCAGCAGCTTCTCGCCCAGGGCGCGCGACTCCTCGCTCTCCATGCTCTTCAGGTGGTGGCGGATCTTGCTGCGCGCGCGGCCGGTGCGTACCATGCCCAGCCAGGCCGGGTTGGGCTTGGCGCCGGGCGCGGTGATGATCTCCACCACGTCGCCGCTCTTCAGTTCGGTGCGCAGCGCCACCGGCTCGCCGTTCACCTTCGCCGCCACCGTGTGCTGGCCCACGTCGCTGTGGATGGCGTAGGCGAAGTCCACCGGCGTGGCGCCGCGCGGCAGCGCCAGGATCTTGCTGCGCGGCGTGAAGACATAGACCGCGTCGGGGTGCAGGTCGATCTTCACGTGCTCGAGGAACTCGGCCGAGTCGCGCGTCTCGTCCTGGATGTCGAGCAGGCTCTGCAGCCACATCGCAGACATCTTCTGGGCGTCTTCGGTGGCGTTGCCCTTGCCCTTGTCGCCGGTCTTGTAGATCCAGTGCGCGGCGATGCCCTTCTCGGCCACCGCGTGCATGGCCTCGGTGCGCACCTGGAACTCCACTGCCGTGCCCAGCGGGCTTACCAGCGTGGTGTGCAGGCTCTGGTAACCGTTGGCCTTGGGGATGGCGATGTAGTCCTTGAAGCGGCCCGGCACCGGCTTGTAGAGCTGGTGCAGCACGCCCAGGGCGACGTAGCAGTCGGTCAGCGTGGGCACGACGATGCGGAAGCCGAAGATGTCGCTCACCTGCGCGAAGCCGG
>CAYREA010000184.1:0-9153 GCA_964423075.1 uncultured Rubrivivax sp. | reverse complement strand
TGCACTGCGGTTTCTGCACCGCCACCTGCCCCACCTACCAGCTGCTGGGCGACGAACTCGACGGCCCACGCGGCCGCATCTACCTCATCAAGCAGGTGCTGGAAGGTGCGCCCGTCACGCGCAAGACCCAATTGCACCTGGACCGCTGCCTCACCTGCCGCAACTGCGAAACCACCTGCCCGAGCGGCGTGCAGTACGGCCAGCTGGTGGATATCGGCCGCAAGATCGTCGAAGAGCGCGTCGAGCGCCCGGCCGGTGAGAAGACGATACGCTGGGCACTCAAGGCCGGCCTCACCTCGCCGCTGTTCGCGCCGGCCATGAAGCTCGGCCAGCTGGTGCGCCCCCTGCTGCCTGCGGCCTTGAAGGACAAGGTGCCCGCCGCCGCCGGCGCCCACGCGAAGTTGTGGCCCACGCGCGAGCACAAGCGCAAGGTGCTGCTGCTGCTGGGCTGCGTGCAGCCGGCGATGATGCCGAACATCAACAGCGCCACCGCGCGCGTGCTCGACGCCGCCGGCGTGCAGACCCTGGTGGCCGACGGCGCCGGCTGCTGCGGCGCCATCCGCACCCACCTGGGCGACGTGGAAGGTGGCCTGGACGACATGCGCCGCAACATCGACGCCTGGTGGCCGCTGGTCGACGGGCTCACCTCGGCGGGGCGGGTGGAGGCCATCGTGATGAACGCCAGCGGCTGCGGCGTCAGCGTCAAGGACTACGGCCACGCGCTGGCGCACGACACGCACTACGCGGCCAAGGCGCGCCGCGTCAGCGAACTCACGCGCGACCTCAGCGAGATGCTGCCCGGCCTGGTGGACGCGCTGGTACCCAAGCTGCGCCGCACCAAGGTGCAGAAGCTGGCCTTCCACCCGCCCTGCACGCTGCAGCACGGCCAGCAGCTGCGCGGCGGCGTCGAGAAGGGCCTGGGCGCCCTGGGTTTCGACGTGCAGCTGGCCCCCGCCGAAAGCCACCTGTGCTGCGGCTCGGCCGGCACCTACAGCGTGCTCCAGCCTGAGCTGGCGCACCAGCTGCGTGATCGCAAGCTGAAGAACCTGGAGCCGCTGCAGGCGCAGACCATCGTCAGCGCCAACATCGGCTGCATCCAGCACCTGCAGTCGGGCACCACGACGCCGGTACGACACTGGATCGAGGTGCTCGACGAGGCCTTGGCATGAAGCGGCGCGTCCTGCTTGTCGCCGCGCTGGCCCTGCTGGCCGGCTGCGACAGCCTGCCGCTGTGGATGGTGTGGCAGCAGCGCGCCAGCATCGCCGACCACCAGCATTTCGCGGCACAGCCGCTGGCCCGCGCCGCCACGCCGCGCGCCTTGCCGGCGGCGCCCGCCGCGCTCACCTGGCCGAACGGCCAGAGCCCTGCCGATGCCGAACGCTGGCTGGCCGAGCAGGGCACCGTGGCGCTGATCGTGCTGCGCCGTGGCGAGCTGGTGCACGAGCGCTACTTCAACGGCTTTGCGCGCGACAGCATCGGCACGTCCTTCTCGGTGGCCAAGTCGGTGGTGTCCACGCTGGTGGGCATCGCCATCGCCGAAGGCCGCATCAAGAGCGTCGACGAGCCCGTCACCACCTACCTGCCCGAGCTGCTGAAGAACGACGCGCGCTTCGCCCGCATCACGCTGCGCCACCTGCTGCAGATGCGCAGCGGCATCGCTTTCGACGAAGGTTACCGCTCGCCTTTTGCCGATGCCTCGCGCTTCTACCTCACGAAGCACTTGCCCGAGCGGGTGGCCGGCCTGGCCATCGCGGGCGAGCCGGGGCAGGCCTATTCCTACCAGAGCGGTGACACCCAGCTGCTGGGCATGGCCGTGCAGCGCGCCGTGGGCCAGCCGCTGGCGGCCTACGCCACGCGCCGGCTCTGGCAGCCCATGGGCGCCGAGTTCGACGCCAGCTGGAGCCTGGACAGCGAGGCCAGCGCCACCGCCAAGGCCTTCTGCTGCGTCAACGCCCGTGCCGTCGACTTCGCCCGCTTCGGCCAGCTGTTCCTGGACCAGGGCCGGGTGGGCGGCCAGGCCGTGGTGCCGGCCGACTGGGTGCGTGCCAGCACCGCCGCCCAAGTCGACCTGCCCGGCGCGGATGATTCGGCCCGGCGCAACATCGAATGGCGAGGCGGCCGCCCGAGCAGCTTCTACGCCTGGCAGTGGCGGCGCACGCTCACCCTGGGTGCGGCGGGTGAAACGCCGCAGCCGGCCGGCGACTTCTATGCCGAAGGCATCCTGGGCCAGTTCGTCTATGTCGCGCCGGCCACGCAGACCGTCATCGTGCGCCTGGGGCGCGAGCGCGGGGCGCCGTTCTGGCCGGCGTGGATGGGGGAACTGGCGCGGCTCAATCCTTGAGCGGGCGGCGACTCAGTGCGCAGCGGCGCGCACGTAGATGTCGGTGTCGCTCAGCTCGCTCTTGAGCAGGTCGAACGCGGCCTGGGCAAAGCCGGCACCCTGGCGGCGCAGGGCGGGGGCCAGCGACAGCAGCGCCTCGCCCTCGTCGACGGCCAGCTCACGCAGCCAGGCGCTGCGCGGCAGCCGCGGGCCGAACTCGGCCTGCACCAGCGTCTCCAGCCCGGCCAGCAGGCGCCCCAGCTGGTCCGGCCGGCCGCGCAACTGCGGTTCGATGGCCGAGGCAGCCAGGGGCGGCGGGGCCGGGCGGATGGGGATGACGCGGTTCAGCATGACTTCCATCATGCCGAGGCCCTGGCCGAAGGGCTTGATCGGCGTCAAGTCGGGCCTGGGCGGGCCGAAAAGCTGGCGTGCGGGCAAGTCGTTTGTTCGCGGATTTGTTGTCGGCCCGACAATCAGCTGTTCACATCAGGCCTCATCTTGAGACTCCAGCCCCTCAGCCAGCACCGGCACCGCGTCACGCTGGGCCAGCCGCTGCCTTTTGGCATCCGCGATGCCGAAGGCCGCCTGTTGCTGGCGCGCGACCGCGTCATCGAGACGCTGGAACAGCTGGAAGGCCTGCTCAACCGCGGCACCTATGTCGACGGCACCGAGCTGGACGACCCGGTTTCCAAGATCCAGAACGCCAAGGCCGAAGACCTGCCGCGGCTGTGGACCTTCGGCCTGGAGCAGGTCAACCGCGTGCTGCGCAGCAAGGTCGACGCCGAATTCCACAGCTCGCTGGAGCGCGCCGCCCAGCCGGTGCTGGCGCTGGTGCGGCGCGACCCCGACATGGCCATCCTGCAGGTGGTGCGGCAGGAAGAGGGCCCGATCACCCAGTACGCCAGCCGCCACGCCGTGCACGCGGCAGTGGCCGGCCAGCTGGCGGCCAAGCGCCTGGGTTGGGGCGACGATGTGGCCGACAGCCTGTTCCGCGCCGCGTTGACGATGAACCTGTCGATGTCCGAACTGCAGGACAAGCTGGCCACCCAGCTGACGCCGCTCACCTCGCTGCAGCGGCAGGCGCTGCAGGAACATCCCGAGCGCAGCGCCGAACTGCTCGAGACCGCCGGCGTCACCGACGTCAACTGGCTGGCCGCCGTGCGCAGCCACCATGAGAAGGTCGACGGCAAGGGCTACCCCAAGGGCATGACCGACGTCGGCGACCTGGCCATGCTGCTGCACCGCGCCGACAGCTTCACGGCCAAGTTCAGCCCGCGCGCCACCCGGGGTGTGGTGGCACCCGACCAGGCGGCACGCCAGTTCTTCCAGTCCGACCCCGGCAACCCGATGACGGCGGCCATCATCAAGGAATTCGGCATCTACCCGCCGGGCTGCGCCGTGCGGCTGAAGTCGGGCGAAACCGGCATCGTGATGCGTCGTGGCGCCTCGGCCAATGCGCCCATCGTGGCCATCGTCACCGACTGCAATGGCGACGCGCTGCTGACGCCGCTGAAGCGCGACACCGCGGTGGCCACCAATGCCGTGGCCGGCGTGCTGCCGGCCAAGGCGCTGAAGGTGCGTGTGCGCATGGAAGCGCTGGTGAAGGCCACGCTCAACTGAGGCCGGCCGCCGGCACCTCGGCCGGCCGCACGCGCAGCGCACGCACCACGCCGGCCACCAGCAGCAGCACGCCGGCGGCGATGAGCCAGCCCGGCGCGCGCCCGCGCAGCACGAAGGCGTAAGCCAGCGCGGCGAGGGTCTCGAAGACGATCAACTGCCCGGCCAGCGCCGGCGGCAGGCGCTGGCTGGCCTCGTTCCAGCACAGCGTGCCGAGCCACGAGGCCAAGAGGCCGATGGCCAGCATCAGCGCGATGAAACGGCCCGGCTGCGGGCCGAAGGGTATCTCGAAGGGGCTGCCGGTGTAGGCCAGCCAGCCCCACAGCAGCACGAAGCCGATGGCCGCCAGCGGCAGCGTGGCCAGGCCCTGCGCCGTGGCCCAGGCGCGCGGGCTGCGGTCTGCATGCGCGCGCAGCCATTCGGCGTTGCGGATGGGGTACCAGGTCCAGCAGGCCACCGCGGCCACGGCCAGCGCGGCGCCGCTGGCGTAGCGGACCAGGTCGGTGCCGGGGGCCAGGCCCTCGGTCTCGGCCTGGTTCACGCAGGCCAGGCCCGCGGCGATGAGCAGCAGCGAAGGCAGCATGCGGGCCCAGGGCAGGCGGGCCTCGCGCCCGCCGGGTCGCAGGTTGGCGGTGATGGCGATCACCACCGGCAGCGTGCCGATGATCATGGTGGGCAGCGGCCCGCCGGCGCGCTGGATGGCCGCCGACAGGCACAGGTAGTACAGCATGTTGCCCACCGCGGCGAGCTTGAGCGCTTCGATCCAGTCGGCGCGTTCCAGCTCGGCCAGGCGCTCGCGGTCCCACAGCGCCAGCGGCAGCGCGATGAGGCCGAACGCCAGGTAGCGGCCGACGGTGAGCAGCGCCGGCGGGTAGTCGCCCAGCAGCGTGGGGGCGATGAACACCAGGCCCCACATCAGGCCGGCGGCCAGGGCGAAGAGGGTGCCGGTGATGAGGGCGTGGCGGTGCGGCATGGGGCCGGAAGTGTCGCCGCAGCGGCCACCGGCGGTCTTGTCGCAGATTGCGCTCAGGCGCGCAGCTGTCTCTGGTAGCGCGCCGGCGTCACGCCGTAGCGGTGGGCGAAGGCGCGCGTGAGGTGCGCCTGGTCGGCCAGCCCGCTGGCGGCCGCGGCCTGGGCCGGCGCCAGGCCTTCGCCCAGCAGCCGCTTGGCGCGTTGCAGGCGCAGGGCCATCAGCATCTGCTGCGGCGTGGCGTGGCAGGTGGCCTTGAAGCGGCGCAGGAAGTGGAAGGGGCTCAAGCCCGCCACCGCGGCCAGGTCGTCCAGCGTCAGCCGCTCTTCGGCGTGTTCGCGCATGAACTCGATGACGCCGGCAAAACGCAGCGCACCTTCGGCCGCCGCCGGGCGTGCCACGCGGGCCAGCGGGCGCAGCTCGGTCAGCAGGGTGTAGAGCAGGCTGTCGAAAGCCAGCGGATCGTCGGCGGCCCACAGCCGCTGCAGCAGCCGGCCGACGCGGCGCGCGCGCGGCGCGTCGTGGCCCACGGCCTCGCTGAAGTGCCAGCCGCGTTCGCCGGTGACGGCTTCCACCACCGCCGGGTCGATGTAGACCATGCGGTAGCGCCAGCCGGCGGCGGTCTCGGCGCGGCCTGTGTGCAGCTCGCCGGCGTTCATCAGCACCAGGCTGTCCGGCGGGGCCAGGTGCTCGCCGCCGCGGTAGCGGAAACGTTCGACGCCGCTTTCGATGGCACCCAGGCCGAAGCCTTCGTGCAGGTGCGGCTCGAAGGCGTGGCGGACGATGTGCGCCCGGTACAGCTCCACGCCCGGGCGGTGCGGCGGGCGCTTGAATTCGGCCGCGTCGCCGGCGTGCTCGAAGGTCTCGGGCACGCCGCTGAAGGCCGCTTCAGGCATGGTCTCGCAACCACGCGGCGGCCTGGCCGCGCGAGGTGAGGCCCAGCTTGTCCAGGATGTTGGCGACGTGGCGCTTCACCGTGTGCGGGCTGATGTCGAGCACGCGCGCGATGAGCTTGTTGCTGTCGCCGGCGGCGATGCGCTCCAGCACTTCGCGTTCGCGGCTGCTCAGGCCGTCGTCGCGTTCGCCGGGTGCGGCGGGCGGCGGTGCCTGGCCGGCGTGGGCCGCGGCCGACAGCTGCGCCGCGGCCTGCAGCTCGGCCAGCTGCGCGGCGGTGAGCAGCGTGCCCCAGCGCGCCTCGGCCAGCGCCGCCAGCACCACCGGGCCGCTGAGCAGGGCCTGGCCGCGCACGCGCTCCTCGATCAGCCGGTCGAGGCAAGGCGCCAGCACCGCCGCGGCCTCGCGGATGCGCGTGAGCTTCAGCAGCACATCGGCGTGGCGCAGCGTCAGGTCGGTGCGCTGGCCGATCACGTCCATCGTGGCCAGCTTGGGTGCCAGCAGGTCGAACTGCACGAGGGCGTCGGCCCAGCGCCCGCTGGTGGCGGCGTGACGGGCACGCACGGCGATGGCGCGCGGGTTCTGCGCGCCGGGGTCCTGCAGTGGGTTCTCCTTCAGATTGGCAGCCCAACGCTTCAGGGCGTCCGTGTCGCCGAGCGTGTCCGACAGTCGCACGCCGTGGATGGAGATCTGGTGCCGCCACAGCAGCCGCCGCTCGGTGGGCTTGCCGTCCTCGCGCGCAACCAGGCGCTCCATCGTGCGCTGCACGGCCTCGCCCCGGCCGTGCATCGCGTCGTGGATCATGCGCACGATGACCACACCCACCTCGGCCTCGCCGGACACCGCGAGCCAGCGCACGTCCTCTTCCGCCAGCGCCAGCGACTCGTCGGCGCCGGCCAGATCGCCGGCCCACAGGCGCTGCACGGCGCGCAGCATGTGCAGTTCGGCGCGCATGGGCATGGGCCGGTCGTCCAGGCGTGGCGTGGCGCCGCTCAGGTAGCGCTCGAACAGCGTCTGCATGCCGGCGATGGTCGACCAGTTGTGCGGCGGGCTGCACTCCCACCAGCGCATCAGCGGCTCGCCGGCCACCAGCAGCGACAAGACCTCGGCGTAGGCCTGCGTCAGTTCGGTGTGGCGGCCCTGGCGGAACAGCTGCATGCCTTGCGCCATCAGCAGCAGCGCGCGTGCGGTGGGCGCCAGCGGCTGCTGGCGCAGCGCGTCGATCAGCGCCACCGCCTCGTCATTGCGGTCCACCGGGTACAGGGCATAGGCCAGCCGGGCCTGCGCCAGGTGCAGCTCGGCGGTGTCGCCGGCGGCCTGCGCGGCGGCCACCGCCTGCGTGAGCCAGCGCACCATGTCGTTCCACAACCAACGCAACCCGCAGGAGGTGCCGGCCAGGCGCTGCAGGCGCGCACTGCGGTGTTCGGGCGGGAACTGCTCCACCAGGCGCAGCACGTCGCCGGCGCCGCCGTCCAGGAACAGCTCGGACGCCGACTCGGCCAGCGCCGCTTCGGCGCCGGCCCAGTGCTCGGCACGCAGCAGGTAGCCGACGCGGCGCAGCGGGTCTTCCTCGCCGGCGGCGGCGCGTTGCAGCAGCACCGGCAGCTCGGTGGGCAGGCGTTCGTTCAGGCGCTGCAGCAGGGCCTCGCGGAACAGGTCGTGCAGCACGAGCGTGCGCTCTTCGGCGTCCAGCGCGGTGGCGAAGAGGCCGCGGCGCTCGATGTCTTCCAGCCAGTCGGCGGCGCGCCGGTCGCCGCTGACGGCGGCGGCGCGGCCGGCCGTCAGCTCGGGCAGCACGGCCGTGCGCAGGAGGAACAGGTGCAGCGGCTCGGGCATGTCGTCCAGCACCTCGGCGGCGAGGTAGTCGAACAGGTGGCGGTCGATCAGCTTGCGGCCCGCGGCCATGCCGCCGCGCGTGCGCAGGGCCGCTGCGGCCAGGCGCAGGCCGGCGGGCCAGCCGGCGGTGCGCTCGAACAGTTCCTCGGCGCGCTCCAGCGCCTGCGGCAGGTCGGCCGCGCCGAGCATGGCGTGGGCCTCGTCGCGCGAAAAGCGCAGCTCGTCCTGCGTGAACTCGGCCAGCTCGCCGCTGGCGCGCAGCCGCGCCAGCGCCAGCGGCGGGGTGGTGCGGCTGGCCAACAGCAGGGTCCAGTTGGGCGGCAGGCGCTGCATCAGGGCATCGAGCAGCGCAAAGGTGGTGGTCTGCTCCACGCGGTGCAGGTCGTCCAGCACGATGACGCCGCGCGCCACCTCGGCGCCGGCCAGCGCGTTCAGCAGCTCGGTGGCGGCGCGGCGCAGGCCGCTGCCGTCGGTGCCGGCCAGCTCCACCAGCGCGGCGGGCGCGGTGCGCCAGGGCAGGTCGAAGGCTTCCAGCGCGGCGACGAGGCAGCCGAACAGGCGCTCGGCGTCGTCGTCGGGGTCCATCGCCACCCAGGCCAGGGCTTCGCCCTCGGCCTGCAGCGCCAGCTGCGCCGCCAGCGCGCTGGTCTTGCCGAAGCCGGCGGCGGCCTGCAGCAGCACCACGCGGTGCGTGAGCAGGGCCTGGCGGATGCGCGCGTCGAGCTGTGGGCGCTCGACGCGCGCCAGCCACTGCCGGGGTGGCTGGATCTTGGTGGCAGCGAATCGCAGAGCATCCATGGGATGCCCGCGAATTTAGCGCGTGACCAATCCGTTCAGCGCACCTTTCCGGCCTTCCACGCGTCCAGCAGCGTCTGGTACGCGATGGTCTCGCCCTTGGGCTTCTCGTTGGCCAGCTTCTTCCAGGGCGCGGCCTTGTCGCTGAGGTACTTGGACGGATCCTCCTTCGCGTTGAGCTTGGGCGCGCAGCGCGCCATGCCGGCACGTTCCAGGCGGCCCATCACGTCGTCCATCTCGTCGGCCAGCGTGTCCATGGCCTTCTGCGGCGTCATCTCGCCGGTCACCGCCTGCGCCACGTTCTTCCACCACAGCTGGGCCAGCTTGGGGTAGTCAGGCACGTTGGTGCCGGTGGGCGTCCAGGCCACGCGCGCGGGGCTGCGGTAGAACTCCACCAGGCCGCCGAGCTTGGGTGCGAGGTCCGTCATGGCCTGGCTCTGGATGTCGCTCTCGCGGATGGGCGTCAGGCCCGTGATGGTCTTCTTCAGGCTCACGCTCTTGCTGGTGATGAACTGCGCGTACAGCCACGCGGCGGCGGTCTTGTTGGCGTCGTGGCCGTCGAAGAAGGTCCACGAGCCCACGTCCTGGTAGCCGTTCTGCATGCCCTGCTTCCAGTACGGGCCGTTGGGGCCGGGGGCCATGCGCCACTTGGGCGTGCCGTCGGCATTGACCACCGGCAGGCCGGCCTTGGTCATGTCGGCGGTGAAGGCCGTGTACCAGA
>CAYREA010000183.1:0-9262 GCA_964423075.1 uncultured Rubrivivax sp. | reverse complement strand
CGGCCTGCGGCTCGGCCTTGGTGCGCAGCATGCCGAGGTCGGTGCCGCAATGGGGTTCAGTCAGGCACATGGTGCCGGTCCACACGCCGCTGGTCAGCTTGGGCAGGTAGGTGGCCTTCTGCTCGGCGGTACCGTGCGCCTTCAGGCATTCGTAGGCGCCGTGCGAAAGGCCCGGGTACATGGTCCAGGCCTGGTTGGCCGAGTTCAGCATCTCGTAGAAGCACTGGTTCACCACCACCGGCAGGCCCTGGCCGCCATAGGCCGGGTCGGCGCTGAGCGCGGCCCAGCCGCCTTCCACGTACTGGGCGTAGGCTTCCTTGAAGCCCTTCGGCGTGCGCACCTCGTGCGTGGCCTTGTCGAGCACGCAGCCTTCTTCGTCGCCGCTGATGTTCAGCGGGAACAGCACCTCGGCGGCGAACTTGCCGCCCTCTTCGAGCACCGCGTTGATGGTGTCGGCGTCGACGTCGGCATGCGCCGGCATCATCTTCAGCTCGTCAGTGACGTTCAGCAGTTCGTGCAGCACGAAGTGCATGTCGCGCAACGGCGGGGTGTAGACGGCCATGGGGGCTCCTTGCAGGCGGGATGGTGATGACAGCGAAAGCGGTTCAGCGCCGCGCGCGGCGCGGGGCCGGCGTGGCGTAGTGCGAGAGCGTGCGTTCGAAGCCGGCGCGGGCGCGGTCCAGCGCGCCCGGGATGCGCAGGAAGCGCGCGTCGTGGTGCAGCGCCAGGATCAGGCCGTGCACTTCGAACAGCATCTGGGTGGGGTCGGTGTCGGGGCGCAGCTGGCCTTCTTCGACGGCCACGCGGATGGCGCGTTCCAGCGCCGCGTGCCAGGCCCGCACCATGCCGGCCAGCGCATCGCGCACCGGGCCGGGGCGGTCGTCGAACTCGACCGCGCCGCTGATGTAGATGCAGCCGGAGTCGATTTCCACCGACACCCGCCGCACCCAGCGCTCGAACAGCGCGCGCAGCCGCGGCAGTCCGCGCGGTTCGCGGATGGCGGGGAAGAACACCTCTTCCTCGAAGCGGGCGTGGTACTCGCGGATGACGCTGATCTGCAGTTCCTCGCGCGAGCCGAAGTGGGCGAAGACGCCCGACTTGCTCATCTGCGTCACCTCGGCCAGCGCGCCGATGGACAGGCCTTCCAGCCCCATGTGCGAGGCCAGGCCGAGCGCGGCCTCCAGAATGGCGGCACGTGTCTGCTGGCCCTTGTGCAGGGCGCGTGGCGGGGGCCGTTGGGCATCGGCCAGGGAGGTATCGGAAGGTACGGTCACGGCCTCGTCACGAAATCGAACGACCGTTCTATTTTGCAGACTTCCCCGCGGCGCACCATGCCCCTGCCGTTAATTTTTCTAGGGTATAGCGACTAGAACCCGAAGCCCCGCGCCGGCAGCCCCTGCGCACAATGGTTTACTCTTGCAGGGATGGACGTGCTGCAGCTCGACATTTCGGGCCGTCCGCAAGCGTGGATTTCACCTCGCGAGGCGGCCGTGCTGTATGCCAGCGACACCGTCGCGTGGACGCTGGGCCGTGCCTTCCATGTGCTGCGCGGCGGCATCCAGCGCGCCACGGGCAAGCAGTCGCGCATCGAGGTGCACCCCATCATCGCGGTGCGCGGCTCCATCCCCAGCCGCGCCTGGCGCACGGTGCCGGCGCTGTCCAACCCCAAGCTCTTCGTGCGCGACCGCGGTGTCTGCGCCTACTGCGGCGGGCACTTCCACTTCGACGACCTGACGCGCGAGCACATCGTGCCGGTGTCGCGCGGCGGCAAGGACAGCTGGATGAACTGCATCACCGCCTGCCGTGCCTGCAACGGCCACAAGGGCAACCGCCTGCCCGAGGAAGCCCGCATGTCGCTGCTGTACCTGCCCTATGTGCCGAGCCTGCACGAGGACATGATCCTGCGCGGCCGCCGCATCGTGGTCGACCAGATGGACTTCCTGCTGGCGTCGGTGCCGCGCAGTTCACGTCTGCATGGCTAGGGCGCGACAGGTTCAGGACTTCTTTACGCGCCGGCACGGAACTTCACCCCACCCTGCCGCGTCCAGGGTTACAACAACGTCCGTAGATCAGGCGTCCAAGTTCCATTCGCCTTCCCGAGGAGATACCACCATGAAGAACCTGCTGATCCGTACCACCCTCGTGGCCGCCGTGCTCGCGCTCAGCGCCTGCGCCACCTCCAGCCCCGACGTCATCAGCCGCAACGACGCGCAGCGCATGTCCACCGTCATCGACGCCGTCGTGCTCACCACCCGCCCCGTGGTGGTGGACGGCAGCCAGAGCGGCCTGGGCGGCGTGGCCGGCGGCGTGGTCGGCGGCATCGCCGGCAGCAGCGTCGGCGGGCGGCGTGAGTCGGCCGTGGTCGGCATCCTGGGCGCCGTGGTCGGCGGTGTCATCGGCAACGCGACCGAACGTGCCACGACGCGCGAAGACGCGGTCGAGATCCTGGTGCAGTTGAAGAACGGCGACCGCCGCGCCGTGGTGCAGGCCAAGGCCAGTGAAACTTTCGCCCCGGGCGACCCGGTGATCCTGGTCACCACGGGCGGCAAGGTGCGCGTGACCAAGGCGCCGGCGGTGACGCAGCCTGCGCAACCGCGCAGCTGAGGAATCGCCGCAACGCGCGGCGACCATGACGGACACGGCCACCGCCAGCCAGGCCCTTGCGGGGCTGTGGGCCCTGACCGGGCTGCCGCCGGCCGCGCTGGCCGCGGCACAACTTCCCGACGGCGGCAGCGTGATGCCGTCTTCCTTCGCGGTGGCCACCGCCGCGCAGGCCAGCCTGGCTGCGGCGGCGCTGGCCGCGGTGGAAATCGGCCACCAGCGCCAGCCGGGGGCAGCGCGGCAGACCGTGCGTGTCGAGGCCGAAGCGGCCGCACTCGAGTGCTGCGCCTACTTCACCGTCGACGGGCGCGAGTTGCCCGCCTGGGACAAGTTATCGGGCCTGTACCCCTGCGGCGCCGACCGCGGTGCGCCCGGCTTCGTGCGCATCCACGCCAACTTCGCCCACCACCGCGACGGTGCGCTGAAGCTGCTGGGCCTGCCGCCCGGCCCTGCCACCGAGCGCGATGCCGTCGCCCAGGCGCTGCGGTCCTGGCACGCTGAAGTCTTCGAGACCGCCGCCGCCGAAGCCGGCCTGGTGGTGGCCGCCGTGCGCAGCTTCGAGGAATGGGACGCGCATCCGCAGGGCCGCGCGCTGGCGCACGTGCCGCCGCTGGTCATCGAGGCGCTCGGCGGCCGCGCGGCGCCGCGCCCCTGGCCGCAGCGGGCCGACGACGCCCGGCCGCTCGCCGGCCTGCGGGTGCTCGAACTCACCCGCATCCTGGCCGGCCCCGTGGCCGGCCGCACCCTGGCGGCCTATGGCGCCGACGTGCTGCTGCTGAATTCGCCCACCCTGCCCAACATCGAGGCCATCGCCGACACCAGCCGCGGCAAGCTGTCGGCGCACCTCGACCTGAAGACCGAAACCGGCCGCGCCACGCTGCGCGAACTGCTGGCCGGCGCCGATATCTTCCTGCAGTCCTACCGCCCCGGCGCGCTGGACGCCCTGGGTTTCGGGGCCGAAGAACTGGCGCGCCTGTCACCCGGCTTGGTGGTGGCCACACTCTCGGCCTACGGCGGCGTCGGGCCCTGGGCCCACAAACGCGGCTTCGACTCGCTGGTGCAGACCGCCACCGGCTTCAACCGGGCCGAGGCGCTGGCCCTGGGCAGCGCCACCCCGAAGGCGCTGCCGATGCAGATCCTGGACTACGGCGCCGGTTACCTGCTGGCCTATGGCGCGATGGCCGCCCTGCTGCGCCAGCGCCAGCAGGGTGGCAGCTGGCAGGTGCGCGTCTCCTTGGCCGCGGTTGGAAGCTGGCTGCGCGGCCTGGGCCGCGTGACGCCCAGCGCCGGCGTGCCGGACTTCGCGCCACACCTGCAGGCCTGGGACAGCGGCTACGGCCGCCTGGTCGCACCCGGCCATGCTGCGCACTTTTCGGCCACACCCGCGGCCTGGACACGCCCTTCCATGCCGCCGGGTTCGCACCCGCCGGCCTGGCCCTGACGGGCGCCCCGCCATGCACCTGGCCCACCTGCTGCTGAAACAGGCCTGGCAACAGACCGAGGTGCCGGCGATCTTCAACGGTACCATGCTGCACGCCAGTTATGGAGACTGGGCCCGCCGCAGCGCGGCCGCGGCCCAGCGCCTGCGCGATGCCGGCCTGGCGCCCGGTGAGCGCGTGCTGCTGTTCATGCGCAACCACCCGCGCTACCTGGAGCTGCTGTGGGCCGCCTGGTGGGCCGGCCTGGTGGTGGTGCCGGTGAACGCCAAGCTGCACCCGGCCGAGGTGGCCTGGATCATCGACAACGCGCAGGCACGATGGGGCTTGGTCAGCAGCGACGTGGCGCGCGAGCCGCTGCCGGGGCTGGAACGGCAGGTCGACATCGAATCACCCACGGCCGACGACCTGCTGGCGCCGCTGCCCGCCGGCTTCGACGTCCCCATCACCGAACGCGAGCCGGGCGACACCGCCTGGCTCTTCTACACCAGCGGCACCACCGGCCGGCCCAAGGGCGTGATGCTCACGCACCGCAACCTGCTGACCATGGGCCTGGGCTACTTCGCCGATGTCGACGCCATCACGCCGGGCGACACGATGGCCTATGCCGCGCCGATGTCGCACGGCTGCGGGCTGTACGCGGTGCCCCACCTGATGGCCGGAGCGCGCCATGCGGTGCCGGCCTCGGGTGGTGTCGAGCCGGCCGAGCTGTTCGCGCTGGGCCGTGCGCTGGGGCCGCTGTCGACCTTCGCCGCGCCCACCATCGTGCGCCGGCTGGTCGAGCATGCCGAAACCCTGAGCCTCACGCCCGAGGACGCGGCCGCCTCGTTCAAGACCATCGTCTACGGCGGCGCACCGATGTACCGCGCCGACATCCAGCGCGCGTTGCGCGTGATGGGCCCGCGCTTCGTGCAGATCTATGGCCAGGGCGAAACGCCGATGGTCACCACGGTGCTCTCGCGCCGCCACCTGCTGGACGCCACGCACCCGCAGCATCTTCAGCGTCTGGCCTCGGTGGGCGTGGCGCAGACGCCGGTGCGCGTGCGCGTGGACGCGCCGGCCGGCCTGCCCGGCGAAGTGCTGGTGCAGGGTGACACCGTGATGGCCGGCTACTGGCGCAACCCCGAGGCCAGCGCGCAGGCGCTGCGCGACAGCTGGCTGCACACCGGCGACATCGGCAGCCTGGACGAAGACGGATTCCTGACACTGAAGGACCGCAGCAAGGACCTCATCATCAGCGGCGGCTCCAACATCTACCCGCGCGAAGTGGAGGAGGTGCTGCTCACCGCACCCGGCGTGGCCGAGGCGGCCGTGGTGGGCACGCCCGACGCCGAGTGGGGCGAGGCCGTGGTGGCCTTTGTCGTTGCTGCGCCCGGCGCGGCGCCGCAGGTGACGCAGCTGGACGCGCTGTGCCTGTCGCACATCGCGCGCTTCAAACGGCCCAAGCGCTACGTGTTCGTCGATGCCCTGCCCAAGAACCACTATGGCAAGGTCTTGAAGACGGCCTTGCGCGAACGCCTGGCCGCCGAACTGGTGCCTACGTGAAACACCTGGCCCTCGCCTTCGTGCTCAGCGGCTGCGCGCTGTGGCAGCCGCCGCTGCAACTGGGTGACGACGCCGACACCGTGCGCCAGAAACTCGGCCCGCCGCCGGCCGAATACAGCCTGCCCGACGGCAGCCGCAAGTGGGCCTACCCCACCAGCCCCTTCGGCAAGCACACGACGATGGTCACGCTGGACGCCGCCGGCCGCGTGCTGCACTGGGAGGAAGCACTGACCGAAGCCCGCTTCAACACCATCGAGGCCGGCCTCACGCGCCAGCAACTGCTGGAACGGCTGGGCCCGCCGGCCCGCGTGTGGGCCGTGCGCTACCACGACCAGACGGTGTGGACCTACCGCTACGACAACACGCAGTGCCAGGTGTTCCACGTCGGCCTGACGCCGCAGGGCGTGGTGGAGGACACCAGCTACGGGCCCGACCCGATGTGCGAACGCGACGGCTTCTTCCTGCACGGGTGGCGGCGATGAAGCGCCTGGCCCTGGCCGTGCTGTGGGTGGCCTGTGTCGGTGCGTCCGCGTGGGGCGCGCCGCAGTCGGCGCCCTGCAGCCGCGCGCTCGATCTGCTGCGCGAGCAGGAAGACCGCGTGATTGCTGCGCCGCGCGACCGCGTCGAAGCGGCGCGCCAGCGCATGCTGCAGGCGCGTCGTGCAGCCGCGCTGGCCTGCCTGGGCGAAGGCGGCGACCAGACATCACCACGCCCCGCTCGCACCGAAGGCCCGCCCGCCGCGCCGCCCCGCGCGCAGCCCACGCGTACGCCACGCCCCTCGCCCGTGCCACCCGCCGTACCTGCCCCGCCGCTGCCCCGCACCTTGGGCGCCTGCGACTCCAACGGCTGCTGGACCAGCGACGGCCTGCGCCTGCAGCGCGCCGGCCCGCAGTTGCTGGGCCCCAACGGTTTCTGCAGCGTGGCGGGCACGGCGGTGCACTGCCCGTAGACAGTGAGCAAGCACTATTCGGCGCAGGCCTCACAATCCAGCCCCAGAAGAATTCGATACCACAGGGAGTACGTCACCTCAATCAGGAGGCCGCACTCATGAAGACCAGAGAAGTCACGCTCGCCGACGGCGAGACATTCACCGTACCCCAGGGCATCCAGCGCCTGGATTCCAAGTCCACCCGGGGCTGGCAGGTGCGCTACCAGGGCACCAAGTACTACGCCGACGGGCAGGACGGGCCGAAGAAGGCGCTCGAACTGGCCACGCGCGACCTGCTGCGGCGCATCGCCACGCTGCCGGCGCCGGTGGCGCTGCGCCGTGTGCCGAGCCCGCGCAAGACTTCGACGCTGCCGGTCGGCATATCGGGCCCCATTGTGTTGAGCAGGGCCGGCAGCGAACGCCAGTCGGCCGTGCTGTCGGTGCTGGTGCCGCGTTTCGGCCAGCCCAATCTGGTGCGCGAAATCCACATCGGCACCCCCGCCACCTACACCAAGGCGCGCTACCGCGAAGCGCTGGCCAAGGCGGTGGAACTGCGCCAGGAGAGCCTGGCCAAGTACGAGGCCGCAGCCACGCGGGCCAAGCGCAAGGAAGCCACCGAGATGAAACGCTCGCTCAGCGGCCGCGCCTGACGCGGCACTGCGTTCGGTCGAAGGCCCACGCTGCTTGCGCCTGCTTGGCGCTGTGCTAGCTTCGGGCCATTCGATCAACGCCGAGATGAAGGGTGCACCCATGGCCGATTTCGCCGCAACATCAGCCGATCTGGGTGTGCCTGGGAGCAATCAATGAAGCGTCGCATTTTCGTGGCCGCAACCGGGGCGGCCGCCGGGGCGGCGTTCGGGGCGGAACGCGCAGCCCCAAGCTCGGCCAGAGCGGCCGAGCAGGCCGCCTACATGGGCCCCTGGGCCGGACGCCCGGCCGCCAACGCCGCGGCCATCGGCACCGAGATTGCGATCACGGATCTGCCGGCCGGCCGCGTGTCGCGCTGGTTCAGCGACGGCAGCACGTGGCGGTCGACCAGCGGCAGCGTGCTGCTCTACGCGCAGGGCAAGGGCTACAGCGCCCCGCTGGGCAGCGTGACCTGGGGCCGCGCCGCGGTGACGATGGCGATTCCGGGCGGCAGCATCCTGATACCCGCCGGCCTGGTCGAACCAGGTCTCACCGAATTGCGCGTGAGCGTGCTCTGGGCCACCGGCGCCAACACCGGCGGCATCGCGGCGCAAATGACCATCGGCACCACCAACTCGTGGAGCGACACCCAGTGCAATGGCGCGTTCCTGGGGCCCAACAACGAGTGGGACCAGGTGGCCTCGTTCACCTTCCCCACCGCCACGACGATGAGCCAGGCCTCGTCGCTGACCCCGTTGAACGGCACCCCGGTCGGCGCGATAGGCAACGAGTTCTTCGGCAACATCGACGCCGCTGCCGACATGTACATCAACTTCGGCACCACCCTGGGCGGTGCGCCCGGCAACGTGCTGAAGATCGTGCGGGCGAAGGTCGAGCTTTTTCTCTGAGGGTGGCCAACTCCCCGCAGAACGAGTTGGCGTTTCCGATCCACGTGCCCATCGACTTCGTCGGCATGCATTCCCGTCGGCCCAACGAGCGCGCCTGAATGGCAGCCCCGGCCTACACCTACGGAACCTGGCGTTCGCATGACGCACCGGTGATCAGCTGGGCGCGCATGCAGGAGGTGCAAGGCGCCTACACGGGCAACGGCTCCGACCAGGCCGAGATGGTCATCAACTGGACCGAGTTCGACACCTGCTGCGACCAGGCCCACGAACTGGGCGTAAGCCACATGTGGATGATGTGGCGCTGCCCCACCTGGGCCGTCAGCAGCACCGACCAGGCCTACATCGACGGCTTCGGCGGCGCCGGTGCGAGCGGCGTGCCGCTGAAGATGCAGTACGTGACCGACTTCGTCACCGCGGTGCTGCAGCGCGCGATCGCACGTGGCCGGCGCATCAAGTACCTGGAAACCTGGAACGAGCCCGAGTTCATGGGGCCCTACCCGGGCTGCGCCTTCACCGGCACGGCGGCGCAGATGGTGCAGATGTGCGCTGCCGCCTACGACGCGGCCAAGGCGGTGGACCCGGCCATCATCGTGCTGTGCCCTTCGCAGTACCTGGCCAGCCGCATGAGCCAGTTCCTGGCCGCCCGCCCGCCCGGCAGCCGCAGGACGGGCGCCGGTGCCTGCGACGCCCTCAACATCCACCCCTACAGGCAGGGCCCGAACAAGGCCGTGCAGTCGGGTGCAGACGCGCTGTACTGGGCCGCCGGCGGCGGCATCGGCCTGCGTGAGGCCAACCGCCTGCTGGCCGTGCTGGGACACCGTCCGAAGCCGGTCTACGTCACCGAGTGGGGCTTGAGCACCCAGGCCGGCGACCCGGAGGTCATCGCCTTCAACGCGCTGCCCAGCGCCGCCAAGAAGACCTACGTGTCGCGCATGATGGTGATGGCCGCGCTCGGCGGCTGTCCGCAGTTCACCATCTTCAGCGGCAGCCTGCTGGCGGGTGACTACACGAACGACACCGAAGGCGTGATCGCCGCGGTGAACGACGTGCAGGCCAAGATCGCGGGCAAGACCATCATCGATGGTGGCTGGCTGCCGGATGGTTCGGTCACGGTGACGCTCGAGGGGGGCGAGGTCTACACGTGGTGAAGCAGACTCGAATCTGGTAGGCCGTGTTGGACTTGAACCAACGACCAAAGGATTATGAGTCCTCTGCTC
>CAYREA010000182.1:0-9322 GCA_964423075.1 uncultured Rubrivivax sp. | reverse complement strand
ATCGTGCGCCGCGTGAAGGACGAGTTCCGCGTGCCCACCTTCGCCTACCAGGTGAGCGGCGAGTACGCGATGCTCAAGGCCGCCGCTGCGAACGGCTGGCTCGACCACGACGCCGTGATGATGGAAGCCATGCTGGCCTTCAAGCGCGCGGGCGCCGACGGCGTGCTCACCTACTTCGCGCTCGACGTGGCGCGCAAGCTGCGCCAGGGCTGATGCGCGTCTTTCACGTCAGCGCCGAGCAGTTCACCGAACTCGAGGCGCTGCCCGAGGTGTTGCCCGCGCACGGCTTCCTCTGGGTGGGCAGCGGCCGGCGCGAGTTCGAGGTGCGCATCGCCGAACTGCAGGCCGCGCTGCAGCGCTGGACCGGCGGCCAGATCGTCGACCTGCACGTGAGCGACCTGCTCAACAACCAGCTGCCCAGCCACTACGACTACACGTCGTGGTACGACATGATGGTGTTCCGGCGCCTGGCGCCCGGCGCCGGCAGCCAGGCCATGTTCCTGGACGAAGGCAAGGGCACGGCGGCTTCGGCGCGCCGGGCGCTGGCGGCCATCGACACCAGCCCGGTGGGTTTTGCGCTCTTCGATCGCGTGCTGATCACCGTGCACCCCACCGACTGCGCCGTGCGCGAGTTCTTCGCGCAGCGCCTGGCGGGCCTGGCCGGCGGCGGCGACCCGCGTGGCGCTGCGCGCCTGCCCGCCAACCCGGCCGACCTGATGCTGCGCATGGTCAACCACATGGTCGACAGCTACCTCGACCTGCGGCGCCTGCTGACGAAACAGCTCGGCACCTTGCAGTCGGAACTGCTGGACCCGCGCAGCCAGTTTGCCGACTGGCAGATCCTGCTGGAGTCGCGCAACGCGCTGCACCTGCTGGAAGACACCTGCGAAGACCAGCGCAGCGCGGTGCAGGAATGGATCGACGCCCTGGACGAATGGCCCGACGAACCCGACGCGCACGGCCGGCGCGAGCGCGAGCTGCTGCGCGTGCGTTCGCGAGACGTGCAGGAGCACATCGAACGGGTGCTCAGCCATGTGCGGCGCCTGGAGCACAGCGCCGAGACGGCAGTGCAGATGCACTTCAGCGCCCTGGGTCACCGCACCAACCACATCATGCGCACGCTCACCGTACTGACGGCCATCTTCCTGCCGCTGAACCTGATCACCGGCTTCTTCGGCATGAACTTCGATGCGCTGCCGCTGATCCATTCCGCCAAGGGCATCTGGGTCGCGTTCGGCCTGATGGCGGCGGTGGGCGTGGGCCTGGTGATCTTCTTCCGGCGCAAGCGCTACCTGGACACCGGCACGCGCTGAGCCCCTACAGCTGGCGCTGTCGCGCCAGCGGCGGGTTGCGCGCGAAGTAGCGCCGGATGCCTTCCGTCAAGGCATCCACCAACTTCAGTCGGTAGGCCGGATCGCGCAGCTTGTCTTCCTCGTCCGGGTTGGAGATGAAGGCGGTCTCCACCAGGATGCTGGGAATGTCGGGCGCCTTCAGCACCGCGAAGCCGGCCTGCTCGACCTGGCGCTTGTGCAGCGCGCCCACCTGGCCGATGCGCGTGAGGACCTCGTTGCCGAGCTTCAGGCTGTCCTTGATCTGCGCCGTGGTGCTCATGTCCAGCATCGCGCTCAGCACCTGCGGGTCGCGCACGGCGGCGAGGTTGACGCCGCCCACCTGGTCGGCCGCGTTCTCGCGCTGCGCCATCCAGCGTGCGGCGGCACTGCTGGCGCCGCGCGTGGACAGCGCGAACACGCTGGCGCCGCGCGCCTCGGGCTTGAAGAAGGCGTCGGCGTGGATGCTGACGAAGAGGTCGGCCTGCACGCGCCGCGCCTTGCGCACGCGCTCGTGCAGCGGCACGAAGAAGTCGGCGTCGCGCGTCATCATCACGCGCATGCCTGGCAGGGCGTTGAGCTTCTCGCGCAGCGCCAGTGCGACGGCCAGCACCACGTCCTTCTCGCGCAGGCCGGAAGGGCCGATGGCGCCGGGGTCCTCGCCGCCGTGGCCGGGGTCGAGCGCGACGATGATCAGGCGGTCCACGCGCTGGCGCTCGTTGGCGGTGGGCGGTGCGGGCGGTGCTGCCGGGGCGGCGGCCACCACGGCCGGCGCTGAAGCCGGCGCAGCGGCCGAGGCCGGGCCGAACACCACGGTGGGCGGTTTGTCGATGCGCGAGATCAGCTCGCCGAGCGCATCGCGCATCTCCTGCGCCGCGCGCTGGCTGGTGCTTTCCTTCTCGCGCACCAGGGCCAGCAGCGGGTCGGCCTCCTGCACCGGGTACAGGTCGAACAGCAGGCGCTGCTGGTAGGCCGCCACCGGCGCCAGCGTGAACTGCTGGGGCCGCACCGGCTGCTTCAGGTCGAACACCAGGCGCACCACCCGCGGCTGGTACTGGCCGATGCGCACGCGTTCGATGTAGGGGTCGTCGGGCCGCACCTTGCCCACCAGTTCGCGCAGCGCGGGGCTGAGTTCCAGGCCGTCGATGTCCACCACCAAGCGGTCGGGCGTCTCGGCCAGTTGGTGCACGGCGGCCAGCGGCGTGTCGGACTCGATGGTCACGCGCGTGTAGTCCTTGGCCGGCCACACGCGCACGGCCAGGATGGTGGCGCCGTAGGCCAGGCGCGGCGCGGTCAGCAGCAGGGCCAGGCTGCCGAGGGCGCGACGGCGTGTGCTGCGCATCACAGCAGTTCCAGGCCGACGGCCGTGCAGGCCTCGGCCAGCACGCGGCGCGAGTCATCGGGCTGTGGCTCGATGGTGAGGCGCAGGTCGGGCACGGGCAGCGCGGGCGCGGCCTTCTCGGGCCACTCGGCGAGCTTGAGGCCGGGTGCGGCGAAGAGTTCGCGGAAGCCGGCGTCGGCCCATTCACGCGGGTCGTCGAAGCGGTAGAAGTCGAAGTGCCAGGCCAAGAAGGGAAGAGGGCCGGGCAGCTCATAAGGTTCCATCACCGCGAAGGTGGGGCTCTTGATGCGCCCGGTGGCACCCAGCGCGCGCAGCAGGTGGCGCACGAAGGTGGTCTTGCCGGCGCCCAGGCCGCCGTGCAGTTCGATGAAGGCGTTCTTCAGCGCCGGGCGCTGCGCCAGCGCCGCGGCATGGGCGGCGCAAGCGGCCTCGTCGGGCCAGTGGTGGTGCCGGCTTCCTAGAATCGGCACATGGACCTCGGCGGGCAGGGCGGGCATCGACTCGATGGGCAGGGGCTCGTCCGGCAGTTGCGCGGGTGGGCGCTTGAGCTGGGATTCTCCCAGATCGGCATCACGGGCATCGATCTGGCATCGGCGGAACCGGGTCTGCTTGCGTGGCTCGGCCAAGGCCACCATGGCGACATGGGCTACATGGCGGCGCACGGCAGCAAGCGCGCGCGGCCGGCGGAACTGGTGCCAGGCACGCTTTCGGTCATCACGGCGCGCATGGACTACCTGCCTCGGGAAGCGCCTGGGGACTGGGACGACGTCGAGACCGCGCGGCTGCAGGAGCCGCGGCAGGCCGTGGTTTCGGTGTACGCGCGGGGCCGTGACTATCACAAGGTGCTGCGCGCGCGCCTGCAGATGTTGGCCGGGCGCCTGGCCCAGGTGGTGGGGCCCTTCGGTCACCGCGTCTTCACCGATTCGGCCCCGGTGCTGGAGGTGGAGCTGGCCACACGCGCCGGCCTGGGCTGGCGCGGCAAGCACACGCTGGCGCTGTCGCGCGAGGCGGGTTCGATGTTCTTCCTGGGTGAGATCTACGTCGCGCTGGAACTGCCCGCCGATGAACCGGTGACGGCCCACTGCGGCAGTTGCAGCGCCTGCATCGACGCCTGCCCCACACGCGCCATCTTCGCACCCTACCGGCTCGACGCCCGGCGCTGCATCAGCTACCTGACGATCGAACATCACGGACCGATCCCGCCCGAACTGCGGCCGCTGATGGGCAACCGCATCTACGGCTGCGACGACTGCCAGCTGGCCTGCCCCTGGAACAAGTACGCCCAGCGCAGCCCGCTGCCCGACTTCGAGGTGCGCGCGCCGCTGGGCGACGCCACGCTGCTGCAGCTGTGGGCCTGGGACGAGCCGGAGTTCCTGCGCCGCACCGAAGGCAGCGCGATCCGGCGCATCGGCCACGCGCGCTGGCGCCGCAACCTGGCCGTGGCGCTGGGCAACGCGTGGCGCGACACCGGTGACGTGGCCGTCGCGCGCGCGTTGCAGGCCGCGCGCGACGAGGGCGACGCGATGCTGCGTGAACACATCGACTGGGCGCTGGCCCAGCGCACCGCCTGAAGCTTCAGGCACCCCAGTGGCGCCACAGCGCCAGCCACAGCGGCAGCGCCACCATGCCGATCAGCGTCGACAGGCTGACCAGGCCGGCCGTGTAGCCGCCGTGCCCGCCCATGCGCACCGCCAGCACATAGGCGCTGGAGGCCGTGGGCAGCGCCGCGAAGGCCACCAGCACGGCCTGCTGGCCGGTGGGCAGTGCCAGCAGCAGCACGGCCGCGACCGCCAGGGCCGGCATCAGGGCGTGGCGTATCGACAGCAGTGCCGCCGCCAGGCGCGGGGCTTCCTTCAAGGCACCCAGCTGCAGGCCGGCGCCGACGGCCATCAGGCCCAGCGGCAGCGCGGCGGCGCCCACGCGCGACAGCGTGATGTCCACCAGCGCCGGCAGGCGCAGCCCCGCCAGGCTGCAGAGCAGGCCCGAGGCGGTGGCGATGATCAGCGGGTTGCGCGCGATCTCGCGCAGGTAGCCGTGCCCTCCATGGCGCGCCAGTGGCCATACCGCGGCCACGTTGCACAGCGGCACGCACACGCTCACCAGCAGCGCCGTCCAGGCCACGCCCGGGGCCCCTGCCAGGCGTTCGGCCAGGGCCAGTGCCACGTAGCTGTTGAAGCGGAACGCCGTCTGCGCGCCCGAGGCATGCAGGCGCGCATCGACGCCCGGCCACAGCTTCAGCGCATAGGCCGCGGCGATGCCGGCGCCGGTGACCGCCAGCCCCGTGCCCACCAGCGGCAGGGCACTGGCCAGGCTGAGCGGATGGCGCACGATGGAATGGAAGAGCAGCGCCGGGAAGAGCACGAAGTAGACGAGCCGCTCGACGCTGTCCCACACCGGGCGCGCCAGCGGCGTGTGGTGGCAGATGAGCCAGCCCAGCACGATGAGCGTGAAGTCGGGCAGCAGCAACAGGGCATCGGCCATGGTGGAAGTATCGGCCAGCGCGTAGGCCCCGATGGGCAGCGGCGCGTTGAGGCACTATCGTCCCTGCTCTGCGTCCCCCTCCCAACGCCCCCCATCGATGACCCTGAACCGCCGCCGTTTCGTGTTTGCTGCCAGCGCCCTGCCGTTCTGGACGGCCGCCATGGCGGCGCCGGAGCCGCCCGTGGTCTTCGAGGGTTTCCGCTTCGAGCGCCGCACCCAGGTGGCGGGTGTACCCCTGCTGCTGAACGGCACCGGCCTGCGCGCCGTGGCCTGGTTCAAGGGCTTCGCGGCCGCGCTCTACCTGCAGAGCCGCGCAGGCGCCGCGCAGCAGGCCGTGGCCATGGCCGGCCCCAAGCGCCTGCAACTGCGGCTGTTCCACGACGTGCCGGCCGGCGAGTTCGCCAAGGCCTTCCGCAAGGGCATGGAGCGCAACAGCGAGCCCGACGAACGTGCGCGCCTGGCCGAACGCATGGCGCGCTTCGAAGCCCAGATCAACGCGCTGGGCACGGTGCGCAAGAACGACACGGTCGACCTCGACCTGGACCCCGGCCGGGGTACGCTCTTCGGCGTGAATGGCACACTGCGCGGCGAAGCCGTGCCCGGCGACGACTTCTACGCGACGCTGCTGCGCAGCTTCGTCGGCGACAAGCCCTACGACAACCGCCTCAAGGCCGGCCTGCTGGGCCGTCCGGCCTGAAGCCACATTCCCTGCAACGGAGAGAAGCCATGCGATCCAGAATTCCCGCCCTGCTGGGCACTGCGGCCTTGTCCCTGGCCTTGCCGCTGGGCGCGGTGGCCCAGGGTTATCCCACCAAGCCGGTGCGCCTGGTGGTGCCCTTCGCACCGGGCGGCACCACCGACATCGTGGCCCGCATCGTCAGCGAGAAGATGAGCACCTCGCTGGGCCAGCAGGTGATCGTGGAGAACAAGGCCGGCGGCGGTGGCTCGGTGGGCGCGCAGGAAGTCGTGAAGGCCGCGCCCGACGGTTATTCGCTGGGCATGGGCACCGTGTCGACCACGGCCGCCAACCCGGCCATCAACGCCAAGATCGGCTACAACCCGGTGACCGACTTCACCCCGGTGATCAACATCGCGGCCACGCCCAACGTGATCGCCGTGCACCCTTCGTTCCCGGCGCGCGACTACAAGGGCTTCATCGCCGAACTGAAGAAGAACCCCGGCAAGTACAGCTACGCCAGCTCCGGCACCGGTGGCATCGGGCACCTGCAGACCGAGCTCTTCAAGAGCCTGGCCGGGGTGTTCATGACGCACATCCCCTACCGCGGCGCCGGCCCGGCGCTCAACGACACGGTGGCGGGCCAGGTGCCCATCATCTTCGACAACATGCCCTCGGCGCTGCCTTTCATCAAGGACGGGCGGCTGATCGCCATCGTCGTCGCCGCGCCGCAGCGCTTGGTGCAGCTGCCCAACGTGCCGACCTTCAAGGAGGTGGGCCTGGAGCCCGTCAACCGCATGGCCTACTACGGCATCCTCGGGCCCAAGGGCATGCCCAAGGACGTGGTCGACAAGGTGGCGGCGGCGGTGAAGAAGACGCTCGAGGACCCCGGCGTGCGCAAGCGTATCGAAGACACGGGCTCGCTCATCGTCGGCAACACGCCCGAGCAGTTCGCGCAGCAGATCAAGGCCGAGCTCGAGGTCTACAAGACCGTGGTGCTCAAGCAGAACCTCAAGGTCGATTGAAGCCATCCGGGCCGGGCCTCCAATCGCAGGCGTCGATCGACCGCTTCATCGACGCGCTGTGGATCGAGGATGGCCTGGCGCCGCTGACGCTGGCGGCCTATCGGCGCGACCTGGCGCTGTTCGCGGCCTGGCTGGAGGCTCTCGAGGCGCGCGCGCTGGAACAGGCCACCGAGGTCGATCTACTGGCCTACATGGCCGAGCGCCACGCCGGCACCCGCGCCACCACGGCCAACCGCCGCCTGACGGTCTTCAGGCGTTACTTCCGCTGGGCTGTGCGCGAGCGGCTGGTGACGGCCGACCCCACGCTCAAGCTGCTGGCCGCACGCCAGCCGCTGCGCGTGCCGAAGGTGCTGAGCGAGGCGCAGGTCGAGGCGCTGCTGGCGGCGCCCGATGTCGACACGGCACTCGGCCTGCGCGACCGCGCGATGCTGGAGCTGATGTACGCCAGCGGCCTGCGCGTCAGCGAACTGGTGCAGGTGAAGACCGTGCACCTGAGTCTGGGTGACGCGGTCTTGCGCGTGTTGGGCAAGGGTGCCCGGGAGAGGCTGGTTCCCTTCGGCGACGAGGCCCTGCAATGGCTGCGCCGCTACATCGCCGAAGCTCGCAGCGCCGTCCTGGGCGGGCAGACCAGCGAGGCCCTGTTCGTGACACGCCAGGGTGCTGCGATGAGCCGGCAGATGTTCTGGAAGCTGGTCAAGCGCTATGCGCTGCAGGCGGGTGTGAGCGCACCGCTGTCACCCCACACGCTGCGCCATGCTTTCGCCACCCACCTGCTGAACCATGGCGCCGATCTGCGCGCGGTGCAGATGCTGTTGGGCCATGCCGACATCGGCACCACCACCATCTACACGCACGTGGCGCGCGAGCGGCTCAGGCAGTTGCACGCCACGCACCATCCGCGCGGTTGAGCGGGGTCCGGAAACGAAAAAGCCGGTCGCAGGGACCGGCTCTTGGGGGCGGCGAACCGCGATCAGAAGTTGTGGCGGACGCCGACGGCCAGCGACTTCGGATCGAGCACCCGGCCGCCGGTGCCGGTGGCGCCGAAGTACGAGAAGTTGTCGCCGTTGTTGACCGCCGTGTAGAAGGCGTACAGCTTGGTGCGCTTGCTCAGGTTGTAGTTGTAGGCCACGGTGTACTGGGTGGCGGCGCTCTTGGTGACCTTGTCGAAGTCACCGCTGCGGCCGACGTTCACGTGGAATTCCGACTGGCCCATCATGTAGGCACCGCTGATGCGGAACAGGTTGCGCACGCCCAGGCTGGCATCGTCGTGGCGCTGGTAGTAACCACCCAGCACCACCGCCCCGAACTCGTACAGGCCGCGCACGGCGAACTGGGAGGAACCGGCAGCACGCTCGTAGCCGAAGCCCAACTGCAGGGGGCCGGCAGCATAGTTCGAGGCCAAGTCCCACGTGCGACCCTGGCCTGCGACTCGTTCGGGAACAGAAAGACCACCCTCGAACGACAGGCCCTTCACGAACTCAGGGGCGCGGTAGGCGAGCTTGTTTGTGTTGCGACCCAGGTACGCATAGAGCTTGTCTTCCGACGTACCCGTGTCGTGGTTGTGCATGCTGATGTAGTCAGCGGTGGCGAAATAGGCTTCGCTGGTGAAGGTGCCCAGGCGCACCATGCCGAAGGTGTTGCTGCCGAGGTTCACTTCAGCCTGACGACCCCAGAACGCGCCGCTGGCGGCGCCGGTGTCGATGTTGAAGCCGTGCTCCAGGATGAAGTTGGCCTTGAGGCCGCCACCCAGGTCTTCCGTACCCTTGAAGCCGATACGCGAGGCCGAGTTCTGCAGCACGCGCACGGTGCCATTGGCGGTGATGTTCTTCTGGTTCTCGGCCGAGACGTTGGCGCGGCCGTAGATGGTGACGCTGCTCTGCGCGAGGGCGCTGCCGGCGGCCAGGGACGCCACAGCGGCGACGATCAGGGTCTTGTTCATGCGTTTCCTCACTATTTGGTTGCGGTGCCGGGGGGCGCGAAGCCCAGGTCCGGCCACGGGGGGAAGTCTATAGGCCAAGTTCGGGCTTACCCGGGTCTGGGGGGTCTTGTCGGCAGAAAGTCGGCCCAGGCGCTGCATCCGCGCAACACTCGCAGGCAGGCTTCAGCGGCCACGCAGATGGGCCGGCGCTTCCAGGCGCTTGGCGAGCACCGAAAGGGTGAGCGTCAGCACCAGATAGATCGCCGAGATGGCGAGGTAGGGTTCCCAGTAGCGCGAGTAGGTGCCGGCCACCGTGCGCGCCGCCAGCGCCAGTTCGGCCAGGCCGATGGCCGACACCAGCGAGGAGTCCTTGATCAGCGTGATGCCTTCGTTGACCAGCGCCGGCACCATGCGGCGGAAGGCCTGCGGCAGCACCACGAAGCGCATGGCCTGCGGGTGGGTCAGGCCCATGCTGTAGGCGGCCTGGGTCTGGCCGCGGTGGATGCTCTGGATGCCGGCGCGGAAGATCTCGCTGATGTAGGCGCCGGCGTT
>CAYREA010000181.1:0-9322 GCA_964423075.1 uncultured Rubrivivax sp. | reverse complement strand
TGAACAGCAGGTACATCGTGCCGATGTCCTTGTGGTTGGTGGCGAACAGCCAGCGCCGCCAGCCATGCGGATGGCCGTGGTCGTGATCGTGGTCGTCGTGATGGGCGGGGTGGTCAAGCACTGCGCTCATGGTTCTTCCTTGGGTTCTCTTCGACGACGCTTCTGTTTACTTGCGGGCGGCAACGATCTCGGACGGCTGCACCAGCTGCCCGGTCTTGTTGCTCCAGTTGTTCTTGGTGTAGGTGATGACGGCCGCGATCTCGGTGTCCGACAGCGCCTTCCACGAGGGCATAGCACCGTTGGCCGCGCCGTTCAGCAGCACGCCGATCTGCTTGCCCTTGTCGGCATCCAGCACCAGGGCCGAGGCGTCCAGCGCCTTGATCGGGCCGGCGCCCTTGCCGTCGGGCTTGTGGCAGACGGCACAGTTGGCGGCGTAGACCTTCTCGCCGCGCGCCACCAGTTCGTCGAGCTTCCACTCCTTGGCCGGGTTGTCGGCCAGCGCCGCCATCTCCTTCTTCTTGCCGTCGACCCACTTGGCATAGTCGGCCTGGCTCACCACCTTCACGTGGATGGGCATGTAGGCGTGTTCCTTGCCGCACAGCTCGGCGCACTGGCCGTAGAAGTCGCCGGTTTCCAGGGCGCGGAACCAGGTGTCGCGCACGAAGCCGGGAATGGCGTCCTGCTTGACGCCCAGGCTGGGCACCATCCAGGCGTGGATGACGTCGGCGGCGGTGGTGACGATGCGCACCTTCTTGTCCACCGGCACCACGAGCGGGTTGTCCACCTTCAGCAGGTAGTCGTCGCCCACGGGCTTGCCGGCGTCGGAGGCCAGGCGCTGCGCGCTGTCCAGCGTGGCCAGGAAGTTGATGCCCTCGCCTTCGCCCTTCAGGTAGTCGTAGCCCCACTTCCACTGGTAGCCGGTGGCCTTGATGGTGAGGTCGGCGTTGCTGGTGTCCTTCATCGCCACCACGGTGCGCGTGGCCATCGCGCCCATCGCGATGACGATGGCAAAGGGCACCACGGTCCAGGCGATCTCCACCGCCACGCTCTCGTGGAAGTTGGCCGGCTTGTAGCCGAGCGACTTGCGGTGCTTGAGGATGGAATAGAACATCACCCCGAACACGGCCACGAAGATCACCACGCAGACGATCAGCATGAAGTCGTGCAGCCACACCTGGTCTTGCCCGATCTTGGTCACCGGGCGGTGCAGGTCGAGCTGGTTGACGGCCGGGCCGCCCTTGAGGTCGTTCACGGCGTGGGCCAGGCCGCAGCTGAACAGCACCGCCAGGGCGGGCAGCAACTGCGAGGGGCGCAGGGACAACAGCGGGCGGAGCCAGGACATGGGCGTCTTCATCATCGTGGGGAAGGATTTGAATTCGGTTCGTTCGGCTCGGCGCTGGCCGGGCTGCGGCGCAGCGCGTGGCGCAGTTCGCGCGCGAAGGCGCTGCGCAACTCGGGCCGCAGGAAACGGCCGACGCGCACCTGCTGGCCGCGGCCGCTCAATTCGACCAGCGAGCCCTGCCCGGCGGCGGGCTCGACGTTGATCCACTCGGCGGCGAAGTCTGTGCGCTGCACGCGGCTGCCGATGCATTGCTCGACCTGCAGCGAACGGCCCACCAACGTGAGCACCTCGCGGTCACCGGCATGGCGGGCGAACAGCAGCAGCGCGCAGCCCACGGCCAGCAGTTCGACGCCCGTGAAGGCCAGCACCAGCGGCGCACCCTGCAGGAAGAAGAAGGCACCGATCAGCAGCGACACGCTGCACAGCGATGCATAGACCAGGCCCAGCTGGCGCGGCGTGATCGAGCAGTTGCGCCGCTGCAGCCACTGCAGCGCGCGGGTGGCGCCGGGCAACATCACCTCGCGCCCGAAAACCCACGGCGTGCCACGCAGCGAAGCATGCGGCGCGGGCCAGGGCTGAGGGGCAAAGGTGGTCGTCATGCGGCTGGGGTGCGGGCCTGCGGCGCATGCAAGATCAAGGGTTTTCACCAAGCTCTTGATGGTCCGCAAACAACCGCCGAATTCTAGCCCAGGGCAGTAGGGTCTTCAGGTTCCTTGCGTGAGCGAGTCGCCACCGGCCGACCGCTGCGCACCATCGCCCGAAGGTCGTCCAGGGGCAGCCTGGTCTCAGCGCCCACGCGCGGCCGCGGCAGCGGGCGGAAAGCGTGGCCGTAGACGATCTCGAACTCGAGCGCGATGCGGCCGTCGGCAGCCTGCGCCGCCTGGGCAGACAGCGCTTCCAGCAAGCGCTGGCGCCAACGCGGCGTGCGCAGTCCGGGCATGCGGGTGGTGGCCATGTTGCCGCCCAGGCTGCGCAACTCGTCGAGCGCCCGTCCAGCGTCGGGCCATGTGAGCGTGAGGGTCTCCTGGTCCATCACCGGGTCGGCGAAACCGGCCTCGACCAGCATGTCGCCGAGGTCGTGCATGTCGACGAAGGGCGCAAAGGCATCACCCCAGCCCTGTGCGGCGTACAGATTGCGCAGCGTGGTGAGGCTGCCGGGGCCGAGCGTGCTGAACATCAGGAAGCCGTCGACGGCCAGCGCGCGGTGCCAGGCGGCGAACAAGGCCTGCGGGTCGGCGGCCAGGTGCAGGGCCATGTTCGACCACAGCAACTGCACCTGGCCCGCGCCCAGCTGTTCGGGCGTCAGCACCTGGGCGGCGCCTTCGCGCCAGCGTTCGGGCGACCACCAGGGGCGCGCCAGCGCGGCGGCGCTGGCGTCGCGCCGCGCGGCATCGGGCTCGACGGCCAGCAGTTGTGCCGCCGGGTAGGCCTGCCGCAGCAGGCCACGGCTGGCGCCGGTGTGGGCCGGCCAGTCGGCGATGGCGGGCGGCTGCAGCTTGATCACGCCCAGGCGCTCGGCCATGCGCCGCGCCACTTCGCCATGCAGCCAGGGCGGCGCGGCGGCAGCGTTGAGCCGCTGGCGCACCCGCGCGAGCGCTTGGACATCGAGCGGCCGGCGGGTGCTGCGCTCGGGTGGTGGCATGGCGGAAAGTATATTGAGCCGATGCTCGCCCGCGCCCTGCCCCTGCCCGCCCTGCAAGGCCAATGCGACGTTTGCCGGCAGTGGTGCCGCGGCGCCTTGTGCGCCGACTGCATCGCACGCTACGCCGCGCCGGTGCCGCGTTGCGCCCGCTGCGGCCTGCGCCTGGGCCTGCCCGCACCCGCCTGCGGCGACTGCCTGCGAGACCCGCCGCCTTTCGAGCACACGGTGTGCGCAGCCGACTACGGCCACCCCTGGGACGCACTGATCGCCGAATTCAAGTTCCACGGCCGCCCCGAGCTCGCGGCAACCCTGGTGCAGCGGCTGATTGATGCTGTGCGCCACGCCGGCACGCCGCTGCCCACGCTCGTGCTGCCTGTGCCGCTGTCACCCGGCCGCCTGGCCGAGCGCGGCTACAACCAGGCCTGGGAGCTGGCGCGTCGCATCGCCGCCGCGCTGCAACTGGCGGCCGATGCCACGCTGCTGCAGCGCCCGCTGGACACGGCCCACCAGGCCGAGCTCGGCCGCGCCGGGCGGCAGCGCAACCTGGCCGGGGCCTTCATGGTCGACCCGCGCCGGCGCAGCCGCCTCGAAGACGCACACATCGCGCTGGTCGACGACGTGATGACCACGGGCGCCACCCTGCGCCTGTGCGCCGAACTGCTGCTGCGCGCCGGTGCAGGCTCGGTGCAGGCCTGGGTGCTGGCGCGCACGCCCGACGAACACTGAAGCCCATGTTCCACATCGTGCTCGTCACGCCCGAGATCCCGCCCAACACCGGCAACGTCATCCGGCTGGCGGCCAACACCGGCTGCACCCTGCACCTGGTGGAGCCGCTGGGCTTCTCGATGGACGACAAGCTGCTGCGCCGCGCCGGGCTGGACTACCACGAGACCGCGGCCGTGCGCCGCCACGCCTCGTGGGCGGCACTGCTGCAAAGCGAAGCGCCCGACCCGGCACGCTGCTTCGCCTTCACCACACGCGGCTCGCGCCCCTTTGTCGAGGTGGCATGGCGGCCCGGCGACTGGCTGGTCTTCGGCAGCGAAACTGCCGGCCTGCCGCCCGAACTGCGCGAGTCGTTTCCTGCTGAACAGCGGGTGCGCCTGCCCATGCGCACCGGCCAGCGCAGCCTGAACCTGAGCAACGCGGTGGCGGTGGCCGTGTTCGAAGCCTGGCGCCAGCAGGGTTTTGCCGGCTCGATCTGAGGCTCAGTCCGGCAGGCCTTCGGCGCGAGCGCTGCGCGACATCAGCAGCGCCATCGCCTCAGAGGGCTTGAGCGCGCCGCGCAGCACCTCGACCACGGCTTCGGTGATCGGCATCTCCACGCCGACCTGGCGCGCGCGCGCCAGCACCACGGGTGCTGTCAGCACACCTTCGGCGACATGTCCGAGCGAAGCCAGCACCTGGTGCAACGGTTGGCCGCAGGCCAGCAGCACACCGACGCGCCGGTTGCGCGACAGGTCGCCGGTCGCGGTGAGCACCAGGTCGCCCATGCCCGAAAGACCCATGAAGGTGTCGGCGCGCGCGCCCAGCGCCAGGCCCAGGCGCGTCATCTCGGCCAGGCCGCGGGTGATGAGGGCGGCACGCGCGTTCAGCCCCGGCGCCTGCGGGTTGCCGCCAGCGGCCAGGCCTTCGAGCAGGCCGGTCGCGATGGCCAGCACGTTCTTCACCGCGCCGCCCACCTCGACGCCGACCACGTCGCTGCTGGTGTAGACGCGCAGGTTCTCGGCGTGGAAGGCCTGCACCGTGCACGCCGCCAGTGTGTCGTCGGCACTGGCCGCCACCAGCGCGGTGGCCTGCCCACGCGCCACTTCCTGCGCAAAGCTGGGGCCTGACAACACGCCACAGGCCGCACCCGGCCTCAGCTCGCGCGCGATCTCGTGGCCCAAGGCGCCGCTGTTGGCCTCCAGGCCCTTGCACAACCACATCACGGGCCGCTGATCGGGCAGTGCAGCCAGCTGCTCACGCAGGCCGGCCATCGGCGTGGCGATGACGGTGAGGCCGTCGCGGCCATGGGCCAGAGCCGCGGCATGGTCGGCCGTGACCTGCAGTTCCGCCGGCAAGTGGATGCCGCTCAGGTAGCGCTCGTTCTCGCGGCTAACCTGCAGCGAACGCGCCTGGTCGGCATCGCGCGCCCAGAGCAGCGTGTCATGGCGCGGCGCCGCGGCCACGGCCAGCGCCGTGCCCCAGGCGCCGGCGCCGAGCACCGCGATCTTCATCGCGCGGCGCCCAACACGCTCAGTTGGCCGACGTGATGATCGAAGAACCGTTGCCCTGCTGCGCGGCGGCCTGCGCCTGCTGGGCTTCGAACATGGCCTGGAAGTTCACTTCCGTCAGCAGGATGGGCGGGAAGCCGGCTCGAGTGCAGACGTCGGAGACGATGGCGCGCAGGTAGGGGTAGATCATCTGCGGGCAGACGATGCTGATGATGCCCTGCATCTGGTCTTCGGGCACGTTGCGGATCTCGAAGATGCCGGCCTGCTTGGCTTCCACCAGGAACAGCACCTTGTCCTTGACCTTGGTGGTGACGGTGGCGGTGACGGTGACCTCGAAGATGCCGTCGGCCACGGGTGCCGCGGCCATGCCGAGGTTGATGTCCACCTGCGGCTGCGCCTGCTCCATCAGGATCGCGGGGCTGTTGGGCTGCTCCAGCGACAGGTCCTTCAGGTACATGCGCTGGATCTGGAAAACGGGGGTCTCGTCGGCCATTTTGGAAGTTCCGGTGGGTCCAGGAGTGACAAAGCCCGGTGCCGGTGGCACCGGGCCGCAAGCCCACGATTATGTCCCGGCGGCGCTAGCGGCCGAGCAGGGGCAGCAGGCCGCCGCGCTGGTCCAGCGCCATCAGGTCGTCGCAGCCCCCGACATGGGTGTCGCCGATGAAGATCTGCGGCACCGTGCGGCGGCCGGTCAACTCCATCATCTTCATGCGCTCGGCGGGGTGCAGGTCGACGCGGATCTCCTCGATCACGTCCACCCCGCGCTGCCTGAGCAGCGACTTGGCGCGAACGCAGAAGGGACACACCTCGGTGGTGTACATCTTGACCGTCGACATGCGGCGAACCCGTAGCTGAGACAGGCGCGATTGTCCCGTGGCCTGCGCCGGCTTGCTGCCGGTGCGCTGATCAGCCGGCCTTTTCGGCCGACTTTTCGGTGGACTTTTCCGCGCTCTTCTCGATCGGTAGGTTGGCCTCGCGCCAAGCCGCTGTGCCGCCGGCCACGGCCACGGCCTTTTCCCAGCCGGCCTTGCGCAGCTGCTCGGCGGCGCGGCGCGAGCGCGTGCCCGTGGGGCACATCACCAGCAGGGGCAGCGTCTTGTTGGTGGGCAGGCCCTTGGCACCGTCAAGCTGCGCCAGCGGCACGTTGCGGGCGCCACCGGCGTGGCCGGCGGCGTACTCGGCGGGCTCGCTCACGTCGATGAGCACGCCCTTCTCGCGGTTGATCAGGCGCACCGCCTCGGCGGTGGTGACGCTGCCGGCCCCTGTGCCGCCCTTGACCAGCGGCCACAGCAGCAACGCTCCCGAGGAGAAAGCCATCGCGAACAGGATCCAGTTGTCGAGAAAGAACTTCACCTTGTCGCCGATGCCTTCGTGCAAAACCGCGAATTATAGAATCGCCACCCATGCACAAGCTTGTCCTCATCCGCCACGGCGAAAGCACCTGGAACCTGGAAAACCGCTTCACGGGCTGGACGGACGTTCCCCTCACCGACACCGGCGTGATGCAGGCACGCCAGGCCGGACGCCTGCTGCGCGAAGGCGGCTGGGCGTTCGACGTGGCCTACACCTCGGTGCTCAAGCGCGCCGTGTGGACACTGTGGCACGCGCTCGACGAGATGGAGCGCACCTGGCTGCCCGTGCTGCACGACTGGCGCCTGAACGAGCGCCACTACGGCGCGCTGCAGGGCCTGAACAAGGCCGACATGGCCAAGCAGTACGGCGACGAGCAGGTGCTGGTCTGGCGCCGCAGCTACGACACGCCGCCGCCGGCGCTGGAAGCCGGCGACCCGCGCAGCGAACGCAGCGACCCGCGCTACGTGCATCTCGACGCCGCCCAGGTGCCGCTGACCGAATGCCTGAAGGACACCGTGGCGCGTGTGCTGCCCTGCTGGGACGAGCGCCTGGCGCCCGCCATCCGGAGCGGCCAGCGCATCGTCATCGCCGCGCACGGCAACAGCATCCGCGCGCTGGTGAAGTACCTGGACAAGATCGGCGACGACGAGATCGTCGGCGTCAACATCCCGAACGGCATCCCGCTGGTCTACGAACTCGATGCCGACCTGCGCCCGCTGCGCCACTACTACCTGGGCGACCCGGAAGCCGCCGCCAAGGCCGCAGCCGCCGTGGCGGCGCAGGGCCAGCGCAAGGCCTGACGGGCGTTCAGCCCAGGCCGCGCAAGGCCTCGGCCAGCAGCGGCACCACGCTCACGGCGTTGCTGCCGTGGCGCACGCAGTCGCTGCTCCACACATGGCGCACGCCCGCGGCCCGCACTTCGGCCAGTGCGTTGCCGATGAAGAGGCCGTGCGTCACGGCCACGTCGACACTCGCCGCGCCCTGGGCCAGCGCGCCGCGCGCGGCTGCGATCAGCGTGCGGCCGGTGCTGGCCACGTCGTCCAGCAGCACCACGGCGCGGCCGGCCACGCGGGCCGGCGGCAGCGCCACGTTCACGTCGCGGTCGCCATGGCGCTGCTTGTGGCAGATGGCGTGATCCAGGCCATGCGCCTGCGCTGCGGCGCGCACCCACTGGCCGGCTTCTTCGTCGGGTGCCAGCAGCATCGCACCCGGCACCTGCTGCGCCACATGGCCGCCCAACAGCGTCGCGGCCGACAGCGCCACGCCACGGCGGCCCGGCAGCACCTCGTCGAGCGTGGCGACGCGGTGCAGGTGCGGGTCCACCGTCACCACGGCGTCGAAGGCATCGGCCAGCAGGCGGCCCAGCAGGCGCTGGCTCACCACCTCGCCCGGCGTGAAGGCCATGTCCTGGCGCATGTAGGCGAGATAGGGCGCCACCAGCAGCAGGCGCGCCACGCCCAGCTCGCGCGCGCCACCGGCGGCCAGCAGCAGCTCGGTGAGCTTGGCGTTGGGGTCCTGCAGGCCGCGCAGCAGCACCACGCGCGGCGGCAGCTGCGCCGGCAGGCGCAGACGCGTCTCGCCGTCGGGGAAGTGGTGGCGGTCCACCAGGGCCAGCGGGCAGCCGAGTGCCTGCGCCAGCCCTGCAGCCAGCGGCGCCTCGTCGTCAAAGGCCAGCAGCAGCGTGTTCATCCCGGCAGGCCCTCACGGATCAGGTGGCGCAGGTGTTCGGCCAGGGCGCGCCGGTCGGCATGCGCGCTGGACACCGGGGGCAGCAGTTGCACGTGGGCGCACAGCCCCTGCGCCAGCGCCACGCGCCACATGCTCTGCAGCAGCGTCGTTTCGCCGATGTAGACCGCGGCCTCGCTGTAGGCGGCCTGGGCATCGGCAAAACGCAGCACCACGGGCTGCACCGGCGTGGTGGTGGCCACCGCGGCCTGCAGCAGGTTGGCGTGGAAGGGCAAGGGCTCGGGCCCTTCGCCCGTGGTGCCTTCGGGAAAGATGGCCACGGTGTCGCCGGCCTTCAACGCGTCGGCCATCGCGTGCACCACGCGCAGCGCGTCACGCTTGCGCTCACGTTCGATGAACAGCGTGCCGGCGTTGCGGATCAACCGGCCCAAGAGCGGCCAGTGCAGGACGTCGGCCTTGCTGACGAAACGCGCGTGTGGCGCCGCAGCGTGGATGGCTGCGATGTCCAGCCACGAGATGTGGTTGGCCACGATCAGCGTCGAACCCGGGCGCGGGGAAACGCCACTCACATTAAGAGTCAGCCCCATCACGCGCAACAGGCCCGCCGACCACCAGCGGATGCGCTCGTGGCGCGCCGCTGCGTCCAGTTGCGGGAAACGCGAGATCACCGCCATGCCGTGGAAGACGTGCAGGGTGGCGCGCAACAGCCGCCAGACAGCACGCAGGCTGCGCATCAGCCCGCGGCGCGCGCTTCGTAGGCGACGGTGCCCGCCACCAGCGTGGCCCGCACCCGGCCCGGCATGGCCATGCCGGTGGAGGCGAAGGAGAACGGCGTGTGCTTGCCCTGGCTGGCCAGCGCGCCCGGCGTGACGCTCCACTCGGCCTCGGCGTCGAACACGCAGATGTCGGCCACGCCACCTTCCACCAGGCGGCCGGCGCTGCTGGACAGGGAGCCCAGCGCGTCGCCCAGCACCCGCACCGGGCCGTGCGTCACGCGCGCGAGCGACTTCGTCATCGGCAGGCCGCTGTCGGCGCCCCAGCGCAGCGCCAGGCTCAGCAGCAGTTCCAGCCCGGTGGCGCCGGGCT
>CAYREA010000180.1:0-9326 GCA_964423075.1 uncultured Rubrivivax sp. | reverse complement strand
CGCCCACCGCCTGCGCCACCGCCTGGCCGAGCGTGATGCCGACGTCCTCTACCGTGTGGTGGCCGTCGATGTGCAGGTCGCCCCTGGCTTCGATCTCGAGGTCGATCAGGCCGTGGCGCGCGATCTGGTCGAGCATGTGGTCGAAGAAGCCGATGCCGGTGGCAAGCGTCGCGGCGCCGCTGCCGTCGAGGTCGAGCGCGACGCGGATCTGCGTCTCCTTGGTGTCGCGGCGGATGTCGGCGGTGCGGTTCATAGGCTGTGACGCAGGGCGTCGATCATGAGGTCATTTTCAGCCGGCGTGCCGACCGTCAGGCGAAGACAGTTCGCGAGCAGCGGGTGCAGCCCGGCAATGTTCTTGACGAGCACGCCGCGCGTCTTCAGGCCTTCGAAGGCACGTTTCGAGTCGGGCACACGCACCAGGATCATGTTGGCGTCGCTCGGGAAGGGCCGGGCACCGGGCATCGCGGCCAGCGCCACCTGCAGCCGCGTGCGTTCGCTGCGCAAGAGCGCGGCCTGGCGCGCGTACTCGTCGGCATGCTCCAGCGCGAACAGCGCGGCCTCGGCGTTGAGTGCACTCACGTTGTAGGGCGGGCGCACCTTGTCGACCTGGTCAACCAGCGCCGCGGCGCCACACAGGTAACCCAGCCGCACGCCGGCCAGGCCGAACTTGGACAGCGTGCGCAGCACCAGCACATGCTCGTGCTCGGCCATGCGCTGCAGCCGGCTGCGCGACGAGAAGGGCTGGTAGGCCTCGTCGAACACCACCAGCCCGTCCTGCCGGCCCACCGCTTCCACGATGCGGTCGACGACGGCGTCGTCGAACAGGTTGGCCGTCGGGTTGTTCGGGTAGGCGATGTAGGTCAGCGCCGGCCGGTGCTGCTCGATGGCCGCCAGCATCGCGGCCTCGTCGAGTTCGAACTCGGCCGTCAACGGCACACCCACGAACTTCAGCCCGCGCAGCTTCGCCGACATCTCGTACATCACGAAACCCGGCAGCGGCGCCAGCACGGTGGCGCCGGGCTTCATCACGGCCACCGAGAGGATGTCGATCAGCTCGTCGGAGCCATTGCCCGCGATCAGCTTGCAGCCGGCCGGCAGCTCGATGAAGCGCGACAGCGCGGCCACCACGTCGGCCACACATTTCACCGGGTAGCGGTTCACCGCCACACGGCCCAGGCGTTCGCCCAGCTCGTGCTGCAGCTCGGGCGGCAGCGCAAACGGGTTCTCCATCGCGTCCAGCTTCACCATGCCGGTGCTGTCCTGGATGGCGTAGGCGTGCATGCTCTGCACGTCCTGGCGGATGGTGGCGTTCATGCGCAGCGCCAGCGGCACCGGCGCCGCAGGCGCGCGGCCGTCGGTGCGCGGTGCCAGGCGGAACTCGGCCGCCTGGGCGTGCGCCTGCAGTCCTTCGCCGTAGGCCAGCTCGGCGGCAATCGGCCCCAGCACCTGCGCACCGGTCTCGCTGACCTCGATCAGGCTGCTGCGCTTGACGAAGTCGTACACGCCCAGCGGCGAGGAGAAACGCGCCGTGCCCGAGGTCGGCAACACGTGGTTGGGCCCGGCGCAGTAGTCTCCCAGGCTCTCGCTGGTGTAGGCACCCAGGAAGATGGCGCCGGCATGCTTCAGCAGCGGCTCCCAGCGCTGCGGATCGCGGCTCGACACTTCCAGGTGCTCGGGCGCGATGCGGTTGCTGATGGCGCAGGCTTCCTCCATCGAGCGCGTGAGGATCAGCGCGCCGCGGCCTTCCAGGCTGGCACGGATCACCTCGCGGCGCGGCATGCCGGGCAGCAGGCGATCGATCGCGGCCTTCACCTGGGCGATGTAGTCGGCGTCCGGGCACAGCAGGATGCTCTGCGCCAGTTCGTCGTGTTCGGCCTGGCTGAAGAGGTCCATCGCCACCCAGTCGGCGGGTGTCGTGCCATCGGCCAGCACCAGGATCTCACTCGGCCCGGCGATCATGTCGATGCCGACCTGGCCGAACACGCGCCGCTTGGCGCTGGCCACGTAGGCGTTGCCGGGCCCGGTGATCTTGTCGACCCGCGGCACCGTGGCCGTGCCGTAGGCCAGCGCGGCCACGGCCTGCGCACCGCCGATGGCGAACACGCGGTGGGCGCCGCAGATCGCTGCGGCCGCCAGCACCAGCGCATTGCGTTCACCCTTGGGCGTGGGCACCACCATCACGATCTCGCCGACCCCGGCCACCTGGGCCGGAATCGCATTCATCAGCACGCTGCTCGGGTAGGCCGCCTTGCCGCCGGGCACGTAGATGCCCACGCGGTCCAGCGGCGTGACCTTCTGGCCCAGCAGGCTGCCGTCGGCGTCTCGGTATTGCCAGCTGCGGCTGGTGCTGTCCAGCTGGCGCTGGTGGTAGCTGCGCACACGCTCGGCGGCGGCCTGCAGCGCGCTGCGCTGCGCGGCGGGCAGGCCGGCGAGTGCGGCCTGCAGTTCGGCGGGCTTGATTTCCAGCTCGGCCATCGATGCGGCGCTGAGTCCGTCGAAGCGCGCCGTCAGCTCGAGCACGGCGGCATCACCGCGCTGGCGCACGTCGTCGATGATGGAGGTCACGCGCGTCTCGATGGCGGCATCGGTCTCGGCCGACCAGTGCAGCACACGCTGGAAGGCGGCCTCGAAGTCAGGCGTGGTGGTGGCCAGGCTGCGGATGTCGACGGCGCTCATGCCCTTGCCTCCACCGCCGCCTCGAAAGCGTCGATCAGCGCCCGCATCGGCTCGCGCTTGAGCTTCAGCGCCGCCGGGTTGACGACCAGGCGCGACGAGATGTCCATGATCTTCTCCACCTCGACCAGCTGGTTGGCGCGCAGCGTGCTGCCGGTGGATACCAGGTCGACGATGGCGTCGGCCAGGCCCGTGAGCGGGGCCAGCTCCATCGAGCCGTAGAGCTTGATCAGGTCGACGTGCACGCCCTTGGTGGCGAAGTGCTGGCGCGCCATGTGGGTGTACTTCGTGGCCACGCGCAGGCGCGAGCCCTGCTTGACGGCGCCGGCGTAGTCGAAGTCGTGGCGCACGGCCACGCTCATGCGGCAGCGCGCGATCTTCAGGTCGAGCACGCGGTACAGGCCCTCGCTGTCTTCCAGCAGCACATCCAGCCCGGCCACGCCCAGGTCGGCACCGCCGCGCTGCACGTACGTGGGCACGTCGCTGGCGCGCACCAGCACCACGCGCACGTCGGGCCGGCTGGTGGCCAGGATGAGCTTGCGGCTCTTCTCGGGGTCTTCCAGCACCTCGATGCCGGCGGCGCGCAAGAGCGGCAGCGAGTCGTCGAAGATGCGTCCCTTGGACAATGCGAGCGTGATCATCGGTGGCTTTCCGAAGGTCGCAGCAGGGCACCGTCTCACGCGCAGGTGGCGCGCGGGGGCAGCCCCCGCGGCGCACCGCAGGGGTGGTCAGTGGTGGTGGTGTTGCTCGCCGGCGGGCTGCGCGGCGAACTCGGTGGGAGTGAGCGTCTTCATCGAAAGCGCGTGAATCTGCTCGCGCATTCTATCGCCCAGGGCGGCGTAGACCTTCTGGTGGCGGCGCACACGCGCCAGGCCTTCGAAATCGGCCGAGACGATGGTGGCGAAGAAGTGGCGGCCGTCGCCTTCCACCTCGATGTGCTGGCAGGGCAGGCCGGCGGCGATGAAATCGCGTACCTGCTGGGGCGTGGGATCGGCCATGCGGTGATTGTCCTTCAGTTCCTGATCTTGTAGCCCGTGACCAGCAGCCGCAGTGCCACCGCCGCCACCACCACGAAGCTGATGCCCACCACCGCCAGGCTCAGCAGCGGCGACACGTCGCTCACGCCGAAGAAGCCGCGCCGGAAGCCGTCGATCATGTAGAAGAAGGGGTTCAGGTGGCTCACCGCCTGCCAGGCCGCCGGCAGCGAGTGCACCGAGTAGAAGACACCCGACAGGAAGGTCATGGGCACGATGACGAAGTTCTGGAAGGCGGCCAGCTGGTCGAACTTCTCCGCCCACAGCCCGGCGATGAGCCCCAGCGAGCCCAGCATGCCTGCGCCCAGCACGGCGAACACCAGCACCCAGCCCGGCGCCGCCAGCTTCAGCGGCGCGAACCACACGGTGACCAGCAGCACGCCGGTGCCCACCGTGAGCCCGCGCAGGATGGACGCGCCCACGTAACCCACGAACCAGGCACCGTGCGACAGCGGCGTGACCAGCAGGAACACCAGGTTGCCCGTGACCTTGCTCTGGATGAGCGAACTGCTGCTGTTGGCGAAGGCGTTCTGCAGCACGCTCATCATCACCAGGCCCGGCACCAGGAAGCTGGTGTAGCCCACGCCGGGGAAGGCTTGCACGTGCTGGTCGAGCACATGGCCGAAGATCAGCAGGTACATCACCGCGGTGAGCACGGGCGCGGCCACGGTCTGGAAGGCCACCTTCCAGAACCGCAGGATCTCCTTGCGGAACAGGGTGCCGGCACCAGCGAAGCTCATGCGGGGCTCCCCTGCATGATTTCCAGGAACACGTCTTCCAGGTCGGCGCGGCCGATCTCCAGGTCTTCGATCTTCACGCCGGCGCCGCGCAGCGTGGCCAGCAGGCTTTCGACCTCGGCCGCGTCGCGCGCCTTGGCCTGCACGATGCGGCCGGTGACGCGCGACAGCGCGGCAACAGCCGGTGGCAGCGCCTGGTCGGTCTTGAAGCGCAGCATGGTGCTGGCGCGGCCGGCCAGCAGCGCCGAGGTCTTGTCCAGCGCCACCAGCTTGCCCTGCTTCAACATGCCGATGCGGCCGCACAGGGCCTCGGCCTCTTCCAGGTAATGCGTGGTCAGCAGCACCGTGTGGCCTTCGCGGTTCAGGCGGCTGACGAACTGCCACAGGGTCTGGCGCAGTTCCACGTCCACGCCCGCCGTGGGCTCGTCGAGCACGATCACCGGCGGCCGGTGCACCAGGGCCTGCGCCACCAGCACGCGGCGCTTCATGCCGCCCGACAATTGCCGCATGTTGGCACCGGCCTTGTCGGCCAGGCCGAGTGCGCCCAGCAGCTCGTCGATCCAGGCCTCGTTGTTCTTCACGCCGAAGTAGCCGCTCTGGATGCGCAGCGTCTCGCGCACGTTGAAGAAGGGGTCGAACACCAGTTCCTGCGGCACGATGCCGAGCGACTTGCGCGCGGCGGCATAGTCGGCCACCACGTCGTGGCCCAGCACCGTGACGCTGCCGCCGCTGGCGCGCGCCAGGCCGGCGAGGATGGAGATCAGCGTCGTCTTGCCGGCCCCGTTGGGGCCCAGCAGGCCGAAGAACTCGCCCCGCTCGATGCTGAAGGAGACATCGTCCAGCGCGCGCAGCGTGCCGCGGGCGCCCTGGTAGACCTTGCTGACGTTCTGGAAGCGGACCGCGGGCATGCAATGTTCTTGTGTGGGCGCGGGATTGTAGGCAGGCCGCGCCGGGCTCGCCGGCCGCAGAATCAAAGCCATGCCCCCGCCGAAGAAGCCGCGCCGCACCGCCGAGCGCATCCTCGAAGTCACGCTTGACCTGTTCAACCGTTTTGGCGAGCCCAACGTCAGCACCACGCTGATCTCGGCCGAGCTCTCCATCAGCCCGGGCAACCTGTACTACCACTACCCGGCCAAGGACGAGCTGATCAACGCGCTCTTCCAGCGCTACGAGAAGGCGCTGGCCGAGATCCTGCAGGCCGCCGACGGCGTGGAGAACGTGGAAGACGCCTGGCTCTTCTTCCACATGCTCTTCGAGCTGGTGTGGAGCTACCGCTTCCTCTACCGCGACCTGAACGACCTGCTCAGCAAGAACCGCCTGCTCGAAACGCACTTCCAGTTCGTGCTGAAGAACAAGGGCAAGGCCATGCACGGGCTGCTCGACGGCCTGTCGCGCAGCGGCGCCGTGCGCCTGACCGGCGCCGAGGCCGCGCCGCTGGCCACCAGCATGGTGGTGGTGGTGACCTACTGGCTCAGCTACGAGTACGTGCGCGACCCGCGCCACGCGCTGGAACCCGAGGCCGCCGCCGCTGCCATGGGCCGCGGTGCCTGGCATGCGCTGGCCCTGCTGCTGCCGCACCTGGACGCGCCGTCGCGCGCGCACCTGAACCAGTTGGCTGCCGCTTACGTGCAGTCCTGAGTCACCCGCGGCCGCGTCGCGCTTTCGGCCATGCCGCCGTGCGGCAAGGTGAAGTGGAAGGTGGCGCCGGCGCCGGGTGTGCTGCTCGCGCCGATCACGCCGCCATGCCGTTCGACGATGCGCCGGCAGGTGGCCAGGCCCACGCCGGTGCCGTCGAAGTCGCTCGCCGCATGGAAGCGCTGGAAGGGCTGGAACAGGCGCTCGGCCCGGGCGGCGTCGAAGCCGGCGCCGTTGTCCTGCACGCTCACGCGCACGCCGCCCTCAACCGCTTCGGCCGTCAATCGGATGAGCGCGCCCTCGCACTTGCCGGTGAACTTCCAGGCATTGCCCAGCAGGTTGGCCAGCAGCGGACGGGCCATGCCGGGGTCGCAGCACACCGGCAGCTGCGCCGGGGCCTCGAAGGCCACCTGGCGGCCCGGCTGGTGCAGGCGCAACTCGTCCATCACTTCGCGCGCCAGGCCGGCCAGGTCCACCGGCTTGAGAGCCAGCTCCAGCGTCGACAGGCGTGACAGCAGCAGCAGGTCGCTGATCAGCACCGACATCTGGCGCGCCGAGGTCTCGATGTGCGTGAGCATGCGTGCCCCGCCCTCGCCCAGCGCGTCGCCGTGCCGGCTGCGCAGCAGGTGGCTGAAGCCGGCCACGGCGTTCAGCGGCGAACGCAGGTCATGCGCGGCGGTGCGCGTGAAGGCGTCGAGTTCGGCGTTGACGCGTTCGAGCTCGGCGGTGCGCTCGCGCACACGCTGCTCCAGCACGGCATGCGCGCTCTCGCGCTCGGCATCGCGCTCCCTGGCGGCCGTGATGTCCTCGGCGATGCCGCCCACCATCAGCACCCGCCCCTCGTCGTCGACGATGCGGCGTTTGCGGTCGGACACCCAGCGCACGCTGCCGTCGGGCCGGCAGATGCGGTACTCGCAGCTCGAGTGCCCGAGCGCCTGCAACTGCGTGTGGGACAGCGCGGCCACGCCGCGGTCGTCGGGATGCACGGCCTGCAGCCACAGGCTGGCATCGGCCTCGAAGTCGGCCGCGGGGCGCCCGTACAGCGCGTCGAAGGCCGGGCTCAGGTACAGCAGCCGGCTGCCGTCGGGCGTGGCCAGCCACAGCACCTCGGCCAGGCTCTGGTGCAGCTGCAGGTACTGCGCCTGCTGGCGCTGCAAGGCCCTGTGCGAAGCCAGCTGTTGCGCCTGGTCGCGCTCGCGGGCCTGCTCGGCCGCACGCTCCAGCGCGGCATAACCGGCGCGCACCAGCAGCACCAGCGCCAGGGCGGTCATCGCCACGTAGAAGAGACCCTTGTAGCGCTGCGCGGTTTGCAGCCAGGCCGGCTCGGAAGACACCATGGCCACCAACTCGTCGGACAGCACGATCCACGCGAAGCCCAGCAGGGCGTAGAGCAGCCCGATGGCGGCAGCCAGGCGCCAGGTCTTGCTCGACAGTGGTCCGGTCTTGCTCAATCGCCTCGAACCTCGGGTGTCTGATCGGCAGCGCTGTCACCTCGGCGACAGCACGACGCCACTTTTCCCATGATGCACGGCAGCGCATGCGGGCTTTTGCGCAATCTCAAGGGCCGTTCACGGCCTTATCGTCGCAGCGGCCCTCGAGAGCCCGGCGACAACGGAGACACGCATGACACCGAAGCAGTGGATGACCGGCCTGTGCCTGGCGCTGGCCGCAGGCTGTGCCGCGGCGCAGGGCTACCCCAGCAAGCCGCTGCGCCTGGTGGTGACCTTCCCGCCCGGCGGCGCGCCCGACATCCTGGCGCGCCTGTTCGCCGACAAGGCCCAGCTCGGCCAGCCCGTGGTGGTGGACAACAAGCCCGGTGCCGGCGGCAACATCGGTGCCGAGATGGTGGCCAAGGCCGCGCCTGATGGCCACACCATCGTGATGGGTACGGTGGGCACGCACTCGATCAACGGCGCGCTGTACCGGCAGATGCCCTACGACATGGTGAAGGACTTCGCGCCGCTGGGCCACGTGGCCTCGGCGCCCAACCTGCTGGTGGTGACGAACGATCTGCCGGTGAAGAACGTGGCCGAGCTCATCAGCTACATGAAGGCCAACCCCAACAAGCTGAGCTTCGGCTCGCCCGGCATCGGCACCTCGGTGCACGTGTCGGGTGAACTCTTCAAGGCGATGACGGGCACGCAGATGACGCACGTGCCCTACAAGGGCCGCCAGTTCGCGATACCCGATCTGGTGGGCGGCAGCATCCAGGTGATGTTCGACAACATGCCTTCGGCCCTGCCCATGGCCAAGGAAGGCAAGATCCGCGCGCTGGCGCAGACCACGGCCACACGTTCCGGCGCCGCGCCCGACGTGCCCACCGTCGCCGAAACCGTGCCCGGCTTCGAGGCCACCACCTGGTTCGCGATGTTCGCTCCGGCGGGCACGCCCAAGGACATCGTCGCCAGGCTCAACGCCGAGATGCAGCGTGTCTTCAAGCTGCCCGACGTGGCCGACAAGCTCAAGACTCTGGGCCTGGAGCCCTGGATCAGCACACCCGAGGAACTGGCGCGTTACCAGGCCAGTGAGATCACCAAGTGGGCCAAGGTCGTCAAGGACTCAGGCGCCAAAGCCGATTGAAGTGGCGCCCCCAAGCTCGCTAGCGCTCGCTACCCCCCAAGGGGGCCGTCCGCCGACGGACCGGCAAAGCCGGATCCGTGGCGGGAAACTTGGTCGCGGTCCCACAAGGCAGAGCGACTTTCGAAGAGGACTCTCCCCATGACCACCCGCCGCCACCTCATCGCCGGCACCGCCGCCGCCCTGGCCCTGCCAATGTGGGCCCGCGCCCAGGCCTTCCCCTCCAGGCCCATCCGCTATATCTGCCCTTGGCCCGCCGGCGGCTCCACCGACGCCGTGATCCGCGCCTTTGCCGAGAGCGCCGGAAAGATCCTGGGCCAGCAGATCCTGGTGGACAACAAACCCGGCGCCGCGGGCCTGCTGGGCGCCAACGAACTCGTCAACGCCAAGCCCGACGGCTACACGCTCAGCCAGCTGCCGCACGGCGTGTTCCGCGTGCCGCACATGCAGAAGGTGCAGTTCGACGTGCTGAAGGACTTCACCTGGATCGCCTGCCTCACCGGCTACACCTTCGGGCTGGTGGTGCCGGCCGACTCACCCATCAAGAGCATCAAGGACCTGGTCGACTACGCCAAGGCCAACCCCGAGAAGTTCACCTACGGCTCCACCGGCACGGGCACCAGCCCGCACCTGGCGGTGGAAGAGTTCGCGCAGCGCGCCGGCATCAAGC
>CAYREA010000179.1:0-9352 GCA_964423075.1 uncultured Rubrivivax sp. | reverse complement strand
CCTTCGCCGGCGGCTGGTTCCACACCGGCGACCTGGCGGTGATGGAGCCCGACCGCTACGTGAAGATCAAGGACCGCAGCAAGGACGTCATCATCAGCGGCGGCGAGAACATCAGCAGCATCGAGGTGGAAGACGCGCTCTACCGCCACCCGGCCGTGCTGGCCTGCGCGGTGGTGGCGCGGCCCGACCCGAAGTGGGGCGAGACACCGGTGGCCTATGTCGAAACCCAGCCCGGCAGCACGGTGACGGCGGCCGAGCTGGTGGCGCACTGCAAGGGCCTCTTGGCCGGCTACAAAGTGCCGCGCGAGATCCGCTTCGAGCCGATACCCAAGACCAGCACCGGCAAGATCCAGAAGTTCCAGCTGCGCGAACGGGCCAGGAGCTCGTCGGCCATCGAGTAGCCGCGTGCGACGTCTTCTTGCCCGCCTGACGGCAGGGCTGCTGCTGGCCAGCGCGCCGGTGCTGGCGCAAACGGGCAGCGCGGGCTTCGTGGTGCTGATGCAGGGCCAGCAGGCCGGCGCAATGAACATCACGCGCGACGACGGCGGCCGCGTGAAGGTGGAATTCTCCTGGCGCGACAACGGCCGCGGCCCCGAGATCAGCGAAAGCTACAGCGTCGGCCCCGACCAGCGGCCGCTGGCCTACCAGGTGCGCGGCAAGTCGCTGTTCGGCGGCACGGTGCAGGAAGAGTTCGAGTTCAGCGGCGGCCGCCTGCGCTGGACGTCACCCGCCGACCGCGGCGACGAGCCGGCCCTGCCCGATGGTGTGTTCGTGCCGCTCGAATCCAGCCCGGCCTACGCGGCGCAGCTTTTGCGCGCGGTGCTGGCCCAGCCGGGTGCCACGGCCCAGGCGCCGGGTGGTGCCGTGCTGCGCGCCGAACGCCTGGCCACGCTGCGGGTGCAGGGCCGCGAAGGCAGCGCCGCCGTGGCCCTGTACGCGCTGGTGGGCGTGGAGACCGAACCCTGGACGCTGTGGCTGCGCGACGACGAGAGCCGCGACTTCTTCGCCGCGGTGGAACGGGGCTGGCTGGTGGCGCCGCCGGGTTTCGAGAACGTCGGCCCGGCCCTGCTGGCGGCACAGCAGAAGGCGCAGACACAACGCCTGCGCACCATCCGCGAACGCACGGCGCAGCCGCTGCCGGGGCTGACGCTGATTCGCGGCGTCCGCTGGTTCGACGCGCGCGCGGCGCTGCTGCGCGGGCCTTCCGACGTCTACCTGTTCGACGGCCGCATCAGCGCCGTCACCCCGCCCGACGCGCTGAAGCTGAGCGCCGACCAGCGCATCGAAGGCCGCGGCCGCACGCTGCTGCCGGGCCTGTGGGACATGCACGTGCACATCGGCCCGGCCGACGGCCTGATGCACCTGGCCGCCGGCGTGACGGCGGTGCGCGACATGGGTGCGCAGAACCAGGAGCTGTGGAAGCTGAAGGAGCGTTTCGACCAGGGCGTGATGGCTGGCCCGCACATCGTGGCGGCCGGGCTCATCGAAGGGCGCAGCCGCTATTCGCTCAACGGCGGCATCGTCGCCGAGAACCTCGACGCCGCGCTGGCCGCGGTGGACGACTACGCCGCGCGCGGCTACCGCCAGGTCAAGCTCTACAACTCGGTGCGGCCGGAATGGGTGAAGCCCATCGCGGCGCGCGCGCACGGCCACCGCATGACGGTGGCCGGCCACGTGCCCGCCTTCATGCGCGCCGAGCAAGCGGTGCGCGCGGGTTACGACGAACTCACGCACATCAACCAGCTGATGCTGAACTTCTTCGTCAAGCCCACTCAGGACACACGCACCCTGCTGCGCTTCACGCTGGTGGGCGACGAGGCACGGCGTGTCGACGCCCAGGGCAGGGAGGCGCAGTCCTTCATCACGCTGCTGCGCGAGCGCGGCACGGTGGTGGACCCGACGCTGGCCACCTTCGAAGCGATGTTCACGCAGCGCGACGGCGAACCCAACCCCGCGCTGGCCGCGGTGGCCGAGCACCTGCCGGTGCTGTGGCGGCGCCGGCTGCACGGCAGCGAGATGAGCCCTGCACCCGATGAACTGCAACGCTACCGTGCGTCGTGGGCCAGCATGCTGCGCTTCACCGGCGCGCTGCACCGTGCCGGCGTGCCGCTGCTGGCGGGCACCGACGGCACACCCGGCTTCCTGCTGCAGCGCGAGCTGGCGCTGTACGTGCGCGCCGGCATCCCGGCGCGCGAGGCGCTGCGCATCGCCACCTGGAACGCGGCGCGGGCGGCGGGCGAATCGCAGCAGCGCGGCAGCATCCTGCGCGGCCACCGCGCCGAGCTGGTGCTGGTGGACGGCGACCCCACGCGCGACATCGGCGATCTGCGCCAGGTCAGCCTGGTGATCCAGGGCCGGCACGCCTACGCGCCGGCGCAGCTGTACGAGGCGCTGGGCATACGGCCTTTCGCGCCGGCCGCGGCCATCGAGCGCACTGCGGCATCATCCAGGCCGGAAGGAGTTCTGCCATGACGACCCATGAGCCCCTGGTGCTGCACGAGAAGGACACGCGCGGCGTGGTCACGCTCACGCTCAACCGGCCGCAGGCCTTCAACGCGCTGTCTGAAGGCCTGCTCGACGCGCTGCAGGCGGCGCTGGACCGCGTGGCCGCGGATGACGGTGCGCGCGTGGTGGTGATCGCCGCCGCCGGCAAGGCCTACTGTGCCGGGCACGACCTGAAGGAGATGCGCGCAGAACCTACGCTCGAGTACTACCAGCGCCTCTTCGCCCATTGCGGCCGCATGATGCTGGCCATCCAGAAGCTGCCGGTACCCGTGATCGCCCGCGTGCACGGCATCGCCACCGCAGCCGGCTGCCAGCTGGTGGCGATGTGCGACCTGGCCGTGGCGGTGCGGGAAGCGAAGTTCGCCGTCAGCGGCGTCAACCTGGGCCTGTTCTGCAGCACGCCCAGCGTGGCGCTCAGCCGCAACCTGTCGCGCAAGGCGGCCTTCGAGATGCTGGTGACGGGCGACTTCATCAGCGCCGACGAAGCGCTGGCCCAGGGTCTGGTCAACCGTGTCGTGGAGGCTGCCGAACTCGATGCCGAGGTCGAGCGCCTGGTGGCGAAGATCGTCGGCAAGCCGCGCCTGCCGCTGGCGCTGGGCAAGGCACTCTTCTACCGCCAGCTGGAAGTGGGCATCGAGGCCGCCTACGACGACGCCGGCCGCACCATGGCCTGCAACATGATGGACCACTCGGCACTGGAAGGTGTGCAGGCCTTCATCGACAAACGTCCGCCTAACTGGTGACCGTCACGGCACGGCGCACCAGCGCCGCGTCGGCCTTGGGCGGCGCGCCGAACAGGCGCCGGTACTCGCGGCTGAACTGCGAGGGGCTCTCGTAGCCCACCCGGTGGCCGGCCAGCGCGGCGTCGATGCCGTCGGCCAGCATCAGCTGGCGCGCATGGTGCAGGCGCAGCATCTTCTGGTACTGCAGCGGCGACATCGTCGTCACCTGCTTGAAGTGCTGGTGCAGGCTGGAAGGGCTCATCGCCGCGGCCTGCGCCACTTCCTCCATCCGCACCGGTTCGGCAAAGCGGCGGCGCAGCAGTTCGATGGCACGGCCGATGCGTTGCGCGTGGCTGTCGGTTGTCGACAGCGCGCGCAGTCGCGGGCCCAGCTCGCCGGTGGTGAGCACGCGGTAGAGGATCTCGCGCCGCACCAGCGGCGCCAGCACGGTGGCGTCGGCCGGTGTGTCGAGCAGGCGCAAGAGGCGCAGCATGGCGTCGAGCAGCGGCGGCGAGACCCGAGCCACGTTCAGGCCGCGCGCGGCCGGGGCGGGTGGTGCCGCGGGCATGTCCAGCACCAGCGCGCCCAGCTCGCGCGGCTCCACGTCCAGGCGCAGGCACAGGTAGGGCCGCTCGGCGCTGGCTTCGACGATCTGCGCCAGCGGCAGCATGGTCACCGACACCACCAGGCAGTGCAGCGGGTCGTAGCTCAGCACCTCCTGGCCCAGCGTGGCCTGCTTGCGACCCTGCACCACCAGCACCAGGCCGGGTTCGTAGACGGCGGGCAGGCGCTGCGCAGGTGCGCTGGCGCGCATCAGGTGCAGGCCGGGGATGGGGGTGGCGTGTGTGCCATCACCAGTGGCGTGGCGCGTGACCAGGGACACCAGTTCGCTGAGGACGGCTTGGGGCATGCGGTGATTGTGCGAGGCCAGGAGCCGGTCCGCGCGGCACGCTGGAGGATCAGGCAAGCATCGGCGAGCTTCCGGCTAACGCCCGGCAGGTGCTGCGCCCTACGCTGCAGCCCTTGTCCTTCAACCCCGCCGGAGCTTCCTGCATGAACACCCTCTATCCCCGCCGCCACCTGGGCAATGCCGATCTCGAAGTCTCGGCCCTGGGCCTGGGCTGCATGGGCATGTCCGACTTCTACGGCCCGGCCGACGAAGCGCAATCGCTGGCCGTGCTGCACCGCGCCGTCGACATCGGCGTGAACTTCCTCGACACCGCCGACATGTACGGCGTGGGCGCCAACGAGACGCTGATTGCGAAGCTGCTGAAGACGCGCCGCAACGAGGTGGTGATCGCCACCAAGTTCGGCAACGTGCGCAAGCCCGACGGCAGCTTCGTCGGCGTCGACGGGAGCCCCGCCTACGTGCGCAGCGCGTGCGAGGCCAGCCTGAAGCGCCTGGGCGTGGACCACATCGACCTGTACTACCAACACCGCGTGGACCGCAGCGTGCCTATCGAGGACACGGTCGGTGCAATGGCCGACCTGGTGCGCGCCGGCAAGGTGCGCCACCTGGGCCTGAGCGAAGCCGCGCCGGCCACCATCCGGCGCGCGCACGCGGTGTTTCCGATCACCGCGCTGCAGACTGAATACTCGCTGTGGACACGCGACGTCGAAGCCGAGATCCTGCCCACCTGCCAGGAACTCGGCATCGGCTTCGTGCCCTACAGCCCGCTGGGCCGCGGCTTCCTCACCGGCGCCCTGCGCAACCTGGACCAACTCGCCGTCGACGACTGGCGCCGCCACAACCCGCGTTTCCAGGGCGAGAACCTGGCCCACAACCTGGCCCTTGTGGACGCGGTGACGGCGCTGGCCACCGCGCGCGGCTGCACACCTGCCCAGCTGGCCCTGGCCTGGCTGCTGAGCCGCAGCCCGCAGATCGTGCCGATCCCCGGCACGCGCAGCATCGCGCGGCTGGACGAGAACGCGGCCGCCGCGCACACCGTGCTGACGGCCGACGAACTGGCGCGCATCAGCGCCGTGCTGGCCCGGCAGCCGGTGGCCGGCACGCGCTACCCGGAAGCGAACATGGGTGCGCTCAACGGTTAGCCAAGGGAAGACCGGGGCTTCCGCAAGCCAGGCCGGCATGGCTACAGTGCCGGCCGATGGATACCCCGAAGCCGACCGCCCCCCAACCGCTGCAGGGCCTGCGCGTCGTCGAGTTCACCCACATGGTGATGGGCCCGGCCTGCGGCCTGCTGCTGGCCGACATGGGCGCCGAGGTCATCAAGGTCGAGCCCCTCGAAGGCGAGGGCACGCGCCGCCTGCTGGGCGCCGGGGCCGGCTTCTTTCCCATGTTCAACCGCAACAAGAAGAGCATCCGCGTCGACCTGAAGCTGCCCGCAGGCGCCGCCGTGGCGCGCCGGCTGGCCGCCGGCGCCGACGTGGTGATCGAGAACTTCAAGCCCGGCGCGCTGGTGAAGTTCGGGCTCGACTACGCCGCGCTGTCGGCTGCCAACCCGCGCCTGATCTACGTCAGCCACAAAGGTTTCCTGCCCGGGCCCTACGAACACCGCACGGCGCTGGACGAAGTGGTGCAGATGATGGGCGGCCTGGCCTACATGACCGGCCGCCCGGGCGACCCGCTGCGCGCCGGCACCAGCGTCAACGACATCATGGGCGGCCTCTTCGGGGCCATCGGCGCATTGGGCGCACTCATCCAGCGCGGCATCACCGGCAAGGGCATGGAGGTGCAGAGCGCGCTCTACGAGAACAACGTGTTCCTGATGGGCCAGCACATGCTGCAGTACGCGATGACGGGCCAACCCGCCGCGCCCATGCCGGCGCGCGAGAGCCCGTGGGCCGTCTACGACGTGTTCACGGTGAAGGAGGGCGAGCAGATCTTCCTGGCCGCCGTGAGCGACGCGCAATGGCAGGTGTTCTGCCGCGTGCTCGGCTTCGACGACCTGGCGGCCGACCCGGCCCTGGCCACCAACAACCAGCGCGTGCGCGCCCGCCCCACGCTGCGCGCCACGCTGCGCGAACGCCTGGCTACGCGCAGCGCGGCGGAACTGGCGGCCCTCTTCGAAGGCGCCGGCCTGCCCTTCGCACCCATCCGACGCCCCGAAGACCTGTTCGAAGACCCGCACCTGCTGGCCACCGGCGGCCTGGCCGACGTGGAAGTGGCCGACGGCGACAGGGCTGGCCAGCACGTCAAGGCACCGCTGCTGCCCATCATGCTGCACGGCCAGCGGCTGGGCCTGCGTGCGCAGCCGCCGAAGATGGGTGAACACACCGACGCGCTGCTGCTGGGCCTGGGCTACAACAGCGGGCAGATCGAAGAACTCAGGCAGCAGGCCGCGGTGGCCTGATCGAAGCCTTGCCACGGAGACCACCCGATGTGCATCGACCTGCAGCGCCGCCACGTGGCGGCCGGACTGACACTGATGTTGAGTGGCATGGGCCGCGCCCATGCGCAGGCCGACAAGTCGGTGCGTTTCGTGCTGCCGCACGCCGTGTCGTCGGGTGTCGACACCATCACGCGCAGCGCGCAGGCCGCGCTGGCCAGGGCGCTGGGCTACGCCGTGGTGGTGGAGAACCAGCCCGGCGCCGGCGGCGTGGTGGGCGTGCAGACCCTGGCGCGTGCCGCGCCCGACGGTTACACGCTGGGCATGGTGTCCAACAACGTCGTGATCTTTCCTAGCGTGATCAAGTCGCTGCCCTTCGACCTGGCCACCGACGTGATGCCCATCGCCATCTGCGGCTACACGCCGGTGGTGCTGGTGGTGAACCCCAAGGTGCCGGCCACGGACTCGAAGGCCTTGATCGCCTGGCTGAAGAGCAAGGGCGGCGAGGCCAACTACGCCAGCGGCGGCAACGGCACCATCCTGCACCTGGCCAGCGCGATGTACCTCGACGAGGCCGGCGCCACCGCGCGCCACATCCCGTACAAGGGCGTAGGCCCCATGCTGACCGACCTGATCGGCGGCCAGGTCGACTTCGCCACTGCTGCCTTGCCCAGCGTGCAGGCGCACCTGAAGACTGGCGCTTTACGCGCCATCGGCGTGGCCACGGCGCAGCGCGTGGCGGCGGCGCCCGAGCTGCCCACCTTCGTCGAGCAGGGGCTGCCGGGCTACGTGGTCGAGGCCTGGTTCGCGGTGCTGGGCCCCAAGGGCCTTCCGGCCGCCGAGGTGAAGCGCATCAACGCCGCCGTGGCCACGGCTTTTGCCGACCCGGCCGTGAAGGAGGCGATGGCCCGCCAGGGCAACGTCATCCACATCAGCACACCCGAGTTCGCGCAGCAGTTCTTCAAGGACGAGTTGCTGAAGTACGCGCGGCTGGTGAAGAAGGCGGGCGTCGAAGCGCAATAGCATCCGGGGCATGAATGCCCGCATCCCCGGCCGCCGCCTGCTGATCTCGCCCGGCCCCACACCCATCCCCGACGCCGTGCTGCACGCCATCAGCCAGCAGCCGCTGGACCACGGCGACCCGCGCCTGGACCGGCTCATCGCCGCCTGCGAACAGGGCCTGAAGCGCCTGCTGCAGACCGAGGCCGGCGACGTGTTCATGTACGCCGCCAACGGCCACGGCGCCTGGGAGGCGGTGATCGAGAACATGGCCAATGTCGGCGAAACGGTGCTGGTGCCCGGCACGGGCCACTTCTCCGAACAATGGGCGTTGCAGGCCGAAGCGCTGGGCCGGCGCGTGGTGCGCACACCCTGGCGCGAAGGCTGGCCCATAGCTCCGGCGGTGGTTGAGCAGGCCTTGCGCGACGACAAGGCCCAGGCCATCAAGGCCGTGTTCGCGGTGCACACCGACACCTCCAGCGGCGTCACCAGCGACATCGCCGCCATCCGCCGTGCCATCGACGCCGCGCGCCACCCGGCGCTGCTGGTGGCCGACGTGGTGGCTTCGCTCGGCGCCGCGCCTTTTGCGATGGATGAACTGGGCGTCGACGTGGCGCTGGGTGCCTCGCAGAAGGGCCTGATGTGCCCACCGGGCGCCGGCTTCGTGGCCGTGAATGCGAAGGCCTTTGCCGCCGCGCAGGCCAACCCCGCGCCGCGCTTCTACTGGGACTGGGTGCGGCGCAAGAGCGACATCAGCTACCGCAAGTTCTGCGGCACCGCGCCGCAGAACCTGCTGATGGGCCTGGAGGCCGCCCTGGGCCTGCTGTTCCAGGAAGGCGTAGCCGCCGTGCACCGCCGCCACGCCCTGCTCGCGCGCCTGGTGCACGCCGCCGTGCAGGGCTGGAGCGAAGGCGGTGCCCTCGGCTTCTTCGCGCAGGACCCGGCCTGCCGCTCGGTGAGCGTCACCACCGTCACCGTGCCCGAGGGCACCGACGTGGATGCGCTGCGCGCTGTGGCCCGCGAACGTTTCCAGGTGGCGATGGCGGGCGCTTTGGGCCCGCTCACCGGGCGCGGTTTCCGCATCGCGCACCTGGGCGACAGCAACCCCGCCGTCACCCTGGGTGCCCTCGCCGCCATCGAGGCCGCGCTGATCGTGCAGGGCATCCCGGTGGGCGGCGGTGGCACGCAGCATGCTTTGAGGGCCCTGGCTGCCGACTGAGCCTTGCGCGGCGGCCTTCACAACGAAGGAGACCGCCGCGATGCAACGCCGAACCCTGATCCTCGCTGCCGCACTGTGCGCTGGCATGCTGCCCGCCATGGCCCAGACCACGCTGGATGACGTGCTGGCGCGCAAGCAGATCAATATCGCCATCCCCACCGACTTCCCGCCCTACGGCTTCGTCGGCACCGACCTGCAGCCGCAGGGCCTGGACATCGACATGGCGCGGCTCATCGCCAGCAAGCTGGGCGTGAAGCTCGAGCTGGTGCCGGTGACCAGCGCCAACCGCATCCCCTACCTGCAGACCAAGAAGGCCGACCTCGTCATCAGCACCCTGGGCAAGAACCCGGAACGCGAGAAGGTGGTCGACTTCACCGCCGCCTACTCGCCCTTCTTCCAGGCCGTGTTCGCGCCCAAGAACGTGGTGGTGAAGGGCGCGGCCGACCTGGCCGGCAAGACCGTGGCTGTGACGCGCGGTGCCATCGAAGACATGGAGCTGACCAAGATCGCCCCGGCCAGTGCCGACGTGAAGCGCTTCGAGGACAACAACGCCACCGTGGCCGCCTTCGTCTCGGGCCAGGTGCAGGTGCTGGCCACCGGCGCCTCGGTGGCCGGCA
>CAYREA010000178.1:0-9363 GCA_964423075.1 uncultured Rubrivivax sp. | reverse complement strand
GGCTGACCTGCACGCCGTTGGTGAAGATGAAGGGGTAGTCGCGCTGCGCGTAGTGGCGCGTCACCATCAGTTCGGGGGTGAAGTCCTTCGGCAGCGTGTCGCTGCGGAAGTAGGCGATGCGGCCGAGTTCGGCCAGGTCGAGCAGGCGCTCGCCCGAGGCGCCGTCGACGATGCTGCCACGCAAGACGCGCAGGCCCTGGCGGTCGCGCTTGAGGATGGCCTCGGCCGTGGCCAGGATGTTCTCGCGCAGCACGCGCCCGGCCTGCAGCACCGCTTCGCCGCCGATGCCGGCGCCGCGGCTGGCCCAGGTGCCGCCGCCGTAGGGCGTGGTGTCGGTGTCGCCGGTGACCACGCGCACGCGCGACAGGTCCACGCCCACTGCGTCGGCGGCGATCTGGGCAAAGATGGCCTCGGCCCCCTGGCCCTGTTCGCCCACGCTGCTGGACACGGTGATCACGCCCGTGGGTTCGAGCCGGATGGTGGCGCCGTCCTGCGAGGCGATGCGCGCGCCGCCGACGCCGTAGAAGGCCGCGCTGGGGTTGGTCAACTCGATCAGCGCCGCGACGCCGATGCCGCGGAACACCTTCTTCTGGCGCAGCGCCGCCTGATCGGCACGCAGCCCGTCGTAGCCGCACACCCGCTTTGCCTCGCGCAGGCAGGCTTCGTGCGACAGCACTTCGAGCTTGATGCCCGACGCGCCGGTGGCGGGGTAGGCGTCGTCCGGAATCACGTTGGCCTGGCGGAAGCCGATCGGGTCCAGCCCCAGCTTGGCCGCGATGCCGTCGACCAGCGCTTCCGTCACCGCGCAGGCGATCGGATGCCCCACGCCGCGGTACTGGCAAGTGGGCACCTTGTTCTGGAACACCACCTTCAGCTTCGCGCGGTAGGCCTTGTGCTTGTACGGGCCGCCGGTGAGGTTCACCACCTGGTTGCCTTCGATGCCGCTGGTGCGCGGGAACACGCTGTACGGGCCGATGCCGGTGAGGTCGTCGATCTCGAAGGCCAGGATCTCGCCCGTGCGGCTGGCCGCGATGCGGCCGTGGATGCGGTGTTCGCGGGCGTGGATGTCGCTGACGAAACTCTCCAGCCGGTCGGCCACGAACTTCACCGGGCGCTGCAGCAGGATGGACAGCGCCACGGTGGCGAAGTCGTCCGGGTAGGCGTGCACCTTGATGCCGAAGGAGCCGCCCACGTCGCGGCAGACCACGCGCACCTGGCCTTCCTGCAGGTCGAACTGGCGGCAGTACAGGTCCTGCATCATGTGCGGGGCCTGGAAGGAGTGGTAGACGGTGAGCTTGCTGTCACCCGGGTTCCAATCGGCGATCTGGCAGCGCGGCTCCAGCGTCACGCCGGTGTGGCGGCCGAAGTGGTAGGTCTCTTCGAACACCACCGCGTCGGCGCGGCTGAAGGCTTCGTCGACGCCGCAGGTGTCGAGCGCGCGCTGGAAGCACAGGTTGTCGCCGAGCTCGGGGTGGATCAGCGGCGTGGCGGCATCGAGCGCCGTCTCGGTGTCCAGCACCGCCGGCAGGTCTTCCCATTCCACCTGCAGCAGGGCCAGCGCGTCTTCAGCGCGGGCGCGGGTTTCGGCGACCACGGCCACCACGGGCTCGCCCTGCCAGGTGGCGCGCTCCATCGCCAGCGGGTATTGCGGCGCGCTCTTGATGCCGGCCAGGTGGGCGAGTGTGGCCACCCAGGGCTTGCAGAGCGCGGCGATCTCGGGGCCTGTCACCACCGCGATCACACCCGGCAGCTGCTGCGCCGCGCTGCGTTCGATGCGCGTGATGCGCATGTGCGCCACCGGGCTGCGCCAGTAGACGACGTGCGCCAGGCGCGGCAGTTCGATGTCGTCGATGAACTGGCCGCGGCCCTGCGTAAGGCGGCGCGTGCCCTCACGCGGATGCGCCACGCCGATGTGGCGCTGGTCTTCGGTGACGGCCGGCAGCTCGGCGCCCAGGTCGCGCCGGGTTGGCACCTCGGTGGGATGGTTCATGGCTGCCCCTCCGCGGCGAAGCGCCCCGCGCGCTGCTGCTCCAGCACCGCGCACACGGCATCGACGATGGCGTGGTAGCCGGTGCAGCGGCAGTAGTTGCCGCTCATCCACACCCGCACCTGCTCGCGGTCGGCGTCGGGCCGGCGCTCCACCAGGTCCAGCGCCGCCATCAGCATGCCCGGCGTGCAATAGCCGCATTGCAGCGCATTGTGTTCGATGAAGGCGTCCTGCAGCGCTTTCAGGCGCGGGCTGGGCGTGGGCGTCTCCACCGTCTCGACCTGGCGGCCGTTGGCCTGCGCCGCCAGCACCAGACAGCCGCGCACGATCTGGCCGTCCAGCCGCACCGTGCAGGCGCCGCAGACGCCGTGTTCGCAGCCCAGGTGCGAGCCCTTCATGCCGCAGTCTTCGCGCAGGAAGTCCACCAAGTGCTTGCGGCATTCAACCTCGCGCACCACGGTGTGGCCGTTGACCTGCACGCTGACACGCGCGGTCGGTTGGTCCAGGGGCGTCGTGTTCATGCGGGCTCCAGCAGCGCGGCCACCGCGCGGCGCATCAGCGTGGCCGCGAGCTGCTTCTTCGCGGCGGCGGAGTGGGTGAGGTCGGCAAAGGGGTCGAGTTCGGCGCGCAATGCGGCGTCGGCGGCAGCCAGGCGGGCGTCGTCGATGGGGCCGGCCTGCAGGATGGCCTCGGCCGCGCTGGCGCGCTGCGGGCGGTCGGAGACGCTGAAGAAGGCCAGGCGCACGTCGTTCAGGCTGCGGCCCTGCACACGCGCGCAGGCCGCCAGGCCGGCCACGGCGTAGTCGCCGTGGCGGCGCGAGAGTTCGCTGAAGTGCTGACGTTCGCCGGCCGCGGCCACGGGCAGCTCCACCGCGGCCAGCAGTTCGTCGCTGCGCAGCGCGGTGGTGTAGAGGCCCTGGAAGAAGTCGGCCGCGGCCACGCGCCTTTCACCCTTCGCGCCCAGCAGCACGAGCGTGCCGTTCAGCGCCCGCACGCACGCCGGCCACTCGGCCGCCGGGTCGGCGTAGGCCAGTGCACCGCCGAAGGTGCCCAGGTTGCGGATGGCGCGGTGCGCGATGTGCGGCGCGGCCTGGCTGAGCAGCGGCGCGTGCTGCGCCACCAGCGCGGACTCTTCGATCTGCGCGTGCGTGGTGAGCGCGCCGATGCGCAGCAGGCCGCCCTGCACCGCGATGCCGGCCAGGGCCTTCAGCCCGCCGATGTCCACCAGCAGCGCCGGCTGCGACAGGCGCATGTTCAGCGTGGCCAGCAGCGTCTGCCCGCCGGCCAGCAGGCGGGCGTCGTCGCCATGCTCGGCCAGCAGCGCCAGCGCATGCTGGGGCGAGGTGGCGCGGATGTAGTCGAAGGCCGCGGATTTCATGATGACCCTCGTGTGTCGATGGCTTCAGGGTTTGTCGCTATTGGGGTCTATTGACCAACCGCTCAACAATTTCGCCCAAAGTTGAGCAGATGGTCAATACGGAAGAAACCCGCGCCAGCACGGCGGCCCCACGCCGCCGCCTGGAGGCGCGCGAGCGCGAACAGCAGATCGTGGCCGGCGCCACCGACTTCTTCGCCCGCCGCGGCCTCGACGCCCAGATGCGCGAGCTGGCGGCCGAGCTGGGCATCGCGCACACGCTGCTGTACCACTACTTCCCCACCAAACGCCAGCTGATCGAGCGCGTCTACGAAGAAACCATCGCCGGCCGCTGGGACGCGCGCTGGGAAGCCCTGCTCGACGACCCTTCCCTCGAGGCGCTGCCCAAGCTGGAGCGTTTCTACCGCGAGTACCTGCCGGCCATCCTGACGCCCGAATGGCTGCGCATCCTGGTGCACTCGGGCCTGAGCGACGGGCTGATCCCCAACCGCTACTTCGCGATGGCGCGCGAGCGGCTGTTCCCGCGCCTGCTGCGCGAGGTGCGGCGCGCGGCCGGCAGCAGCTCGCGGGCGCGCGCCACGCCGCGCGAAGAAGCGCTGTTGCTGTCGTTCCACGGCGGGCTGATCTACCACCTGGGCATCTGGCCGCTGGTCTACCAGCAAGCCTTCACCGGCGAAGGTGACGCGGAGATGACCGACGTCTTCATCGCCGACCGCGTCCGCGGCCTGCTGCTGGCGGCACCGGATATCGTCGCGCGTCCGCGGGCCCGAAGCTGAGGAGGTTTGCATGGCGCTGTCGCTCAATCACTACTCGATCCGCACCACCGACCTGCAGGCCTGCGAGCGCTTCTACTGCGGGCTGCTGGGCCTGGTGGTGGGCCCGCGCCCGCCTTTTCCTTTCCCCGGCCTGTGGCTCTACAGCGGCGACACCACGGTGTGGGCGAACGCCGCCGTGCACATCATCGGCATCGACCGCAACGACCCGGCGGGCCTGAAGCAGTACCTGGGCGACCGCGAGGAAAGCGCCCTGCACGGCAGCGGCGCGGTCGACCACGTGGCCTTTTTCGCCACCGGCCTGGCCGAGACGCTGGCGCGGCTGCGCGAACACGGCGTCGAGCTGCGTGAACGCCTGGTGCCGCTGCTGAACCTGCACCAGGTCTTCGTCGACGACCCCAATGGTGTCGTCGTGGAACTCAACTTCCCCGCCGCCGAGAAGGCCGCGCTCGGCGCCTAGAGGCCGGCAGCCATGGCGCGCATCCTCATCGTCGGCGGTTCGCTCGGCGGCCTGATGGCCGCCAACCTGCTGCACCGCGCCGGGCACGACGTGACGGTGCTGGAACGCTCTTCGCGTTCGCTGCAGGGCCGCGGCGCCGGCATCGTCACGCACGACGGCTTGCGGCAGACGCTGCGCGATTGCGGCGCCGTGGTCGACCGCACGCTGGGCGTGCCGGTGGCCTCGCGCGTGGTGCTGTCGGCCGACGGCTCGGCCGAATGCCGCTGGGAATACCCGCAGATCCTCACCTCCTGGGGCCGCCTGTACACGCTGCTGCGTGCGGCGCTGCCGGAGAACCGCCACCGCCTGGGCGCCGCCGTCACGCGCGCGCAGCAGGACGAACGGGGCGTCACGCTCAGCCTTGCCGACGGCAGCAGCCTGCAGGCCGACCTGGTGGTGGCGGCCGATGGTGTGCGCAGCACGCTGCGCCAGCAGCTGGTGCCCGAGGTGCAGCCGCAGTACGCCGGTTATGTCGCCTGGCGCGGCGTGTGCGACGAAGTCGCCCTGTCGCGCCGCACGCTTTCAACGCTGTTCCCGCACTTCGGCTTCGGCCTGCCCGAGGGCGAGCAGATGCTGGGCTACCCGGTGGCCGGCGCCGACGACAGCATCGAGGTGGGCCAGCGGCGCTGGAACTTCGTCTGGTACCGGCCGGCCGCCGCAGGCAGTGAGCTGCAGGCGCTGATGACCGACGCCGACGGCACGCACCACCCCGATGGCATCGCCCCGCAGCAGGTGTCGTGGCGCCAGATCGCTGCGGTGCGCGAAGCGGCGCGGCGCTTGCTGGCGCCGCAGTTCGCCGAGATCGTCGAGAAGACGGCCGTGCCCTTCCTGCAGCCCATCGTCGACTTCCTGCCGCCGCCGCTGGCGCACGGCCGCATCGCCCTGCTGGGCGATGCCGCCTGCGTGGCGCGCCCGCACGTCGGAATGGGCGTGGCCAAGGCGGGTGACGACGCCACCGCGCTGCTCAAGGCCATCACGGCCCTCGGCGCCACGCCCGCCGCACTGGCCCGTTATGACGACGCCCGCCGCCAGACCATCACCGCCGTCGCGCAGCGCGCGCGCCAGCTAGGCGCCTACATGCAGGCGCAGCACAGCGGCGCTGCCCTGGTGCGCAAGGCCGAAGCGGTGATGCACCAGACTGCCATCGACCCCAGCCTGTTCGATACTTACCCGCCCTGAGTCCAGGAGACCACACCGATGAAGCCAGCCCCCATCAGCACCCGCCGCCGCCAGCTCATCGCCGCCGGGGGCGCGCTGGCCGCCGCGCCGGCGCTGTTCCAAATCGCCCGTGCGCAGGGTGCGAACATCAAGATCGGCTTTCCCGTGCCCTTGACCGGCGCCTTCAGTGCCGAGGCGCAAGACCAGGTGCGCGCCGCCGAACTGGCGGTGAAGGAATGGAACGCCGCCGGCGGCCACAAGGGCCAGATGGCCGAACTGCTGGTGCGCGACGACAAGCTCAACCCGGGCGAGGCGGCCACGCGCACGCTGGAGCTGATCGAGAAGGACAAGGTCAATTTCGTCGTCGGCAGCCTGAGCGCCGCGACGCAGCTGTCGATCAACGCGGTGACGCGCGAACGCAAGGTGCTGTTCAACAGCATCAGCCAGAGCGACACCATCAACGAGGCCAAGGATTGGAGCCTCTACACCTTCCACGAGGCGCTCAACCCGCACATGACGGCCGGTGCGGTGGCGCGCTATGCCTTCCCGAAGTTTGGCAAGAAGGTGGTCTATCTCACCGCTGACTACGCCTACGGCCACGAGATGGTGCGCGGCTTCCAGCGTGCCGGACAGGCCTTCGGCGTGCAGACGCTGGCCGACATCCGCCATCCTCTCGGCGCCGCCGACTACTCGGCCTTCCTGCCGCGCATCCAGTCGCTCAAGCCCGACGTGCTGGTGCTGTGCAACTTCGGCCGCGACCTGGTGAATAGCGCCAAGCAGGCCACCGACTTCGGCCTGAAACAAGGCACCAAGATCATCGCGCCGGTGCTGCTGTACACGTCGCGCCAGGCCGGCGGGGCGGATGCCTTCGACGGTGTGCTGGGCGGCACCTCGTACTACTGGGGCATGGAAGACAAGATCCCGAGTGCCAAGAAGTTCAACGATGCCTTCCGCAAGGCCTACAACGGCGCGGTGCCGTCGGACTACGGCGCACTCGGCTACGCCGGCATCAAGAGCGTGCTGCAGGCGGTGAAGGATTCGGATGCCACCGATTCGACGCGCGTGTCCATCGCGCTGCGGCAGTTGAAGTACGACTGGTACAAGGGGCCGCAGTTCTATCGCAAGTGCGACCATCAGAGTGTGCAGAGCGTGGTCATCGTCGAGAGCAAGTCGAAGGGCATGAAGGACAAGAACGACGTGTTCAGCGTGCTGGCGATCGAGGCGGCTAATGAAGGGAATCTTCGGACTTGTGAAGAGATGGGGCACAAGGTGACCTCGTGAGCGGGGACGCTGCTGCGCGTCGCGGCAGGGGGTGCCCGGCGGGGGCGCAGGCTGGGGCGGTCTCCGCTTCGCTGCGACTCCGCTGCGCTGCTCGAACGCCGGGTCGCGTCGCGGAACTCGCTACGTTCGCTGCGCTCACTGCGCTCAAACACCCGCGACGAGTCAGTTTACGAAGCGCGCTGCGCGCGCCGACCCCACGTCCTGCGCTGCTCGCCACCCCAGACAGCGCCCCCGCCGGGCACCGCCTGCCGCTCAACAACCGGTTTTTGGTCTCGGAGAACAAACCCCGGTTCTGCAAAGGCGCGTGCGGGCAGGGCGTGGCGCGTGTGAGAGGCGCCGAGGAGCGCAGGGTTCGTGGCGGCGCGCGCAGCGCGCTTCGTAAACATGCTCATCGCGGGTGTTTGAGCGCAGTGAGCGCAGCGAACGGAGCGAGTTCCGCGATGCGCCACGAGCCCGAGCACCGCAGGGAAGTCGTAGCGAAGCGGAGACCGCCGAACCCTCGCGCCACGGCCTGCCCGCACACGCCTTTGCCGCCGCAGCGCTGAACATGGACATCACACCGTCTCTCATCGCCCTGCAGTTGGTGACCGGCATCGCTCTCGGCGCCGTCTACGCCCTGCTCGCCCTCGGCCTGAGCCTGATCTTCGGCATGCTCACCGTCGTGAACTTCGCCCACGGCGCCTTCTTCATGGTCGGCGCCTTCGTCGGCCTGTACTTCCTGGGCCTCACCGGCAACTTCTGGTTCAGCCTGATCCTCACCCCGCTGGTGGTGGGCGGCATCGGCCTGCTCACCGAACGCTTCCTCGTGCGCCCGCTCTACGGCCGCGGCATCGACTACCCACTGCTGCTGACCTTCGGCCTGAGCTGGGTGCTGATCGAGGCCATGCGCGTGGCCTTCGGCATCGAGGGCCTGCCTTCGTCGACACCCGCCGAACTGCGTGGCTCGGTCGACCTGGGCTTCGGCTTCTTCCCCAAGTACCGCCTGTTCCTGATCTTCGCCACCGCCGTCGTCGTGCTGGCGCTGTGGCTGTTCCTGGAGAAAACGCGCTACGGCCTGATCGTGCGTGCCGGCAGCCGCGACGGCGAGATCTGCAAAGTGCTGGGCGTGGACATCGCGCGCGTGTGGCTGGTGGTGTTCGGCATCGGCACGGCAATAGCCGGCCTGTCGGGCGTGCTGGCTGCGCCCACGCGGGCGGTGAATCCGGAGATGGGCATCCCCGTGCTGGCCGAGAGCTTCGTGGTCACGGTGGTCGGCGGGATGGGCAGCCTGGTGGGTGCCGTGATTGCCGGGCTGCTGGTGGGCGTGGTGTTCTCGCTGACCTCGCTGTTCGCGCCCGACCTGGCCGAACTGTCGATCTTCGTGCTGATGGCGCTGGTGCTGCTGGTGCGTCCGCAGGGCTTCTTCGGCAAGGCGGGCCTGATGGCATGAAGGCCCTCGTCGAGTGGGTGCGCGGCCACCGGGTCGCGGCCGTGATCCTGTTCCTGCTGGTGTTTCCGCTGCTGATGCCCTACCAGGCGCTGGCCATCAACATCCTCGTCTTCGGCCTCTTCGCGGTGGGCTTCAACCTGCTGTTCGGCTACACCGGGCTGCTGAGCTTCGGACACGCGGCCTTCCTGGGCGTGGGCAGTTATCTCACCGGCATCGGCATGGTCCACATGGGCCTGCACTGGGTGCTGGCGCTGGGGCTGGGCGTGCTGTCGGCGGCGCTGGCGGGCGTGGTGATCGGCTTCCTGGCCATCCGCACGCGCGGCATCTACTTCTCGATGGTGACGCTGGCGCTGGCGCAGATCGTCTACTACGCCTTCTACAAGGCCGAGCGCTGGACCGGCGGCGAAAACGGCCTGCGCGGCATCCAGGTGCCGAAGATGGAGATCGGCGGCTTCACGCTCGACTTCCTGAACCCGATCACCAAGTACTACGTGATCCTGGTCTTCGTGGCCGCGGCGCTGTGGTTCGTGTCGCGGCTGCTGGCCTCGCCCTTCGGCGCGGTGATGGAGGCGGTGCGCGAGAACGAAAAGCGCGCCGCCGCCTGTGGCTTCGACGTGGCACGCACCAAGCTGCTGGTGTTCACGCTCTCGGCCGCGCTGTGCGGCCTGGCGGGTGGCCTGCGCGCACTGCATCTCTCGGTGGTGCCCATCGACAGCCTGCACTACATCCTGTCCGGCCACGCCGTGATGATGTGCCTGCTGGGTGGCATGGGCACCTTCTTCGGCCCCTTCGTCGGTGCCGCCGTCTTCCTGACGCTCGAAGACGTGGTGACCACGCTCACCCAGCACTGGATGGCCATCG
>CAYREA010000177.1:0-9389 GCA_964423075.1 uncultured Rubrivivax sp. | reverse complement strand
TTTCCAGGTCACCGGCTTCGGTGATGGTGATGGCGTCGCTGAAGCTCTCGCGCACCACGCGGCACAGGAAGCTGCGTGCGACCGGGTTGTCTTCGAGGATCAGCACCTTGACGGTCATCGGGCGGTTCTCCCACCCCGGCGCGGGAGCGGCGGGTCTGTTCGCGACACTAAGACCGCGATCCTAGCGCGGAATACCTCACGGACCGCCGTTCTGCGACACCCCCTTACGGGTTGACGAGCAGGACTTTCCCGATCACCTGGCGCGTACCCATGCGGGCATAGGCAGCCTTCAGCTCGCTCATCGGCAGCACCTGGTCGATCACCGGTTTGACCAGGCCCTGCCCGTACCACTGGGCCAGCTGCATCATCGCGGCGACATTGGCCTTGGGCTCGCGGCGCACGAAGTCGCCCCAGAACACGCCGACAACGGCCGCGCCCTTCAGCAGCGCCAGGTTCCAGGGCAGCGCGGGAATAGCGCCGCCGGCAAAGCCCACCACCAGGTAGCGGCCACGCCAGGCGATGCTGCGGAAGGCCGGCTCGGCGAGATCACCTCCCACCGGGTCGTAGACGACATCCGGGCCCTTGCCGTCGGTCAGCGCCTTGAGTTCTTCGCGCAGGTTGGCGGTGCTGTAGTTCAGCGTCGCGTCCGCGCCGAGTTCCTTCAGGCGCGCGCACTTGGCGTCGCTGGACGCCGCGGCGATCACGCGTGCGCCCGCGGCCTTGGCAATCTGAACCGCCGCCGTGCCCACGCCGCCGGCAGCGCCCAACACGAGCACCGTTTCACCGGCCTTGAGCTGCGCGCGGTCGATCAGTGCGTGGTGCGAGGTGCCGTAGGTGAACGCGAAGGCCGCACCGTCGTTGATGGCAAAACCGGGCGGCAGTGGCAGCACGTTGTCGGCGCGCACGACGGCATGGGTGCCGAAACCGCCGCTGCTGCCGATGGCCGCCACCGCCATGCCCGGCTTCAGGTGCGCGACCCCTGCGCCCACCGCTTCGATCCGGCCCGCGAACTCCGAGCCCGGCACGAAGGGCAGTGGCGGCTTGATCTGGTACTTGCCCTGCACCGTCAGCAGGTCGGGGAAGTTCAGGCTGGCGGCCTGGATGGCGATGCGCACTTCGCCGGCCTGGGGTTCGGGCGTGGGCAGTTCCTGCCAGGTGAGGGCGTACACGCCGTCGAGCGTGCTGCAGAGCCAGGCGTGCATCGGGATCAATCCTTGTCGTGCTTTTTCGGAGTTAGAGAGACTGGCGCTGCACGGTGGCTGCCAGTGCCTGGCGCAGGGTGTCGATGCTGTCGGCCAGGTGCACGCGCGTCTCGGCGTCGAGCGCGCTGCGTTTGCCCTGTGCGGCTTCCAGGCGCGCCAGCAGCGCGCGCGACTGCACCCGCACCAAGCCGCGCGCGTCGGCACGCGCGATGGGCGAGGGCCGCAGCAGCGCCGCGGCCAGCCGGTTCACGTGGCTGCGCTGCAGCTCGCGCCGCGCCGGCGTGATGGTGGCCTGGGCACCGCCCTTGCCGAGTTCACTCCAGACGTCGTCCATCACGCGCTGGTACATCTCGGTCAGCTGGAAGGCCTCGGCCGGCTTGTCGATCTTGCTGGCGCTGTCCAGCACGCGCGCGGCCAGGCCGTCGCTGAGCAGGAAGTTGAGCAGCGCGCGCTGCAGGTCGAGCAGGCGCTGCGGCAGCGCGAAGTCGGTGCCGTCGCCTATCAGCTCGGCGCGGTCCAGGTAGTCGGGTGCCAGGCGCCGCTGCAGCGCCGGCGACAGGTTCAGGCCGTCGGCCGCAAGCACCGCCTTGGCCATCAGGTCGAGCGACTCGCGCTGCACGCGCGCGCCCACCGGCGTGAGCGGGTCGCGCCCGCTGCCGGGGAAGTCGCGCAGCGTGCGCACGCCGCCCATCTGCCGCGCCAGCACGCCCACGGCGCGGTAGACATCGGCGATGGCGTAACCCAGCGAACGGCGCAGCACGGCGTAGTCGCGGTCGGGCGCCAGCGCGCGGGTCTCCTGGCGCTTGAACAGGTCGCGCGCGATCTCCAGGCGCTTGGACGCGAAGGCGATGGGGTCGTTGCCCAGGTCGAGCTGAATGGTCTCGGGGTCGATGCCGAAGAAGATGTCCTCGTCGGTGCCGTAGGCCAGCTGCGGCTCGGTGTTGCGCGCGGCGATCTTCTGCAGCTCGGCGCGTTCGTCGGCCGCCTTCATGCCCGGGGGCATGGGCTTGTAGGCGTATTCGACGGCCCAGTAGTCGTAGGGGCCGAGCACGGTCTGGAAGGGCACGCCGCCGGTCTTGCCGGGGCGCGGCAGGTTGACGGCGTTGTATTCCATCACCGAGCCGGTGGTGCCGTAGGCGCGCGTGAACTCGGCGTCGGCCAGCTGCGCTTCGCTGTAGGCGCGCGAGGCGCGGAAGTTGTGGCGCAGCCCCAGGGCGTGCCCCACCTCGTGCATGATGGCTTCCTTGACGTAGTCCTGCACGAACTGGTGTGCCAGCGGGCCGTCGGGTTCCATCTCGCCGCGCGCTTCCAGCACGTCGAGCGCGTAGCCGAGCTGCTCGGCAGCGAGTGCGCCGTGCAGGCAGCGCATCCATTCGGTGGGCATCGTCGCCGCGCCATGGGCCTGCGCCAGCTCCGCCGGCGGGTCGAAGGGTGACGCGAAGGACTGCGGTACAACTGCCGCCGCGCTGGCCGGCGCCGCCAGCACCTGCGTGCGCAGGCTGCGCACACTGCGCGCGGACATGCCTTCGAAGGCGATGTCGGCGTCGAGGATCTCGCCGGTGCGGGGGTCGACGTGGCTCGGGCCGATGGCGCCGAAGGCCGGGTCGGCGTTCATCATCCAGCGCACCGAGGCGTAGCCGAAGTCCAGCGTGTCGAACTTGGCGTCGTCGGGCTGCTGCTCCACCACGATGGCGCCGCGGATGCCGATCTTCTCGAAGGGCTTGTTCCACTCGAGGATGGCCGCACGCACGGTGTCGCGGTAGGCCAGCGGCACGTTGCGGTCGATCCAGAAGGTGATGGGCTTGACGGGTTCGCTGATCTCGGCCGCCGGGTCCTTCTTCTCCAGGCGCCAGCGGTTGACGTAGCGCTGGCGTGGTGTGAGCTGCAGGTCGTCGCTGAAGTCGAGCACCACGCTGGTGAACATGCCCAGGCGCGGGTCGGCGCGGCGCGGCGTCATCGGCACTTCGGGCAGCGGGGCCAGCGAGTAGCTCAGGCCCACCAGCATGCTGCGTGCGTCGGGCAGGAAACGCGGCACCACCGGCACCGGCGCGCCCGGCGGCGCGGCCAGTGAAGGCGCCGACAGGCCGCCGCTGAAGAAGTGGTTCTGCGTTTCCAGCGTCGTGGCCGCGGGCGTGCCGCGCACCGCGGTGATGACGGAGTTGCCGCGATCCAGCGAATAACCCTGGCGCAGGCCTCGGTTGAGCATCAGGCCGATGCCCAGCATGTCGTTGAGGAAGATGCCGTTCGCTTCGATCAGCACGCTCTTGCGGTCGGGGTGCGGCGCGCTCACCACCGGCACCGAGCCGAGCAGGCTGTTGGAGTAGGAAGCCTCCACCGCGCGCGCTTCCGGCGTGCCGGCCTTGGCCATCACGTCGGTGTTGCGGGCCTGCAGGCGCACCTGGTTGTGCACGCGCACGAACTCCACCACCTGCGCGCCGCCGGCGCCGTTGATGGGCTGGGCCATCAGCCCGCCCAGCACCCAGGCCTCGCTGACGCCGTTCTTGATCTTGGGCGACAGCAGGAAGGGCTGGCCCAGCTGCGCGGGCTGCAGTTCGATCCAGACCTTCTCGTCCTTCTGCCACAGCACCAGCGGGCCGTCGATGCGGCGTGCGTCCTTGATGACGGTGGCAAAGGGCGGCGGGCCGCCGGGCGGTGAGCCTGGGGCCGCAGCCATGGCCGCGCTGGCGGGGCGGAAAGGCGCTGCGGCCGCGCTGGCCGGGCGCGCGGGCGGCTCGGCCTTGGTGGTCTTGGCGGGCTCTGCCGCCTTGGTGTCGGGCGCCGGGCTGCCGGCGGGCATCTGCGCGCAGGCGGCCAGCAGGCCGGCCGAGACCAGCATCAGCGCCGTGCCGGTTGGGGGGTAACGGTTGCGCATGGGGCAGAGGGCGCCGGGCGCCTGGGGGAATCGAGAGCAGATTGTGGGCCAAAGGCATAGGCCCCGCTCTCCCACGGACGAGCAGGCCTGCACGCTCAGTCGATGGTCTGCCGGTAGCGCAGCAGGGCCACCGTGCACATCACGGCCAGGAAGAGGCCGATGGCGCCGGCCTCGGGCCACAGTTCCGCCCAGCCGGTGCCCTTGAGCATGATGCCGCGCACGATGCGCAGGAAGTGCGTCAGCGGCAGCACCTCGCCGATCTTCTGCGCCCAGCCCGGCATGCCGCGGAAGGGGAACATGAAGCCCGACAGCAGGATGTTGGGCAGGAAATAGAACATCGTCATCTGCATGCTCTGCATCTGCGAGCGCGCGATGGTGCTGAAGGTGAAACCCACGGTCAGGGTGGCGATGATGAAGAGCAGCACCATCGCTGTCAGCAGCACGAAGCTGCCCGCCATCGGCACGTCGAACAGCAGCCGCGATGCGCCGAACACGATCAGCACCTGCACGTAGCCCATCAGCGCATACGGCAGGATCTTGCCGACCATCATCTCCAGCGGCCGCACTGGCGTGGCCAGCAGGTTTTCCAGCGTGCCGCGCTCGCGTTCTCGCGTCATCGCCATCGCGGTCATCATCACCAGCGTCATGGTCAGGATCACGCCCATCAGGCCGGGCACCACGTTGTAGGCGCTGATGCCCTCGGGGTTGTAGCGCTTGTGCAGGCGCACGTCGAAGGGCGCCGCCCCGCCGCGCAGGTGGGCCAGCGGGCCCTGCAACTCGTGCGCCAGGGCCAGCGCCGGCAACTGCTGCAGCGCGGCCGCGGCAGGGCCAGTGGCGGCAGGGTCGGCGGCGTCGGCGTAGACCGCCAGCGCCGGGCGCTCGCCGCGCAGCAGGCGGCGCGAGAAGTCGGCCGGGAAGACGATGGCGAACTGCACCTCGCCGCGTGCGACCAGCGCTTCGGCCTGCGTGTCGGTGGTGGTGGCCACGACGCGGAAGTAGCCCGTGTTCTCGGCCGCGCGCACGATGCTGCGCACCAGCGGGCCCTCGTCCAGCGCCACGATGGCGGTGGGCAGCTGGCGCGGGTCGCCGTTGATGGCGTAGCCGAACAGCACCAGCTGCATCAGCGGCACGCCGACCAGCATCGCGAAGGTGAGGCGGTCGCGCCGCAGCTGCACGAATTCCTTCAGCAGCACCGCGAGCACGCGGCCCCAGCTACTGGAAATTGTCCTGAGCATGGGCGGTGAGCGCGATGAACACGTCTTCCAGGCCGGTGGGGATGGGGGCCACGTTCCAGTCGGTCCCGGCGCCCTGCGCGGCCAGCCAGGCCGGCAGGTCTTCGCCTTGGTTCGCGCTCACGTGCACGGCGCCGCCGAAGGGCACCACCATCCAGCGCGGATCGTTCTGCAGCAGGGCCGCTGCGGTGGCCAGGCTGCCGCCGCGGATCTCCCAGGTGCTCAGGCCCGACTGCGCGATCACCTCTTCGGCCGTGCCCGTGGCCAGCAGCTTGCCGTAGGAGATGTAGGCCAGGCGGTGGCAGCGTTCGGCCTCGTCCATGTAGTGCGTGCTGACCAGCACCGTCAGGCCCTCGGCCGCCAGCGCATGGATCTGCTGCCAGAAGTCGCGCCGCGCCTTGGGGTCGACGCCGGCCGTGGGCTCGTCCAGCAGCAGCAGCTCGGGTTCGTGCAGCATGCAGGCGGCCAGCGCCAGGCGCTGTTTCCAGCCGCCCGAGAGCGAACCCGCCAGCTGGGTGCGGCGCTCGCTCAGGCCCAGGCGTTCGAGCGCGCCGCGCACCACCTCGCGCCGGTTCGCCATGCCGTAGGCGCGGGCCACGAAGTCGAGGTTCTCCTCGAGCGTGAGGTCTTCGTAGAGGCCGAAACGCTGCGTCATGTAGCCCACGCGGCGCTTGATGCGGCGCGCGTCGCGGCGGATGTCGTGGCCCAGGCACTGGCCTTCGCCGGCGTCGGGCTCCAGCAGGCCGCAGAGCATGCGGATGGTGGTGGTCTTGCCGCTGCCGTTGGGGCCGAGGAAGCCGCAGATCTCGCCGCGCCGCACCTGGATGGCGACGTTGTCGACGACGGTGCGCGCGCCGAAGCGCTTGACCAGCCCGTGCACGTCGATGGCCAGCACTTCGGCCGTCATGCCGGAGCGGGTGCAAAGCGCACGTCCAGCGGCTGGCCGGGCTTGAGCGCCTGCAGGTCCAGCGGCTCGGCCTCGACCATGAAGACCAGCTTGCTGCGGCTGCCGTTGCTGTAGATCACCGGCGGCGTGAACTCGGCCTGTGGCGACACCCAGCGGATGCGCGCCTTCAGCCCCGCCGCGCAGCCGTCGCAGGCCAGGTGCACCTCGCGCCCGATGGCCGCCTGCGGCAGCAGCGGCTCGGGCACGAAGAAGCGCACCTTCAGCGCACCCGGCGGCAGCAGGGCGAGCACCGGCGCGCCGGCCGGCACCCATTCGCCCACGCGGTACATCACGTCCTGCACCTGCGCCGCGACCGGCGCCACACGCTGCTTCTGGCCTTCGCGCCAGCGCGCCAGCGCCAGCTCGGCTTCGGCGCCGCGGCTGTCGGCGCGCGCGGCGGCGATCTCATCACTGCGCGCGGCCTGCGGCGCCAGCGCGCGCTGGGCCTGCAGTTCCTTCAGCCGCGCGGCGTCGCGGTCGCGCGCGGCCACCAGTTCGTCCAGCCGCAGGGCGGCGACAAACCCCTGGTCCACCAGCTGCTGCTGGCGCGAGAGCGCGGTGGACGACGCGGCCAGCGCGGCCTGGGCCTGCGCCAGCTGCTGGTCCAGCGCCTGCAGTTCCAGCGGGCGTTTGCCCTTTTGCAGGTTGGCCGTCTGCGCGGCGGCGCGTTCGCTGCGTGCCTGCGCCGAGGCGCGGCCCAGCTGTTCGGCGTCGGCGTCCAGGGCATACAGCGGCTGGCCGGCGGCCACGCGGTCGCCGCGGCGCACGGAAAGGCTCGTCAGCATGCCGGCGGTGCTGGGCGCCAGGTAGGTCAGCTCGGCCTCGGCGTAGCCGCTCATCGGCGCGTCGGCCGTTGACGGGCCCTGGCACGCGCCAAGCAGCCACAGCGTGGCCACGGGCAGGGTGCGTCTCATCGCGGGCCTCCGGGCTGCGGCGCCTGCCGCTTCTGCCGGTTCTCCAGCGCACCCGCGGCGGCCGCCTTCAGCAGGCGCTGGAACGAGGGGCACTCCGCGTGGCTGGGCGCCGCGCAGGCGGCGGCGTGGCGCAGGCCTTCGCTCATCGCCTTCAGGCGCTTGACCATGCGGTCGATCTCGTCGGCCTTGGCGGCGAGCAGGCCGCGGTCGATGCGCGGTTCGCCGCCGGGGGTGAACATGGCCCGGATCTCGTCGAGCGAGAAACCGGCGGCCTGGCCCAGGGCGATGAGGGCCAGCTGGTCGAGCACCGCCGGTGCGAACTTGCGCCGCGCGCCTTCGCGCCGCAAAGGGCGGATGAGACCGCGCCGTTCGTAGTAGCGCAGCGCCGAGGCGGCCACACCCGAGCGCCTGGCGATTTCGGAGATGTCCACGGGGCCTTGACTTGAAGTTGACTTCAACTTCTATAGTGGCCTCCATCGACCCCCGCGTCAACCCGACCCAGCAGGAGAACTCCGATGCCTACGCTCCAGGACATGGCCCAGATCGCACTCATCGGCGCCGGTGCCACGGTGCTGATGGACGCCTGGCTGCTGCTGCTCAAGCGCCTGGGCGTGCCCACCACGAACTTCGCGCTCATCGGCCGCTGGGTGGGTCATCTGGCCCAGGGCACCTTTGCGCATGCAGCCATCGCCAAGGCGCGGCCGGTGGCGGCGGAACTGAGCCTGGGCTGGCTGACGCACTACGCCGTGGGCATTGCGTTCGCCGGTCTGCTGGTCGCGCTGCAGGGCCTGGCGTGGACGCGCCAACCCTCGTTCCTGCCAGCGCTGGCGCTCGGGCTGGGCACGGTGGTCGTGCCCCTGTTCGTGATGCAGCCGGCGATGGGCTCGGGCTTTGCGGCCTCGAAGACGCCAACGCCGCTGAAGAACTGCCTGCGCAGCCTGGCCAGCCACGCGGTGTTCGGCGTGGGCCTGTACCTCACCGCGGCCATCCTGGCCTGAACTCAACCCACCCTCCAAGGAGAAACGCTCTCATGTTCCCCAAGAAGTTCGCCCCCGCACTCTTCGGCCTCATCCTCTCGGGCCTGATGTCGCTGCTGGTGTCCGGCATCTCCACCTACCGGGCCGTCAGCCTCGGCGAAGGCTTCATCGGCCTGTGGACCGGCGCCTGGCTCACGGCCTGGCTCATCGCCTTCCCGGTGGTGCTGGTGGTGGCCCCGCTGGCGCGGCGGGCGGTGGCGCGCCTCGTGGGCGAGGCGTGAGCTGCCGGCCCGCGCTCAGTGGATGGGCTTGAAGCGCATGCGCTTGGGACGCGCCCCTTCTTCACCCAGGCGGCGCACCTTGTCGGCTTCGTATTCCTGGTAGTTGCCGGGGAAGAACACCCACTGGCTGTCGCCTTCGGCGGCCAGGATGTGGGTGCAGATGCGGTCGAGGAACCAGCGGTCGTGGCTGATGACCATGGCGCTGCCGGCGAATTCGAGCAGTGCCTCTTCCAGGGCGCGCAGGGTTTCCACGTCGAGGTCGTTGGACGGCTCGTCCAGCATCAGCACGTTGCCGCCTTGCGCCAGCGTCTTGGCCAGGTGCAGGCGGCCGCGTTCGCCGCCTGAGAGGTTGCCCACCAGCTTCTGCTGGTCGTTGCCCTTGAAGTTGAAGCGGCCGAGATAGGCCCGGCTGGGCATCACGAACTGGCCCACGACGATGTTGTCCAGGCCGCCCGAGACGTCTTCCCACACCGTCTTCTCGGCCGCCAGGCTGGCACGGCTCTGGTCGACGAAGGCCATCTTGGCGGTCTTGCCGATCACCACCTCGCCGCTGTCGGGCTTTTCCACGCCCTGCAGCATGCGGAAGAGGGTGGACTTGCCGGCGCCGTTGGGGCCGATGATGCCGACGATGGCGCCCGGCGGCACCTTGAAGCTGAGCTTGTCGATGAGCAGCCGGTCGCCGAAGCTCTTGCTGACCTCCTTGAATTCGATCACTTCATTGCCCAGGCGCTCGGCCACGGGGATGAAGATCTCGTTGGTCTCGTTGCGGCGCTGGTATTCGACGTCGCTCAGTTCCTCGAAGCGGGCCAGGCGGGCCTTGCTCTTGGTCTGGCGCGCCTTGGCGTTGGAGCGCACCCATTTGAGTTCCTCCTTCATCGCCTTCATGCGCGCGTCTTCCTTCTTCTGCTCCACCTCCAGGCGCTTTTCCTTCTGGTCGAGCCAGTCGGAGTAGTTGCCCTTCCAGG
>CAYREA010000176.1:0-9555 GCA_964423075.1 uncultured Rubrivivax sp. | reverse complement strand
CCACCACGCCCGAGCCGAAGCCCATGTAGTTGCTCTGGATGAAGCTCACCATCATGCCGCGCTCGTCGGCGGCAGTGAGGTAGATGGTGCCGCCCTGCGGGAAGTGGCCGGGGCCGAAGTCCTGGCAGCGCTTCGGGTCGATCAGCTTCGCGCGCTGCGCCAGGTAGCCGGCGTCCAGCATCTGCGCGGCCGACAGGCGCATGCTGCGCGGCTCGGCCACGTAGCGGTAGACGTCGGCGAAGGCCAGCTTCATGGCCTCGATCTGCAGGTGTTGCGAAGCCACGCCGTCCACCGGCAGCGCGGCCAGGTCGAAGTGGTTCAGGATGCCCAGGGCGATGAGCGCCGCGATGCCCTGGCCGTTGGGCGGTATCTCGTGCAGCGTGTGGCTGCGGTAGGTCTGGGCGATGGGTGCCACCCATTCCGGGCGGTAGGCGGCCAGGTCGGCGGCCGTCATCGCACCGCCGTTCGCCTTGGCGTGGGCCTCGATGGCGGCGGCCACCTCGCCGCGGTAGAAGGCTTCGCCCTTGGTCTCGGCGATCAGCCGCAACGTGCGCGCCGCTTCGGCAAAGACAAAACGTTCGCCCACGCGCGGCTCGCGGCCGTGCGGCAGGAAGGCGGCGGCAAAACCCGGCTGCTGCGTGATCTCGGGCAGCGTGGCGGCGTTGTGCCACTTGTGCTGCACGATCACCGGCACCGCGTAGCCGCGCTCGGCGGTCTCGATGGCCGGGGCCATCAGGTCGGCGAAGGGCAGCTTGCCGAAACGTTCGTGCAGCGCCATCCAGCCGGCCACGGCACCGGGCACGGTGACGCTGTCCCAGCCACGCTTGGGCGGCGTGCGCGCGTCGGCACCGTACTTGGCCTTGAAGTAGCCGGGTGTCCAGGCCTGCGGCGCGCTGCCGCTGGCGTTCAGGCCGTGCAGCGCATGGCCGTCCCACAGGATGCAGAAGGCGTCGGAGCCCAGGCCGTTGCTGCAGGGCTCGACGATGGTCATCACCGCCGCAGTGGCGATGGCGGCGTCTACCGCGTTGCCGCCCTTGCGCAACATCGCCAGCCCGGCCTGAGCCGCCAGCGGGTGCGAGGTGGACACGATGTTGCGCGCGAACACGGGCGTGCGGCGGCTGGCGTAGCCGGTGTTCCAGTCGAAGGCATGGGTCATGACGGTGCAGAAGGTGGGCCGGACGCCCAAGTATCGCCGCGCCGCTGCCGCGAGGCGGATCTGGCCGTGATTCAGGGCTCAAGTCCGGCCTTTCACGGCCGATACACCAACGACGATGGGCCGGCATCGCCGTCGCCGGCCCGGGCGCTGTGCCGATCGTCCACAACAACCATGAAGCTCAGCTCCCTGTCCCGCGGCTTTCTCGCAGCCATCCTGCTGGCGTTGGTGGCCAACCTCGCCCTGCTCGGGCTGATCCACCGCGCCGACCGCGCCGTGCAGGCCGCTTACGAGCAGCGCGAGCGCACCGAGCAGTTCATCGACCAGCTGCTGCAGAGCAACGACCTGCTGGCCCAGCTGGTGCAGAGCTTCGCCACCACGGGCGACACGCGCTACCTGTCCGTCTACTACGACATCCTGGCCGTGCGCGAGGGCCAGCGCGCGGCACCGGCGGCGGCCGACCAGGCGCTGTTCTGGCGCGAGGTGATCGCCCAGCGCCGCGTGCAGCAGCTGCCCCAGGGCCCCGGGCGCCCGCTGCTGCAGGCCATGCAGGAGCTGGCCTTCAGCGAGCGCGAGCTGGCCTCGGCGCGCGCCATGCTGGCGGTGGCCGCGGACATGCAGGGCCTGGAGAAGATCGCCTTCGCCGCCACCCAGGGCCTGTTCGACCGCGAGACGGGTGACTTCGTCTCCGACGGCACCCCCGACCGTGCCTACGCCATCGAGGTCGTGCACACGCCTCACTACGAGGCCGCGCGCGCCGACCTGGTGGCCGCCGCCGCCGAGCTGCGCGCCCGCGCACTGGGCCGCACGCAGGCCGCGGTGGACCTGGCCCGCGCCGGGCTCGAACGCGCCATCGCCGCCACCATCGCGCTCAACCTGGCCCTGCTGCCGCTGCTGGGGCTGGTGATGGTGGCGCTGCGCCGGCGCGTCATCCGCCCGATCGCCGAGCTGGCCACGCTGGCCGAGCGCCATGCGCGCGGCGACCACGGCGGCCGCGTCGGCCCGCAGACGGGGTGGGTGCACGAGCTCGACCTGCTGGGCCGCGCCCAGGACGAGATGTCGCAGGCGGTGCAGGACGAACTGCGCCAGCGCGACCGCAACGAGCAGGAGCTGCAGGCCGCGCGCACCCAGGCCGAGCAGGCCGCGCGCGCCAAGTCCAGCTTCCTGGCCAACATGAGCCACGAGATCCGCACGCCGATGAACGCCATCATCGGCATGACGCACCTCGCGCTGCAGACCGAACTCAGCGAGCGCCAGCGCAACTACCTGGACAAGGTGCACGGCGCCTCGCAGATGCTGCTGCGCCTGATCAACGACGTGCTCGACTTCAGCAAGGTCGAAGCCGGCGGCATGACGCTGGAGAGCGCGCCGCTGCGCATCGAGGACGTCATCGGCCAGGCCTACACCCTGGTGCGCCCGCTGGCCCAGCACAAGCCGGTGGAGCTGGTGTGCGAGGTGGCCGACGCCACGCTGCTGGCCGGCCGCGGCACGCTGCGCGGCGACGCGCTGCGGCTGTCGCAGGTGCTGACCAACCTGCTGTCCAACGCCATCAAGTTCACGCCCGCCGGCTGCGTTCGTCTGGTGGTGGACGCCGAGCCGGCCCCGCCCGGCGCCGCGCCCGAGGTGCTGACCCTGGTGCTGCGCGTCAGCGACAGCGGCATCGGCATGAGCGAAGAGCAGCTGGCGCGCCTGTTCCGCGAATTCGTGCAGGCCGACGACTCCACCACGCGTCGCTTCGGCGGCACCGGCCTGGGCCTCGTGATCACGCAGCGCCTGGTGACGCTGATGGGCGGCCGCATCGACGTCACCAGCCGCCCCGGCGCCGGCAGCAGCTTCACCGTGCGCGTGCCGCTGCCGGTGGCCGCTTCCGAGCCTGCCGAAGGGCTGCCGCCGGCCGCCGCGCGCCAGCGCGTGCTGGTGGTGGACGACCAGGAAGACACCCGCAATGCCGTGCTCGGCCAGCTGCACACCCTGGGTGTGGGCAGCTTCGGCACGCTGGCCGCCGTGGCCGACGGCGCCGGCGCCGAACAGGCCCTGGCACGCGCCCGTGCGCGCGGCGAACCCTTCGATCTGGTGCTGCTGGACTGGGTGTTGCCCGACACCGACGGTGCCGCGCTGCTGCCGCGCCTGCAGGCCGCGCAGCCCGGCCTGCGCGTGGCAGCCATCTCGGCCTACGGCGCCGACGGCGTGCGCGAGCAGGCCTTGCGCGCCGGTGCCGCCGTGTTCCTGGACAAGCCGGTGCTGCCCGACGACCTGCGCCGCCTGTACGGCAGCGCGCCAGTGGCCGCCGCGGCCGCCGAGAGCGGGCGCCTGGACGGCCTGCACCTGCTGCTGGCCGAGGACAACGAACTCAACCAGGAACTGGCGGTGGAACTGCTCACCCGCCGCGGCGCCAGCGTGGACGTGGTGGACAACGGCCTGCAGGCCGTGGAACGCCTGGCCGCCGCCGGCCCCGAGGCCTACGACGCGGTGCTGATGGACCTGCAGATGCCCGTGCTCGACGGCCTGGCCGCCACGCGCCGGCTGCGCGAACAGCCGCGTTTCGATGGCCTGCCCATCATCGCCTGCACCGCGCACGCCATGGCCGAGGAAACCCAGCGCAGTCGCGACGCCGGCATGCAGGGCTACCTGACCAAGCCGCTGTCGATGGCCGAGATGGTGCGGGTGCTCAAGCCCTACTGCGGCCGCACCGGGCCGGCCCCGACACCCGTGCCCGTCGCCATGCCGCTGCCGCCGCGCGCCGCGATGGCGCTGCCGAACATCCCGGGCCTGGACCTGGACCGTGCCCTGGCCCACTTCGACCACAGCCCGGCGCTGATGCAGCGCATGCTGCGCAGCTTCGCGGGCGACTACGGCGGCGGCATCGCGCCCTGGTCGGGCTGGCTGGCCGAAGGCCGCCTGAACGAGCTGCACCGCGCCGCGCACACGCTGCAAGGCCTGGCCGGCACGCTGGGCGCCGCGGCGCTGCGCGAGTCGGCCCAGGCACTGGAACGCCATGCCACGGCCGGCCAGCCCGAGGCGGCCCGCGTCGCGCTGGCGCAGCTGCAGCCGATTCTGGGCGACCTGGTGGCCGCCATCGATGATGCGCTCGGCGGCACCGAGACCTCACCGGCCTCGCTGGACAGCCTGCCCGCGCTGGCCATACCCGAGGCCCTGGCGCGTCTGCGCGAGCTGCTGGAGCAGAGCGACAGCGAGGTCATCGAGTGGTGGCATTCGCACCGCGCGTTGCTGCGCGAGCGCCTGCCGGCGCCGGTGCTGCGTGCCGTGGGCCTGGGCATCCATCAGTTCGACTTCGACGCCGCGCTCGCGGCCCTCAACGCCGCTCCCGCGGCCGCCACCGCATGAAACCCGACGACGCTCCGCTGCTGCAAGGCCGACCCACCGTGCTGGCCGTGGACGACACACCGGCGAACCTGACCCTGCTGTCGCAGCTGCTGGGCCCGCACTACCGCGTGCAGCTGGCGGTGAACGGCACCAAGGCGCTGGAGCTGGCACTGCGCCGGCCGCCCGACCTGATCCTGCTCGACGTGATGATGCCCGAGCAGGACGGCTACGAGACCTGCCGCCGCCTCAAGGCCGACCCGCGCACGCGCGACGTGCCCGTGGTGTTCCTCACGGCGCTGTCGGGCCCCGATGACGAGAACCGCGGCTTCGAAGCCGGCGGCGCCGACTTCGTCGCCAAGCCCTTCAATCCCGGCACGCTGCTGGCGCGCGTGCGCACGCAGCTGGACCTGAAGGCCTGGCGCGACGCGCTGCGCGACCGCAACGCCTGGCTGCAGCGCGAGCTGGACACGCGCCTGGAAGAGGTGGACCAGCTGCGCGACACCACCTTGTTCGTGATGGTGGCGCTGGCCGAGTTCCGCGACACCGACACCGGCAACCACGTGCGCCGCACGCAGGAAAGCGTGCGCGTGCTGGCGCACTGGCTGGTCGAGCAGGGCCTGGCCCCTGCCGACCTCGATGCCCAGAAGATCGACGCCATGGCCAAGGCCGCGCCGCTGCACGACATCGGCAAGGTGGCCATACCCGACGGCGTGCTGCTCAAGCCCGGCCCGCTGACGCCCGAGGAATGGGTGGTGATGAAGACCCACACCACGCAGGGCGCCGACCTGCTGCAGCGCGCCGTCACCCGCCTGGGCACACGCGCCGGGCCGCTGCTGCACTACGGCATGCAGATCGCACGCTGGCACCACGAGAAGTGGGACGGCAGCGGCTACCCCGATGGCCTGGCCGGCGAGGACATCCCGCTGGCCGCACGCCTGATGGCCGTGGCCGACGTCTACGACGCGCTGATCAGCCGCCGCCCGTACAAGGAACCGATGAGCCACGAGGCCGCGCTGGCCTGGATCGGCGGCCAGAGCGGCAGCCACTTCGACCCGCGCCTGGTGCAGGCGCTGCAGGCGGTGCAGCCGCGCCTGGTCGAGATCGCCAGCACCTGGCACGACTGAACACCCATCCAGGAAGGCAAGCGAGCCCCCATGAGAATCTCTTCAACCGTACGCCAGGGCCTGGCCGGCATCGCCGCCGCACTGGCCCTGGTGTCGATGCCCACGCAGGCGCAAGGCATCCAGGCCACCTGGTCCGGCTTCGCCACGCTGGGCTGGGCGCAGTCGGACTCGGACTACAGCTACCAGCGCTTCATCACGCGCGACGGCAGCTGGAAACGCGACTCGCTGGTCGCCGGGCAGCTGGACCTGCGCCTGTCGCCGCAGTGGTCGGCCACGGTGCAGGGCAAGCTCGCCGCCTGCGAGAACCGCGACGACAGCGTGTGCGCCCGCGCGGCGTGGGCCTTCGTGGCCTGGCGGCCGAACAACGATTGGCTGGTGCGCGCGGGCAAGGTGCGCCTGCCGCTGTACCTCTACTCCGAGTCGCTGGACGTGGGCGTCGCCACCGACATGGCCCGGCTGCCGCACGAGATGTACTCGATCGCGCCCACCAACGACTTCAAGGGTCTGATGGCGACGCGCAGCTTCAGCTGGGGCGAACGCGAGCTGACCCTGGAAGGCTATGCGGGCAACGCCGACGCCACGGCGCGGCTGTGGATCCGCGACGGTGCCCCGCCGGTGCTGCCGCCTGGCCCGCTGTTCCGGACCGTGCACGTCAACGTGAGCGGGCTGGTGCTGACCGCCCGCGACAGCACGCTGACCTGGCGCCTGGGCGTGATGCGGGCCCGAACGCAGCGCAGCGACGGCAATCCCCTGCCGGTGCGCTACCCGTTCGTGAATGTCGGCGGCGGGCTCGGCTACTGGCAGGTCGACGACAGCCTGCCGGGCCCCGGCATCGAGAAGGTGCAGCGCATCCGCAACACGGCACTCAGCGCCGGCGCCGACTGGGCGTTCGCCCCCGATTGGCGCCTGGCGGGCGAGTACGTGCGCATGCTGATGCGCGACACCGAGCTGGGGTCTGACTCCCACGCCGGCTACGTGGCCCTGTTCCGGCGCATCGGCGCCTTCACGCCCTACGTCAGCGCCGCCCGTCAGCGTTCGGCCGACGGCGTGCTGGACTGGCACGAAAGGCTGATCACGCCGACGCTGCCCGCCGTCATCCCGGGCGCGGCGCAGATCAACGGCGCGCAGCGCGTGGCCGGTGAGAGCGGCTACGCCTTCGACCAGCGTTCGGTGGCCGTGGGCGTGTCGTATGCGCTGTCGCCCACCGCCAAGCTCAAGGGCGAATGGATGCAGACCAAAGTCGGCCGGGCCTCGGGACACTTCGACGTGCCGCCCGGGCAGCCGGACGCACAGGGCCTGAAGGTGCGCACGCTGTCGGTCAACGTCAGCGTGGCGTTCTGAGGAGCAGACCATGAGACTGCTCAAGAACTTCCTCCCCCTGGTGCTGTGGCTGCTGGCCTTGGCACCCGCGCTGGCCCAGGACCGCGATGCGGTGGTGCTGATCGGCCATGCCTCGGTGCCGCACTTCGACCTGGCCACGGCCCAGAAGCTCTACACCGGCCGCACCGTCGAGATCGGCGGCCAGGCCGTCACCGTGTACAACGCTTCGGCCGGCAGCAAGGCGCGCGAGCGCTTCATGGCCACCGTGATGGCGATGGACGACGACAGGTACGTGGCCTACTGGACGGTGCGCAAGCACGTCGGCAAGGGCACGCCGCCGCGCGAGTTCAAGAGCGCGGCCGAGCTGATCGAGCATGTGCAGGCCAACCCGGGCAGCGTGGGCTACCTGCTGGCCAGCGAGCTCAAGCCGGGGCTGAACGTGATCCTCAGGCCCTGAGGGCAGGCCGCCTCAAGGCAGCGGCGTGCCGCCGTCGCCCACGTAGCGCCGCAGCACCGGCTGGGCCGGGCCCTGGTGGAAGGCCAGGCGCTGCTGGCGCAGTTCGGCGTCGAAGGCCGTGAAGCGCTCCAGGCGGCGCTGGTGCTCGACCCAGTTCTCGTCGACGAAGTACTCGACGTAGCGGCCCGGCACGGCCACGTCGCGGAACAGGCCCCAGCTGAGCGCGCCCTGGCGCAGCCGGGCGCGGCGCGTGCGCTGCATCACCTCGGCGAACTCGGCGGCGCGTGCGGGGTCGATCTGGTATTCCAGCGTCACCATCACGGGGCCTTCGTCGGGGCCGATCTCGAAGGCCGGTTCGGGCACGCTGCGCACGGCGGCGGGCGTGAAGTCGATGTCGACCCCGCCTTCGACGGTGAGCTTGCGCGTCAGCAGCAGCAGGGTCACGCCGCAGGCCGCCGCCGCCAGCACCGCACCCTTGACGCCGATGTGTTCGGCCACCTGGCCCCACAGCACCGAGCCGAAGGCCGAGCCGCCCATCAGCGCCATCTGGTAGATCGACATGCCGCGTGCGCGCACCCAGTTCGGCATCGCCACCTGGGCCGAGACGGTGAGCGAATTGGCCACCGAGATCCAGGCCATGCCGATCAGCACCATCGCCGGCAGCGCGACCCATATCTCGGGCACCAGCACGATCAGCGCCGACAAGGCCGCGTGCAGCACGGTGCCGGCGATGACGAACTGGTCGCGGTTGAAGCGCTCGCGCCAGCGCGGGAAGTACAGCGCCGCGGTGATGGCGCCGGCGCCGATGCACGACAGCATCACCGTGAAGGTGCCGGCGCCGCCGCCGTGCAGCCCGCGCGCCACCAGCGGCAGCAGCGCCACCAGCGCCGTGCTCTGCAGGAAGAACAGGAAGATGCGCAACAGGATCACCTTCAGGCGCGGCGACTGCCAGGCGTAGTTCAGCCCCGTGCGCATGGCGCCGACGAAACGTTCGCCCGGCAGCGTGCTCACGCGCGGCTCGCTCTTCCAGCGCAGGATCAGCGTGAAGGCCACCGCCGCCAGCAGCGTGTTCAGCACGAACACCGCGGCTGGGCTGAAGGCCGCCAGCAGCGCGCCGGCCACGGCCGGGCCGATGACGCGCGACAGGTTCATCGCGATGCCGTTGAGCGCCAGCGCCGCCGGCAGCTCGGGCCGGCTGACGATCTGCGGCACGATCGCCGCGAACACCGGCCAGCGCATCGCCAGGCCGATGCCGTTGGTGAAGGTCAGCAGCAGCAGCAGCGGCGCCGTCAGCAGCCCGGCCAGCGACAGCCCGGCCAGCAGCAGCGCGTTGAGCGACACCCACAGCTGCGTGGCCGCGAAGTAGCGCCGGCGGTCCAGGATGTCGGCCAGCGCGCCGCTGGGCAGGCCGAGCAGGAACACCGGCAGTGTCGAGGCCGTCTGCACCAAGGCCACCATGACGGGGCTGGTGGTGAGCGTGGTCATCAGCCAGGCGGCCGCCACGTCGTTCATCCACATCGTCATGTTGGCCGCCAGCCAGGCCAGCCACAGGCCGCGAAACACCGGGCCTTGCAACGGAGCCAGGGCAGCGGGAAGGGCCATCGTCAAAGACTACCCGATGCGGGGACTCTCAGCCCCGCGGCCGCTCGGGACATGCCGCCTCGCCGCACACTCGCGCCCGCCCGCCTCCGCTGGGGGCCGGGCTGGTCCGAGATCCACGCAACCACCGGAGACATCCGCATGCCCACTCTGCGAAACCTGTTCGCCCTGTCGTGCCTGTGTGCCGCCACCGGCCTGGCACTGGCACAGTCCGCCCCGAAGAAGGCGGCCCCCGAGAAGGCACCCGCGGCGGCCGAGAAAGGCCGCGACTGGAGCCGCATCGACACGAACAAGGACGGCTTGATCTCCCCCGAGGAGATGGAGAAGTACCTGGCCGACAACCCGGGGCCGCTGCGCAAGTGAAAAAGGGGCCCGCCGGGCCCCTTGTTGATGCGGGCCGCGCGGCGGCTCAATCAGCGTCCTGGAAGGCCTCGGCGCGCTTGTTCTTGATCGACGGCAGCATCACCACCACGATCATCAGCAGCGCCGCGATCAGCAGGCCGGCCGACAGGGGGCGCGTCATGAAGGTGCTCCAGTCGCCGCGCGACAGCAGCAGCGCGCGACGCAGGTTCTCTTCC
>CAYREA010000175.1:0-9578 GCA_964423075.1 uncultured Rubrivivax sp. | reverse complement strand
ACGCCGACGAGATGGTGCAGATGGCGATGGGGATGATGGGCTTCTGGATCACGCACCCGAAACAGAAGCACCCGCTGATCGACACCGTCGACCGCGACTTCGTGTTCCTGCTCAATGCCTACGACATCGAGCCCGGCAGCGCCACGCCGAAGATCATGACCATGCTCGATTTCAACCTGTGGAGCTGGAACAGCCGCATCTTCCCGGGCATCGCCCCGCTGGTGGCGCGCAAGGGCGACAAGGTGCGCCTGCGCATCGGCAACCTGACGATGACCAACCACCCGATCCACCTGCACGGCCACGAGTTCCTGATCACCGGGACCGACGGCGGCCCCGCGCCGAAGAGCACGCGCCAGTACGAGGTGACCGCCGACATCGCCGTGGGCCAGATGCGGCAGATCGACTTCCTGGCCGACGAGGAAGGCGACTGGGCCTTCCACTGCCACAAGAGCCACCACACGATGAACGCGATGGGGCACGACGTGCCCACCATGATCGGCGTCGACCACCGCAGCGTGGTGAAGCAGATCACGCAGCTGGTGCCCGACTACATGGTGATGGGCGACCGCGGCATGCACGACATGGCCGAGATGGAGATGCCGCTGCCCGACAACACCGTGCCCATGATGACCGGCAGCGGGCCTTTCGGCGCCGTCGGCATGGGCGGCATGTTCAGCGTGCTGAAGGTGCGCAAGGACCAGAAGCCCGGCGACTACGCCGACCCCGGCTGGTACGCGCACCCGGCCGGCACGGTGGCCTACGAATGGACCGGCACCCTGGCCGAACCCGCGCGCAACCCGCAGGCAGCCGGCGCGGGAGCCATGAAGCCCGCGGCCAGGCCGGGCAGCGACGTGGAACTGACCGTTCGCAAACCGGCCGGCGGCCATGCCGGCCATTGATGTTCAACCCACACTGAGGAATCAAGCGATGCATGCACTCAAGCCATCGATGGCCGCGGCAGGCCTGTGTCTGGGCCTGGCCCTGACGGGCAGCCCGGCGGCGGCGCAGCCGCCGGCCGGGCCTTACGCCGGCGAGCAGGCCAGGGCCATCAAGGCCTTGTCGGAACGTGACGTGGCCGCGCTATTGACCGGAGAGGGCATCGGCTATGCGAAGGCCGCCGAACTCAACGGCTACCCCGGGCCGGCCCACGCGCTCGAACTGAAGGCGCCGCTGGCGCTGCGGCCGGACCAGGAGGCCGCGACGCAGGCCCTGCTCGATGCCCACAAGCGCCGCGCGCGCGAGCTGGGCGCGGCGCTGGTCGAGGCCGAACGCCGGCTCGACGCGCTGTTTGCCGAACGCAAGGCCGCGCCGGACAGCGTCGAGCAGGCCACGCGCGACGTGGCGCTGCTGCAGGCGCGCCTGCGCGCCGAGCACCTCAACACGCACCTGGCGCAGACGGCCCTGCTGGACACGCAGCAGGCGGCGCGCTACGCCGTCCTGCGCGGCTATGCGCCGGGCACACCGGGCACCGCGGGCCGCGCCGAACCGGCGCCCGCCGGCCATCACCGCCATTGAGCCGCCATGAGCCCGACCCTGAACCGCTGCGTCGCCATCGCCTGCATGGCCCTCTGCGCAGGCACCGCATCGGCCCACGGCGATGCCCAGCACCCGAAACCCGCCGCCGTGCGGAAGGAGCAGAAGGACTGGGGCATTGCCGGTGATGCCCGATCGGCCACGCGGACCATCCAGGTCGGCATGAGCGACACGATGCGCTTCACGCCCGACCAGATCACCGTGCGGCGCGGCGAGACCGTGCGCTTCGTCTTCCGCAACGACGGCAAGCAACTGCACGAGTTCGTGCTCGGCACGCGCCAGGAACTCGAGGCGCACGCCGCGCTGATGCTGAAGTTCCCGGACATGGAGCACGACGAGCCCTACATGGCCCATGTGCCGCCCGGCCAGACGGCGCAGATCGTGTGGACCTTCAACCGGCGCGGCGAATTCGAGTTTGCCTGCCTCATCGCCGGGCACTACCAGGCCGGCATGGTCGGCAAGGTGAGCGTGCAGGCGCGATGAACCCGATCAACCCCAACCCACGGTCTCGAAAGGACACCCTCATGCAACGCATCCCCACGCTGGCTCTGCTGGCTGCACTGGCCGCCCCGGTTCTGGCTGCCGACATGACCGACGGCGAAGTGCGCAAGGTCGACAAGGAAGCGAAGAAGCTCACCATCCGGCACGGCGAGATCAAGAACCTCGGCATGCCGGCGATGACCATGGTCTTCCAGGTCAGCGACAGCACCCTGCTCGACAAGCTCAAGGCCGGCGACCGGATCCGCTTCGTCGCCAGCAAGGCCGCCACGGGCTACGTCGTCACCGAGGTCCAGGCTGCCCCGTGAGCCGGCCCCCCGGCGGCCTGGAGCGCTGGCGCACAGAGCGGCGGCCGGGCGAGGCACACACTCGCCGCAAGCGCCCTGCGCCCAGGAGAACCCGATGTCTGCATTCAACACCCTCGCCGCGGTCGCCGCCCTTGCCTTGACGTCGGCCTGCGCCAGCCCGGCCGGGCCTGCGGCCGCGCCTGCGGCCAAGGCCGACGAGCACGCCGCGGCCATGCCGGCCATGCACGAGCGCATGAAGGCGATGCACGAGATGCGCGACCGCATGATGAACGCCAGGACGCCGGCCGAGCGCCAGGCCCTGATGGCCGATCACATGAAGGCCATGCAGGACGGCATGGCCACGATGAAGGGCATGGCCGGCATGGCCCCCATGGCGGGCGGCATGGCCCAGCACCATTCGATGATGGAAGGCCGCATGGACATGATGCAGGCGATGATGGAGATGATGATGCAGCGCATGCCCGGCCCGACGGCGGCGAAGTGAACGCGTGAACAAGCCGGCGGGCACGGTCTACACCTGCCCGATGCACCCCGAGGTCCGCCAGGCCCAGCCTGGCGACTGCCCCCAGTGCGGCATGACGCTCGAGCCCGTGCTGCCGGCGCTCGACGACGCCGAGAGCCCGGAACTGCTCGACTTCCAGCGCCGCTTCGGGTGGACGCTGCCCCTGACCGCCATCGTCACCGCGCTGGCCATGTTCGGCCACCGCTTCGGTTTCGACATGGCCCGGCAGAGCTGGATCGAACTGGCGCTGACGCTGCCGGTCGTGCTGTGGGCCGGTGCGCCCTTCTTCGTGCGTGGTGCGCAGTCCATCATCCACCGCAGCCCCAACATGTGGACGCTGATCGGCCTGGGCACCGGCGCGGCCTTCGCCTACAGCGTCGTCGCCACCATCGCCCCGCAGGTGTTTCCCGCGTCCTTCGTCTCGATGGGCCGGGTGGCGGTGTACTTCGAGGCCGCGGCCGTCATCATCTCGCTGACGCTGCTGGGCCAGATCCTGGAGTTGAAGGCGCGCTCGCAGACCTCGGCGGCGATCAAGTCGCTGCTGGGCCTGGCGCCGAAGACCGCGCGGCGGGTGGCGGCCGATGGCACCGAGTCCGACGTGCCGCTCGCGCACATCCACGTCGGCGACCTGCTGCGCGTGCGGCCGGGTGAGAAGGTGCCGGTCGACGGCGTCGTGGTCGAGGGCACCAGTGCGCTGGACGAGTCGATGCTCACCGGCGAGCCGCTGCCGGTGAGCAAGCGCGCCGGCGACAAGCTCATCGGCGCCACCCTCAACACCAGCGGCGCGCTCTTCATGCGCTCGGAACACGTCGGCTCGGCCACGGTGCTGGCGCAGATCGTGCAGATGGTCGCGCTGGCGCAGCGTTCGCGCGCGCCGATGCAGCGCATGGCCGACCGGGTGGCAGGCGTTTTCGTGATGGGCGTGGTCGGCATCGCGCTGCTCACGCTCTTCGCCTGGGGCCTGTTCGGGCCCGAGCCGAGCTGGGTCTACGGCCTGGTCAATGCCGTGGCGGTGCTGATCATCGCCTGCCCCTGTGCGCTGGGCCTGGCCACGCCGATGTCGATCATGGTCGCCAGCGGGCGCGGCGCCACGCAGGGCGTGCTGTTCCGCGATGCCGCCGCCATCGAGCACCTGTGCCGGATCGACACCCTGATCGTCGACAAGACCGGCACCCTCACCGAGGGACGCCCGAGCTTCGAGCGCGCCATCGGCACCGCCGGCCACACCGAGGACGAGGTGCTGCGCCTGGCCGCCAGCCTCGACCAGGGCAGCGAGCACCCGCTGGCCGCGGCCCTGGTCGCCGAAGCGCACGAGCGCGGGCTCGAGCTGGAAAAGCCCGCGCAGTTCGATTCGGAGTCGGGCATCGGCGTGCGCGGCACGGTGGGTGGCCGGGCGCTGGCGCTCGGCAACACGGCCTTGATGGAACAGCTGGGCGTCGACGTGTCGGCCCTGGCCAGCCAGGCCGAGGCGCTGCGCGGCCAGGGCGCCAGCGTGATGCACCTGGCGGTGGATGGCCAGTTCGCCGGCCTGCTGGCCGTGTCAGACCGCATCAAGGCCACCAGCGCCGATGCCCTGGCTTCATTGCGTGCGGCCGGCCTGCGCGTGGTGATGGCCACCGGTGACGGCCTGACCACGGCCCGCGCCGTGGGCCAGCGCCTGGGCATCACCGAGGTGCACGGGGAAGTGAAACCGGCCGACAAGCTCAGGCTGGTCGAGCAGCTGCAGGCCGAGGGCCACCGTGTCGCGATGGCGGGCGACGGCATCAACGACGCCCCGGCCCTGGCACGTGCCGATGTCGGCATCGCCATGGGCACCGGCACCGACGTGGCGATGAACAGCGCCCAGCTCACGCTCGTGAAGGGCGACCTGCGCGGCATCGCCACCGCCCGCGCACTGTCGGCGGCCACCGTGGCCAACATGAAGCAGAACCTGGCCTTCGCCTTCGTCTACAACGCGCTGGGCGTGCCCTTGGCCGCGGGGGTGCTGTTCCCGTTCACCGGCTGGCTGCTGTCGCCGATGATCGCGGCGCTGGCCATGAGCCTGAGCTCGGTATCCGTGATCGGCAACGCCCTGCGCCTACGGCGCACCGCCTGAGCCGGGCGCCAGCACCGGCCCCGACAGCGTGCCCAGGAACGCGGCCAGCTGCCGCTGTTCGCGTGCATCCAGCTCGATCACCAGGCCGTGGCCGGCGCCGCGGCGGTGCAGCTCGGAATGCCCCACCGTCGCCGCGGGTGAACCCGCGTAGTGCGCCACCACCTGCTGCAGCGTCGTGAACTGGCCGGCGTGCATGTAGGGCGCACGCAGTGCCACGTTGCGCAGGCCGGGGGTGCGGAAGGCGCCTTCCAGTGCCCGCTCGTCCGTCACCATGAAGCGCAGTTCCTGGCAGCCGCCCTGCGGTGCATCGCTGTGCCGGCCCAGGCAGTTGAAAGGATCGGCTTGCACGCCCGCCACCGCGGCGGCGCGGCCGCGGTCGGGCCGCGCGGCGTCGCGCTGCGGCACGCCGGTGTTGTGGAAGGCGTGGTCGGTGAACAGCGGGCCGTTGTGGCAGGTGGCACAGCGACCCTTGCCGATGAAGAGGCGCAGGCCGGCCACTTCCTCGGCGTCGAGCTGGCCTGCGCCGGCGCGCTCGCCGTTCTCCAGCGCGCGCAGGTAGCGGTCGAAGCGGCTGGCGCCGTAAGTGAGGGTGCGTTCGTAGGCGGCGATGGCCTTGCCCAGGTTGGCGAAGCTGCGGTCCACCGCCTCGCGTCGCGCCGCCGGCAGGGCCAGCCAGGCCGCGCGTTCGGCGGCGCTGCCCAGCGGGCCGGCGTCGGCGGGCAGGCCGCTCAGGTCGGGCAGCGGCCCGAACAGTGCTTCGTAGTCGGCGCGGTAGTGCGTGGCCAGCAGATGGGCGTAGCGGGTGCGGTTGCCGCCATGTTCGGCGGCGTCCTCCAGCGGGCCCAGGGCCTGCGACCACAGGCTGTCCTTGCGCCCGTCCCAGAACAGCCAGGGGCTGTGCGCCGCGGCCATCACGGGCATGGTGCGGCGGGTACCTGTGGCTACGCCACGGCCCACCGGCCGGCCGTCCTGGAACTGGCGTTCGGGCCGGTGGCAGGTGGCGCAGGCCACGGTGCCGTCGCGGCTGAAGCGTGTGTCGGCGAACAGGCGCTGGCCCAGGGCCACGGCTTCGGGACGGCCGTCGACGGCGTTGGACGGGTCGGGCGGCGGTGGCGCCAGGCGCCGGATGTCCAGCGTGCGCAGCACGGCCAGGTCGGCGGCCGACCAGCCGGGGTCGGGCCCCACGCCCGCCAGCGCGGTGGTGAAGCCGATGGCGGCGGCCAGCGCGGCCACCGCGGCGGCGCTCCAGCGCGGCCAGCGCAGGTGGCGTGGCGCCTCAGCGGGTGGCATGGGGATCCTTCACGACGGTGTTGAAGGTGACCGTGTCGGCACCCTGCGGCGACTGGATGGCGAGCTTGATCTCCCACCAGCCCGTCATGCTGAACTTCACGCCTTCGATGAGGTAGCTGCCGTCTTCGAGCTGGCGCGTCACCTGCGGGCGGGTGGGCAGGCCGTGGCCGTGCTGCGGCATGCCGCCGTCCACCGCGATGCGGGCGTCGCGCACCACGCGGCCGTCGGGCGCGGTCACCTGCACCTGCCAGGCGTGCATCTGGTTGATGGCCGGCGTCTTCTCGGGTGGCTGCAGGTGCACGCGGTAGCGCCCCTGGGTGGTGGGCTGCTGCAGAGACAGGTTCAGGTCGGCCGGCGGTGTCATGCAGGCAGACAGCGCGAGCACGGCGAGCAGCAGGGCGGGGAGGGATTTGTGCGACATGGGGCTTCCTTGAAAGGGGTTCGAGGCGGCAAGGGCTACCCGCCGCGGTGGCCTCGACGGCACCGCGCGGGGTTTGAAGCGGGGGGCGTCCGGCGGTCTCAGCGCCGCGCGGCGTCGAGCAGTTGCTGCAGGTCGGGCGGCACCGGCATCGGGCGCAGGCTGTTCACGTCGCTGCCGCCGGTGTTGCCATGCGGCACCAGGCCCAGCGCCGTGAACAGCGCGGCGGCCACCGTGCGCCAGGCCTGGCCGGCCACTTCGCGCGGCTTGCGCTGGCGCAGGCCCCAGCGCAGCATCTGCAGGTGCACGCGCACGTGCTCCCGCGTCAAGGCCTGCCCCAGCACGTGCGCGCGTTCCAGGTGCCGGAAGGCAGTGGTGGCGTCGCCGGCCCGTTCGGCGCGGCGGGCCTGGTCCAGCTCGTGCTGGACACTGGGGCGGATGCGGGTGGCGGTGCGGGACATGCGGTTCTCCGTTGAGTGGTGGCATTCTTCGGCCGCCGGGCCCACCGGGCTTGAACGAAGGGGCTGTCCTGTGTCTGTCGCTGCGCCACGATGAACACCCTGCAGCCGGCCCTTGGCGCCGACACCGCACCTGCGAGACCCCGCCCGGTGGTGGGGCAGGGCCGGATCTACTTCTGGAACAGCGGCAGCCTGTGGATAGGCCGCGGCAGCGGGCGCAGCGACTGGCACGACCACCATGCGCACCAGCTGGCGCTGGCCTTCGAGGGCGAGATGCGCTTCCGCTGCGCCGAGCATGGCGCGTGGGCCAGTTACCAGGCGGCCATCGTCACCTCGCACCAGCCGCACCAGTTCGAGATCGACGGCATCCCGGTTGCGCACCTCTTCGTCGAACCCGAGTCGCGCGAAGGGCGGCAGCTGGCGCAGCTGGGCCCGGGGGCCGGTGTGTCTGCACTGCCCGCAGACGCCGCGAGCGCCGCCGCACGAACGCTGCAGCAGGCCTGGGCGGCGCACGGCGACGCGGCCTGCATGGTGGCCGCCGCGCGCGCCGCGGTGGCCCTGCTGGCCGGCCTGCAAGGCGAGGCCGCTGAGGTCGATGCCCGCGTGGCGCGCGCCATCGAGCACGTGCGCGCGCGGCTGCGCGGCCCCATCACGCTGGCCGAGGCGGCGGCCGCGGCCTGCCTGTCACCCAGCCGCTTCCGCCACCTCTTCGTGCAGCAGACCGGAACGCCCTTCCGCGCCTATCTGCTGTGGCTGCGCCTGAACGTGGCCATCGAAGCCGCGATGCGCGGCGCGTCGTGGACCGAAGCCGCGCACGAGGCCGGCTTCGCCGATTCGGCCCACCTGGCGCGCACGCACCGGCGCATGTTCGGCATCGAGCCGTCGGCGATCAGGGCCGTCTGACCGAGGCGCCAGCCGTGCTGGCCGCCTGCACCTGCGGTGTGGGCGCCTGCTGCGTGGTGCTGGCGCATTTGCCATTGCCCTTCTCGGCGCGGATGGCGCCGTGCGCGCGCTTGCGCACGGTCTGCGAGCCCGTCTGCAGCGAGGCGATGATGTCGATATTCAGCGTCTTGTAGCGCTGCGTGCCGTTGCTGAACTGCAGTTCGAGAAAGCAGCGGTTCTGGTTGGCGCTCCAGGCGCCCGCCTTCGATGCGGGCGTGCCGATCTTTTCCCACGTCGCGCTGCTGCAGGCCTCGTTCTCGCAGCGTGCACCCCAGGCCACGGCGGCCAGCCGCGCCTGGGTGCACTGGGCCTGGGTCAGTTGCGCGTCGCCCCAGGTGGCGTTCAGGCGGTAGCGCTTCCAGTTGGTCTTCAGGTCGCCCATCGCGCCGAAAGCCACGGTGAAGCCGCCGCAGCTGCCGCCGGTGCTGGGCGTAGCCGAGTTGGCCTCGTAGGCCTGGTAGTCGTAGCAGCTGTCTTCCTGCACCGGCACCGGCTGCGTGGGCAGGGCGTCGGCGTTCTGGGGCAGGCTGCAAAGGCCGTAGGTGACGGTCTGCTGCATGGTGGGCGCCTGTTGCGCCGTGTAGGGCCGTTCGCTGGCCGTCACGGTGCCGATGCCGGCGGCGCTGACCTGCGCCTGCGCAGCCCCCGCTGTCAGCAGACAGAGCATCGGGACCAGGCCACCTGAGACGCTGCGGGTCATGTGTCGCTCCTCGGCCCCGGCAGGAGCTGCGGCATTCTGCGTCAGCGGGAACGGTCGCGCCAGGGGCCGGCGGAGCCGATGCGAAGATGCGGGCAAGACGGCATGCGTCCTGCAAACAAGCCGTTGCCCCACACCGGAGCCCTGCCATGCCCGCCAACTACCTGGGCCCCTTGCCCGACCACGGCCGCTTCGGCTACCGGCCCATCACGCGGCGTGCCGACTACCGCTGGCCCGGTGGCGCCGGGCTCGCGGTGTACCTGGGCTTCAACCTCGAGCACTTCGCCTTCGGTGAAGGCCTGGGGGCCGGCATCGGCCCGGCTTCGCCGCAGCCCGACGTGCTGAACTACAGCTGGCGCGAGTACGGCAACCGGGTCGGCGCCTGGCGCTGCCTGGAGCTGTTCGACCAGCTTGGCCTGCCCGCGGCGGCTCTCATCAACACCGCGCTCTACGACCATGCGCCGGAGCTGGTGGCGGCCTGCGTCGCGCGCGGCGACGAGCTGGTGGGCCACGGCCACAGCAACGCCGAGCGCCAGGGCCAGCTGGACGAAGCCGACGAAGCGGCGCTGCTGGCGCAGTGCCGCAGCCGCATGCGCGAACACAGCGGCGCCGACGTGGGCGGCTGGTTGTCGCCCTGGATCAGCGAGAGCCGGCACACGCCCGATCTGCTGGCCGAGACGGGCTACCGCTACACCCTGAACTGGTGCCACGACGACCAGCCGCTTTGGATGCGCACGCGCGACGGCCAGGGCCTGTGGGCCGTGCCCTATCCGCAGGAGCTGAACGACATCCCGATGATCGTGGCGCGCCAGATGGACGCCAAGGACTTCGCGCAGA
>CAYREA010000174.1:0-9607 GCA_964423075.1 uncultured Rubrivivax sp. | reverse complement strand
TGCCCATCTTCATTCCGCTGCTGGACAACTTCGGCGTCGACCCGCTGTTCTTCGGCCTGCTGGTGGCGCTGAACCTGCAGACGGCCTTCCTGAGCCCGCCGGTGGCGATGGCGGCCTTCTACCTGAAAGGCGTGAGCCCGCCGCACGTGACGCTGAACCAGATCTTCGCCGGCATGCTGCCCTTCATGGGCATCCAGGTGGTGGCCATCATCCTGCTGTACCAGTTCCCCGGCATCGGCCTGTGGCTGCCGCAGCTGCTCTACAAGTAGGCAGCCTGCGGCCCCAGGCCGTCAGCGCGCGAACGAACGCCCGAACGCGAACACCGAGTTCGGCGCCGTGGTGCGCGGCGGGCGCACCGCCGGCGCGGGAGCGATGGCGCGCTTGACGGGCCGGGCTTCCACGGCGGCCCCGGCGGCCTTCTGCTCGTCCACCAGGCTTTGCAGCGTGATGGTGGCCATGTGCGCCAGCATGGTTTCGTTGAGGCGCTGCCACAGGGCCTGCGACAGGCCGTCGCTACCCCCTTCGGCGCTGGTTTCGGCCGGGTCATCGACGGCCGAGACGATGTCGGCCACGCTGATCAGCGCGGCCTCGCGGCCGAGCGTGTAGCCACCGCCCGGCCCGCGTGTGCTCTCGACCACGCCCACGCGGCGCAGCCGGCTGAACATCTGCTCCAGGTACGAAAGCGACACCTGCTGGCGCGCGCTGATGGTGGCCAGCGCCACCGGACCGGCGGCTTCCCGCAGGGCCAGGTCGATCAGGGCGTTGACGGCGAAGCGGCCCTTGGTGCTCATGCGCATGACGATCTCCTTGCGTTCAGTACGTGCGTGAGGAACGCACCCGGTGAATCTAGGGGCTTGCAAGCTACGCGTAAATGCGAAGTTTTCAGAAATTCACTTCGATAAACTCGAAGCATGAACTTCAAGCACCTCTACTACTTCTGGGTCGCCGCCCGCGCCGGGGGCGTGATGCGCGCCGGCGAGCAGCTGCACACCACGCCCCAGACCCTGTCGGGCCAGATCAAGCTGCTGGAAGAGCGGCTGGGCCGGCGCTTGTTCCGCAAGAGCGGGCGCCAGCTGGAGCTCACCGACGACGGCCGGGTGGCGCTGCGCTACGCCGACGAGATCTTCGCCCTGGGCAGCGAGCTGGAAGGCGCGATGCGCGAGAAGCGCGCCGCGGGCGGGCGCCAGGTGCTGGAGTTCCGCGTCGGCATCGAGGACGCGGTGGCCAAGACCGTGGCCTACCGGCTGCTGGAGCCGGCGCTGCACCTGGCCGAGCCGGTGCGCCTGATCTGCACCGAAGGCCGCTTCACCGACCTGATGGCGCAGCTGGCGCTGCACCGCATGGATCTCGTCATCGCCGACGAGCCGCTGACCAGCCGGCTCAGCGTCAAGGCCTTCAACCACGAGCTGGGCAGCTCGCCGATGAGCTTCTACGCCGCGCCGCGCCTGCAGCAGGCGCTGCAGGGTCCCTTCCCACAATGCCTGAACGACGCGCCGATGCTGATACCCGGCGCCACCTCCACCATCCGGCCGCAGTTCGAGGCCTGGCTGACGCGGCATGCCCTGCACCCGCAGGTGGTGGGCGAGTTCGACGACGGCGCGCTGATGAAGGCCTTCGGCCGCGAGGGCCGCGGCGTGTTCATCTCGCCTTCGGTGGTGGAGGACGAGACCTGCGCGCAGTACGGCGTGCGGGTGGTGGGCCGCAGCGACGAGATGGTGGAGGACTTCTACGCCATCAGCATCGAGCGCCGCATCACCCACCCGGGCGTGGCGGCCATCACCAGCGCGGCGCGCGGCCGGCTGTTCGTGGCTCAGCCGGGCGCCGAGGGCAGCGCGTAGCGCGTGGCCGGGCCCTTGCCCAGTTGCACCAGCAGGCCGCGTTCGGTGAGTTGGCCCAGGTGCTTGGATGCGGTAGCCGGGGCCACGCCGCAGAGTTCGCCGTAGGCGCTCTTGTTGACGGCACCGTCGCGCAGCAGGTGGGCGATGAGGGCAGCACGGCGGCTGTCGTCGACGAGGTCGGCGGCCGCCTGCTTCCAGGCGGCGGCGAGTTGCTGCTCGCGGGTGAGTTCGCGTTCGAAGGTCTGGCGCAGGGCGTCGAGTTCGGCGACGAACTGGGCGCGCAGGCCATGCTGCTCGATCAGCGCCAGAGCTGCTTCGCGTTCCTTCGCGGCGATGGCGGTGTAGGCGCGGGCGATGGCCAGGTGGGCCAGGGCGTGGGTCTGCGGCGGGGCCGGGATCGACAGGCTCTGCCGGTGCTGCTGCACCTCGGTCCAGGCTTCGGCGTGCACGGCGGTTTCGGCCGGCAGCAAGGTGTCATCGCGGTAACCGGCGGATGCGACCGGGGGCGCCGTGCCCAGCACCTCGGCCTTCAGGCGTCGCGTCGCGTCGCGCATCGCGGCGCTGCCCACGCTCTCAGGCAGGGCCAGGGCCGCCGCGACATGCGCGTCACCTGCTCGCTCGTCGGCCAGGTCGCCACGGTCGCGAAAGCGCGTGAAGCAGGCCTCGGCCAGGTTGTGGTGTGCCCGCAGCCGGTGCAGGCCCAGACCAGCCTGCACGCTCAGGCCCAGCGCATCACTGTGCGCGGCGATGGAGGCGTCCATGCGGCCCGCCAGGAAGTGCGCGCTGCCGATGGTCAGGTGGGCATTGACCACGGTCTCGCGCGCCACACCGCCTTGCCGCGACTCCTGCAGCACCAACTCGGCAAAGCGGATCGCCCGCTCCGGTTCTCCGCTGGCGTTGTAGTTGATGCTCAGATTCAGGTAGGTGGTCAGGATCGAGCGCCGCTCGCCGATGCGCTCGAAGATCGCCAGCGCCCGGTACCGGTGCTCGAGCGAACGCGCGTGGTCGCCGCTGCGGCGCCAGTATTCGGCCCACACCTGCTCCAGCATCCCCAGCACTGAGTCGGGCAGCCGCGCACGCGCGCGCAGCTCTTCGGCCAGGTCGAGCAGGCCACGGCTGCGTTCGTCGCTGCGCTGCAGGTACATCCAGGCCAGGCGAACGTAGGTGGTGACGAAATGCGCCAGCGCGTCCGCGTCGCCCTGCTCGGGGCCGCAGTGGCGGAGAAACTCGACGCTGTCCTGGTAGCAGGCGACCGCCCGCTCGGTGTCCCGCGACTCGTAGTACTTGCCCAGCGCGCTTTGCGCGACGCCCTGCAGCAGCGGTTCCTGCGAGGCCTGCGCCACCTGGCGCGCGCGTTCGATGGCGCGCAACTCACCCTCGGTGCTGCCGCGCAGACGGGCCAGCGCAGCCAGTGCCAGCCACAGGTCCACCGTGACCGGCGGCGGCAAGGTCAGGGCCAGCGCACGCTCCACGAGTGCGTCGGTTTCCGGCACCAGCACCAATTCGCTGGCGCGCCCGTACAGGATCTTCGCAAAGCGGGGCCAGGCGTCAGCGCGCCACAGGTGCCACAACGCAGACGCGGCGTCGCCATCGCGCTGGGCAGACTCGGCCTGCCTGACATGCCAGGCCGGGCTGCACAGGCCGTCCACATCGCGACGGGCTCGCATCAGCTCACCCACCACGGCCGCTCGCAGCGAGAGGCGCCGCTTCGCGCTGGCAGCAGGCTCCAGGGCCATCTGCGCCATCTGGCGCCTCGCGCGCTCCATCAGGCGATAGACCGTGCTCTGGCCCACGCCCCAAAGTCCGCAGAGGTTCTCCAGCGCCGCTTCGCCGCTGCGGCGACGGTAGTGGCGCGGGAAGTCGGGCACTGCCACGAAGCCGGCCACGGCACCCACGGCAAGAGCAGGCCGCCAGGCGGGAAGGTGCAGCCAGGCAGCGTCCGGGATGCCGTCGAGGTGGGGCTCACCATCGGGGCGCAGCTGCGCCACAAGCCAGCGCAGCAGCCAGCGCGCCATCAGCGCCAACGCATCTGCCGGCATCGCTTCGCCGGCGGTTCCGCGCAGCAGGCGCTCGTGACGCCGCACCAGCCATTGCGCCGCACCGGGCCGCTGCTGCACCAGATCCAGGAAGTTGCCGTTGCGCTCGGCCTGCAGGGCGGCGTCGAGCAGCCTCGCCACCAGGTCCAGGCGCCCGCCGGGCGCACCCGCCGCGGGCTGCGTGCGCTCAAGCTCGCCGGCGACGGTATCTGCCTTGCTCATTGCATACTCAGCCCGGTGTACGGCACGGTCCAGGCCCTGAACTTCTGGGGATGGTGCACTGTAACCCTGCATGCTGTGATCGCCAGACGGCCTGGAGCCATGCCGCCACGCCAGGCCCGCAGCCCACGAATCGGAGGAGAGAAAGACCATGCCCAAGCTACCCACGCTGGCCCCCGTCCGCGCCCGCAGCAAGAGTGCGCCCAAGCGGGCCGACGGCGTCGTGCTGGCGGTGTATGCACCGTTGGGAACGGATGAGACGCTCAGCCGCTACCCGAACCCCGACCCCAACGCGCCCATCGCGCCGATCCAGCGCCAGGCGCTGGTGCGCGCACTGCAGGCCACGGCGGCCGAAGGCGTGAATGTCTGCGCGCTGGTGGATCTCTTCGACGATGACTCGTACCTGGTGGAGATCCCGGCCTTCAAGCCGGCGTCCATCAGCATCGTCTCGGCGTGGAAGCAGGACATGTCGGACCGGCACGCGCTCACCGGCTTCCTGCGCCGCGCGCACCAGCGCTTCCCATGCGACGCGCTCGTGCTGGCCATCGAAGGACATGGCGGCGGTTTTGTGCCCGACCTCGATCTCGCCCGCATCACGCCGACCAGCATCTCGCGGTTCACCGACGACGGCATCACCACGCCCGTGCGCTGGATCAAGAGCGGCGACCTGACCACGATCGAACTCGACCCAGACGCCGCGGCCGGCGTTGCCGAGTCGGGCCCTCGCACACGCCAGCTGGCGTCGCCGGAGCTGGACCGTTCGCGAGCGCGGGGCGCCGCCGCCCGCGACGAGCCCGACTCGCCGCCGCTGCAGATGGCGTCGCCGGAACTGCAGATGGCGTCGCCCGAGTTACCCGCCGCCCGCCTCCCCCTGTCCACCTGGGCCTACGGCGAAGCCCTGCGCGCCGCCATCAAGGCCGGCGTGCCCAAGCCGGCGGTCATCCACTTCAACAATTGCTTCAACGCCAGCGTCGAGCTGCTGCACACCGTGTCCCCGTACGCCGACTACGCCACCGGCTACGCCAACTACGACTTCTTCCTGGCCGGCCAGGCCTATCCACAGGTGTTCCGCAACCTGCGCCTGGCGGGTTCGGCCACGGCCGAGCAGCTGGCCAAGTGGTTCGCGCTGGAAACGGGAAAGATCCTGGACGCCAAGAACAACCACCCGATCATTGCCGGCACGGTGCGGCTGGCGCGCATGAAGACGGTGGTGGCCGCCATCGACGCGCTGGCGCTGGCCCTGACGAACGCTCTGCGTTCCTCAGGCGGCGCGGCGGCAAGGGCGCGCATCAAGGCGGCGGCCATCGCCGCGCAGCACTACGACACCGAGCCCGGCTACGAGCTCAAGGTGCCCGACCAGTTCGTCGACATCGCCAGCTTCGCCGTCGCCATCCAGGCCCAGTTCGGCCCGGGCCCGGTGGACGCGGCAGCGGCTGCGCTGCAGGCGGCGCTGGCCAACATCTGGCAGTTCGGCGACGTCGACTGGCCGTGGATGGCCCACAACCCGGCCATCGTCTACAACTTCAGCGACAAGCGCCTGGGCCTGAACATCTTCTTCCCCGACCCCGCGCTGGAAGGCCGCTGGGACTGGCGCTCGCCCTACTACCTGTCGGGCACGGTCGACAAGAAGAAGCCGCCGGCGCACCGCCACGTCATCCCCTTCCTGGCCGACCTGCGCGAGCAGCGCCCGCGCTGGGTGGACTTCATCGTCGAATACCACAAGGAAACGCAGTTCGTCGGCTTCTTCCCGGCCCGCGCGCCCTTCTTCCCGATCTTCGACATCAAGTTCGACCCCCGCGGCGACACCGGCGGCGGCGACAACCCGCCCGGCACGCCTGGCGGCAACCCGAACGGGCCGGGCAATCCCAGCACCGGCGGCCCCAAGCGCTGACGAGCACCCGCCCGGCCCCTGAAAAGCCCCCGCGCCGCCCGGCCCGGGGGCTTTTCTTCGCCCATCCCTAGGGCTGGAATCGTCTGCCTATCGTCTGCCTATCGTCTCAGGACCGGCTTCCAGCCGCGTCGCAATGCGACTTCATGAGTCATGAAATAGCTTCCGCGCCAAGGCCGATTCCGGCCGCGGCAAACGGAGGACAAGATCATGACGTTCCGCTTTCAAGCCGCCCTGCCCCACCCGCTGCCCCGCATGGCCCTGCCGCTGCCGAGCTCGGCGCTGGACGAGCGCGACCTGCTCGACCAGCTCAACCTGGCCGACCGCGCCGACTGGACGCTGCTGGGCCTGGTGAGCTGCACCGCCATCGCCACGCTGCTGCTGGCCGCCGTCATCAGCCTGGTGCACTGAATGACGGTGCAGACCCTGCTGCTTCAGCCAGCCGCCCCCGAAGCCCGCGGTGACGGGCGTGGGGCCGGCTTGCTGAAGTCAGCGGGCACTCGCATCAACGTGGCGTCAGGCTCGCCGCGCTTCACGTTCTTCAGCCTGTAGTTCGTTTCCCCGCTGCGCGGGTCGAAATCGCGCGACGCCACGGTGACCATCAGCTCGGGCGAAGTCCACACCTCGCGGACGATCTGGATCGGCTTCTCGTTGCCCAGCTTGCCGGCTTCGATCACCCAGCTCGTGCGTTCGCCGTTGGCGCGCACACCGTCCACGTCCTTGGCGCCCAGTGGCGACACCGTGCCGGCGCCCCGCGGCGCCAGGCTGCGCGCGCGCCACTGCACCGGCATCGGCGGCAGGGCCCATTCGGCGCCTTCGCCGTTGCGGTCGAGACGCAGGACGCGCACCTCGCTGCGCAGGGCGCCGCTGGCACCCGTCTCCGACGAAGTGACGATCACCGGCGTCGGCGGCGTCGGGGGGGTGGGCGGTGTGGGGGGTGTGGGCGCCGTGCCCATGTTGCCGCTGCGCGCGCGCTCGGCCATCTGACGGCCGAACTCGCGCATCCGCTCGCCGTACTCGCGCCAGGCCGGGCCGTCCATGTCGGGCACCCGCAGGTTGATCGGCAAGCCCAGGCGGCGCGCCGTCCTGCGCTCGGGGTCGAGCATCCAGCTTTCGCGGGCGGCGGGGTCGCGCAGGTAGACGATCTTGCGGCCGCCGCGCTCCACCTCCTGGCGCGTGCGCCCCTCGCCGTCGCGGCACAGGCGCGTGGACTGCTGGCGCACGATGCGGTTGGGCGCGCCGCCCTGGCCGTCGGGCAGCCACTGCACGGTCTCGTGCACGGCGTCGGCGCAGTAGGGCGCACCCTTCACCACCCGTTCCTGGCCCAGTTCGCTGCCAGCGAAGTCGAAGCCGTCTCCGGAGATGGTGAAACGCTCGGCCTCCAGCTGCGCCTGGGCCAGCTGGATGTCGAGCTGGGCTTCGAGGGGCAGCGGCAGCTCGGCCGCGCCCGCGGCGCTGGCAGCCAGGCAGGCGGCCAGCAGCAGGCTCGGCCGCGCGGGAACGAGGTGTTTCGAGTCAGGTGACATGGTGTTCGGCTCCGATAGGGCGGTTTCAGGGAACGAAACGCACCGCCAGCACTTCGCCGGACGGGTGCATGAGCAGGTCCGCGCGCACGCTCTCGCCGGCGCGGGCGGGGTCGTAGGGCAGGCCCAGGGCGGCCAGGCGTTCGCTGGGCAACTCGGTGCGCACCAGCCAGGCGGCCGTTTCGCCCTCGGGCCAGCGCTCGGCCGGTGCGATGCGCATGAAGGCGCCGAAACGCAGGCCGTCGTCCACCATCAGCGGCGGCGCCGGGCGCAACACCATCAGAGCGCTGCCCAGGAGCACGGTGGCGAAGGCAGCGACGCCCGACCAGGCCCACAGCGCACGCCGCGCCGGGCGCGCCGCAGCCGGTCGCGGCGGCAGCGCGGCCTGGATGCGCGCCTGCAGCGTCGGCGGCGGCTGCTGCGCGCGCAGTTCCTCGGCGGCGCAGCGCAGCGCAGCGGCCAGCGTGTGGGTGTTCTGGTCCCTCATGACGGGCTCCCGACGGCGGCGCCCAGCAGCACCGCCAGCTTGCCGCGCGCCCGGTGCAGCCGGGTGCGCAGCGTGTTGAGTTCGATGCCGGCGATGGCGGCGGCTTCGGCGTAGGGGCGCTCCTGCAGGTCCACCAGCACCAGCGCCTCGCGGTAGGGTGCGGCCAGCGTGCGCAGCGCGGCCCAGAAGGCGGCGCTGTCCTGCTGGCGCACCAGCAGGGTCTCGGGGCTGGCCGCCTGGGCGTCCAGCACCGCCTCGGCGCCTTCTTCGGGCAGCGGGTCTTCCAGGCGTCCTTCGCGCCAGGTCGCGGCCAGTGCGTGGCGCGCCACGCCGGCCAGCCAGGCGCCGATGGCGCCGCGTGTGGCGTCGAAGCCCTGAGGCCGCGTGGCCAGCGCGACGAAGGCCTCCTGCGTGGCGTCGGCAGCCCAGGCCGCGTTGCCGCTGAGCGCCAGCGCGTAGCGGTACACCGGCCCGACCTCGCGCCGGTACAGCAGGTCCAGCGCCTGCGCGTCGCCAGCGGCCACCCGCGCCACGAGCGCGCCATCGTCAGCGCCGGCCGCGCGGGGCGTTCGGTTCCAGGGGACGAAGGACATCATCGGCGGGCTGGGCGGTCTGGGTGGCGGGCTACGCCTCTATTGGAGGCCGGCGCCTGAAAAGTTCCCAGCCCGCCCATCGGCAATGGGTGCAGCCTGTCCCCACGATGCGCCGCCGCGTCGATTGCCCCTGGCTGCGCCCGCCGCGGTGCGTACAGTGCGCAGCATCCCACCGAGGCCGAGCTTCCCGCTTTCGCACCATGACCGCGCCCACCGCCGCCACCGCCCACGCCGACACCTGGTCGCAGCGCTGGCAACGCCTTTCATCCGCCTCGGTGCGCTTCTTCCACTTCTACGCCAACTGGCTGATCAGCATCAGCTGGCGCCGCTTCATCGTGCTGTCGGTGGCGCTGGTGGTGCTGGTGGCCATGGTGCACGACATCCCGCCCTTCACCTTCCGCTACACCGAGCAGGTGGAAACGACGCGGCCGCGCGTCCGGGCCGTGCCGCCGAAGGCGCCGGTGGCGCCGAAGGCCCCGCGCCCGGCCAAGGCGCCCGAGGCGCCGGCCGAGAGCATCGAGATCAACATCGGCAAGGACGGCATCAAGATCACGCCGCGCAGCGGCGCCGCCGCGGCTTCGGCCGCCGCATCGGCCGCGTCAGGTGCAGACAGCGGCGAGATCAACATCCGCCTGCCCCCGGGCGTCGCCAACCAGGCGGTGCGCGAGGCACTGGAGCAGGCGCGGCGCGAGATCGCCGAGGCCATGCGCCAGGAGCAGGAGAACCTGCGCGAGCGCCGCGCAGAGCTGGAACAGGCCGCGCGCGACGCTGAGCAGGCCGAGCGCGAAGCCGAGCAGGCGCGCCGCGAAGCCGAGGCCGCCATCGAGGAGCTGGCGCGCGACCAGGCCGACGAGCCGCAGGTGCGCACCCGAATCCGGCGCTGGGGCATCGGCGACTTCCTGCTGCAGCTGTCCTGGGCCTGGGTGCTGGGCTCGGCCATCATCAAGTACACCTACAAGGGCCGCGTGCAGGCCGAGGTGAAGGCGGCGCAGGCCACCGAGACGGCCGAGGCCGAGTCGCTCA
>CAYREA010000173.1:0-9673 GCA_964423075.1 uncultured Rubrivivax sp. | reverse complement strand
TAGCGGTAGAAGCGCTCGATGTCGTTGCCCTTGAAGGTGCTGCCGTCGCCCCAGATGTTGACGCCGTCCTCGCGCATGGCCACCACCAGCGCGGTGCCGGTGACGGCGCGGCCCAGCGGCGTGGTGTTGAAGTAGGTGATGCCGCCGGTGGTGATGTGGAAGGCGCTGCACTGCAGTGCGGCGATGCCTTCGGCAACGAGTTGGGCGCGGCAGTCGACCAGGCGGGCGATGTCGGCGCCATACGCTTTCGCCTTGCGCGGGATCTCGTCGTAGTCGCTTTCGTCGGGCTGGCCCAGGTTGGCGGTGTAGGCGCAGGGAATGGCGCCCTTGGCGCGCATCCAGTGCACGGCGGCGCTGGTGTCCAGGCCACCACTGAAGGCGATGCCGACACGTTCGCCGGCGGGCAGGTTTTGGAGGATGTGGGTCACGGTGCGGGCTCTCCTGAACCTCGCATTGTCGCCATCTTGGCTGCGTCATTTGCGCAACAGGCCCGGTCGCGCGTTGAGCTTGTGCAATCACGGCCGTTGCGGCCGGCGCCAGAGTGGAGCTCATTCCTCCAAACCACAGGTGGACATCATGAAGAAGACTCTGCTTTCGATACTGGCCGTCTCCGCGCTGGCGCTGTCCTCGGCGGCGGGCGCACAGGGCTACCTCGGCGTGGGCGTCGGGGCCACACACCTCAGCGCCGACTGCGAGGGCACCTCCAGCTGCGACAACAAGGGCACGGGCTTCAAGCTCTTCGGCGGCTACAAGTTCAGCCCCAACCTCGCGGGCGAAGTCATCTACTACGACTTCGGCAAGGCCAAGGCCAGCATCCCCGACTTCGGCGGCACGATCAACGCCGAGATCAAGACCAGCGGCATCGGCGCAGGCATCGCCTTCGGCGGCCCCCTGGCCACCGACTGGACCGGCGTGGCCCGCCTGGGCATCGCCAGCCTGAAGACCAAGATCACCGCCTCGCTGGGCGGCCAAGCGGGTTCCGACAGCGAGACCACGACGCAGGCCTACTTCGGCCTCGGCGTCGGTTACGCGCTGTCCAAGAACGCCGCCATCGACCTGAGCTGCGACTTCTCGAAGGCGAAGTACGCGGGTGAATCGGCCAACGTGCGCATGATCGGCATCGGCTTCACCTACGGGTTCTGAGCCGGCCCGGGTGGCGCCCAGCGCCGCTCGAGGCGGTCGAACAGCCCCTGCACCAGCACGGCGAGCAGGGCCGCGGGCAAGGCACCGGCCAGCATCGTGTCGACATCGTTGACCGCCAGGCCCGCCACGATGCGCTCGCCCAGGCCACCCGCCCCCACGAAGGCGGCCACCGTGGCCGTGCCCACGTTGATGACGGCCGCCGTCTTCACGCCGGCCAGCAGCACGGGCAATGCCAGCGGCAGCTGCACCTCGCGCAGCGTGTGGCGCGCGTCCAGGCCCAGCGCACGCGCCGCCAGCACCAGCCCCGTGGGCACGCCGGCCAGGCCCGCATGCGTGTTGCGCACGATGGGCAGCAGCGCGTAGACGAAGAGGGCCAGCAGCGCCGGCACGAAGCCGATGCTGCCCAGCAGCGCGATCAGGAAGGCCAGCAGCGCCAGCGAAGGCACCGTCTGCAGCAGGCCCACCGTGCCCAGCACCCAGCCCGCCAGGCGCGGGTGGCGGAAGGCCAGCACGCCCAGCGGCACGCCGGCCAGCACCGCCAGCGCCAGCGCGCCGAACACCAGGGCCAGGTGCTGCAGCAGCAGGCGGCCGAGGTCGGGTGCGAAGACGCGCGCCCACAGGCCCTGCCGCTGCGCGGGTGCGGCCGGGCCACCGGCCAGGAAGCGCCGCGCGACTTCGGCAAAGGCCAGGCCGTCGAGCTCGGCCTGCGCGTTCATCGCGATCATGGCCTTCTCGTCGATGCGGCCGGCCAGCTTGAGCAGTGGCCGCTCGTCGACGCCGGCCCGCATCAGCAGCACGGCGTCGTAGCGCGGGAAGAAGTTGCGGTCGTCCACCAGCACGCGCAGGCCGGCGCGGCCGATCTGCGCGTCGGTGCTGTAGACGTCGATCAGGTCCACCTGGGCCGCCTTGAGCGCGGCGTAGGCCAGGCCGTGGTCCAGCGCCGCGCCGGGCGCCTGCGGCAGCGCGTAGGCCTTCTGCAGCGCGGGCCAGCCGTCGGCGCGCTGCTGGAATTCGTGCGACAAGCCCAGCTTCAGCGCGCCGGGCGGCAGTTTGGCCAGGTCGGAGATGGTCTTCACGCCGAGTTGCACCGCCACGCTCTCGCGCAAGGCCAGCGCGTAGGTGTTGTTGAAGCCCAGCGGCACGGCGGCCTTCAGGCCGCGCGGCGCCAGCCAGCGGTTCAGCTCGTCGATCGACGGGGTGCCGTCGCGCTTGAGTAACTCGCGCACGAGGGTGCCGGTGTACTCGGGGTAGAGGTCCACCGCGCCGCTGGCCAGCGCCTGCTCCAGGATGCCGGTGTTGCCCAGGCCCTGTTTGTGCTCGGCGGGCACGCCGGCATCGGCCAGGGTCTGGCGCACGATCTCGCCCAGCACGTAGCTTTCGGTGAAACGCTTGCTGCCCACCACCAGCGGCGCGGCGGCCGCGGCCAGGGTGCACAGGCCGAGCAGCAGGGCCACGAAAGTTCGTTGCATGGGGCGATTCTGCGGTGCGGCGCATACTGGGCGATGCCCGGCTACCAGATCAAGCAGGAACGCATCGCGGTGGCGGGCGTGCCCGACATCCTCATCCGCTCGCTGCTCGACCGCCAGCAGTTCAGCGACCCGCTGGGCATCGCCGAACGCGCCGGCATCGGCTCGGCCGAATGGCCGCTGTTCGGCCTGCTGTGGCCTTCGGGCCTGCAGTTGGCGGTGCGCCTGGCCGCGCGCATGCTGCGGCCCGGCGAGCGCATCCTGGAGATGGGCTGCGGCCTGGCCCTGGCCAGCCTGGTGGCACACCGCCGCGGCGCCGACGTGACGGCGAGCGACAAACACCCGCTGACGCAGCTGTTCCTGGACCACAACCTGCGCCTGAACGACCTGGCCCCCATGGCCTACCGCAGCGGCGAATGGGCCCTACCTGCTGGCGACTTGCCCCCACTGCTGGGCGCCGTGCGCGGCCGCTATGACCTGTTGATCGGCAGCGACCTGCTCTACGAACGCGGCTCGGGCGCCCTGCTGGCCGCCTTCATCGGCCGCCACGCCATGCCGGCGGCCGAGGTGTGGATCGTCGACCCCGACCGCGGCAACCGCCCCGCCTTCAAGCGCGCGATGCAGGCGCTGGGCTTCGAGCTGCACGAAGAGCGGCTCGACCGCGCCGCCAGCGCGGGCCTGCCCGCCTACAAGGGCCGGCTGCTGTGCGGCACGCGCGGCGGCCTTACAGGCGATACCAGGTGATGACCAGGCCGGTGGCCAGGCACAGGACCGCGTTGGCCGTGTTGATGAGCACCACCCGGTCCCAGCAGCGCCCGTTGCGGCGGTAGACCCAGGCCGCCATGGTGGCGTTGGCACCGCACCAGGTGATCCACGTGAAGAGGGCGTGCTGGTCGGAACTGCCGCTTTGCACCACCGACCAGATGGTGGGCAGGTAGGCCAGCGTGCGCAGACCGTTGAAGACGGTGAAGGCCAGGGCCAGCAGGTCCACGCCGGGGGCAGCGGCGGCAGGAGACACGGTTCGGTTCATCGGGGTCCTTCACGAGGCCGGGTTGGCGCTCTCCCCCTTCCTTACGCAGCCGGGCCGGGCAGCCGGACAGGGCCTCCCGAAATGGGGTGACGGTGTCCGCTTCGGGACTGTGGCAACGTAAGCGGATACAGAGGGACCCCGCCGCACCGGAGCCGCACCATGAACCCGCTGCAAGACCTGGCCGCGCGCTGGCCGGAGATCGACGCGCTGCTCGACGAGGCGCTGGCGCTGCCCGCGGCCGAACGCAGCGCCTGGCTGGCGCGCCTGGACGGCGAGCGCGCCGCGCTGCGCGACACCGTGGCGCACCTGCTGGGCGCACACGCCCAGGCCGAGACCGGCGACTTCATGGGCACCCTGCCCCGCCTGCCCACCCCGGCCGCACCGGGCGACGAGCCGGCCGCCGGCGACCTGGTGGGCCCCTACCGCCTGCAGGCGCCGCTGGGCCGCGGCGGCATGGGCGTGGTGTGGCTGGCCGAGCGCGCCGACGGCCAGCTCAAGCGCCCAGTGGCGCTGAAGCTGCCGCGCCTGGCCTGGGGTGGCGCCGTGGCCGAGCGCCTGGCGCGTGAACGCGACATCCTGGCCACGCTGGAGCACCCCCACATCGCGCGCCTGTACGACGCCGGCGTCGACGGGCAGGGCCGGCCCTACCTGGCGCTGGAGTACGTCGACGGCCAGGCCATCGACACCTATTGCCACCAGCACCAGTTGCCGGTGCGCGCGCGGCTGGCGCTGCTGCTGCAGGTGGCCGCGGCGGTGTCGCACGCCCACGCGCGGCTGGTGGTGCACCGCGACCTGAAGCCGGCCAACATCCTGGTCACCGCCGAAGGCCAGGTGCGGCTGCTGGACTTCGGCATCGCCAAGCTGCTGGAAGGCGAACACACGCAGGAGACCGCGCTCACCCGCGTGGCCGGCGCGGCGCTGACGCTGGACTACGCCAGCCCCGAGCAGATACGCGGCGATCCGCTGTCGACGGCCAGCGACGTGTACAGCCTGGCCGTGGTGGCCTACGAACTGCTGGCCGGCGCGCGGCCCTACCGCCTGAAGCGCGGCAGCGTGGCCGAACTCGAAGAGGCCATCGCGCTGGCCGAGCCGCCGCTGGCCAGCGAGCGGGCCGGCACTCCGGCGCTGAAGAAGGCATTGCGCGGCGACCTCGACGCCATCCTCAACCAGGCGCTGAAGAAGAACCCGGCCGTGCGCACCGCCAGCGTGGCCAGCTTCGCGGCCGACATCGAACGCCACCTGCAGCACGAGCCGGTGCGGGCGCGGCCCGACAGCCGCTGGTACCGCACGCGCCGGCTGCTGCGGCGGCACCGGCTGGCGCTGGGTTTCTCGGCGGCACTGGGCCTGGCCATCGTGGCCGGCGCCGGCGCCGCGGTCTGGCAGGCCACCAAGGCGCGCGCGGAGAGCCGGCGCGCGCAGGCCGAAGTGGCGCGGCAGCAGGCGGTGCGCGACCTGTACCTCGAAGCGATGACGCTGCTGTCGTCCACCGCCACCGCCGACGCGGGCACGCTCGCGCAGCCGCATGCGGTGTCACGCTTGCTCGAGGCGCAACTGCGGGCGATGGCGCCGCGCTTCTTGCACCGCCCCGCGGAGTGGCAGGCGCTGCTGGAGGCGGTGGCGGTGCAGCTGAACTACACCAGCGACTTCGAACGCTCGCAGGTGGTCGGCCACGAATACCTGGCCCACCTGCGCCAGCACCGCGCGGAGCCGGAGCGCGTGATCGATGCCTACGCGGGCCTGGGCCGCACCTTGTACCAGCTGGGCCGCCTCGACGAGGCCGAGGCGATGCGCCGCGCGGGCTTGGACTGGGCGCCCGATGCCCGCGACGAGCGCAGCGGGCTGGCGCGGCTGCGCATCGCCACCGACCTGGGCCGGCTCGTGCTGGCGCGCGGCCGGCGTGCCGAGGCCCAGCGCGTGCTGCAGGAAGCGGAAGGGCGTGCCGCAGCCGCCTTCCCCACGCACATGCTGCGCTTTCACAACCTGTCCGTGCTGGCCGGCCTGCACCTGGGTTTCGACGAAGCGCGGGCGCTGCAGGTGGCCCGGCAGGCCTACGAGGGGGCGGCCGCCGCCGGCACGGCCGACGACGACGAACTCGCCGACAACCTGCAGGTGCTGGCGCTGGCCCAGCTCGCCCGCGGCCAGACCGTTGAAGCCGAGGCCTCGATGCGCGAGGTGCTGCGCCTGTTCGACACGCAGTACCCGCGCAACAACCGCAACCGGGTGCGCGCTTTCGGCCGCCTGGTGCAGGCCCTGGCGCGCCAGGGCCGCCACGAAGAGGCGCGCACGATGCTGGCCGAGGAGCGCGCGGTCATCACAGGCCTGCCGGCCGGCGCCGACACCCAGGCCGCCCTGGCCACGCTGCGCGCACGGGGCCTGGAGAACGAGTACCTGTACGGTGACATGGCGGCTGCGCTCGCGCTGGTGAGCCCCGACGCGACGGCGCTGCTGAAGACACGCGGCCTGCGCGATGCCGACACCTACCATGCCCTGGAGTGCCGGGTGCTGGCCGCCGCGGGCCGCGTCGACGAAGCGGCAGCCCGCGCCGAGACGCTGCTGCAGGCCTGGCCCGAGCGCGACCGGCCGACCACCGGCTGGCTGCGCCTGCTGGACCTGCGCACCTGGGCTCGGTTGCAACTCGGCGACACGGCGGGCGCACGCGCCAGCGCAGGCGTCATGCGCGAACTGCTGGCCCGGCACGGCGCGGTGGCGTCCTCATGGAACGACGCGGCGGGCGAGTGGCTGGCGCTCGCCGCCGCGCGCAGCGGCGACGCCGCGACGGCGCAACACGAACTGGCGCAGCCGCCTCAGCAGCCCGCGCCCTACGCGGTGGCGCAGGCCGAATCGCTGCTGCGCCGCGCCGAAGCCTGGCTGGCGCTGGGCCGTGCCGAGCAGGCCGCCGCGGCGGCCCGTGCCGCGCTGGAGCTGCTGCGCGGGCAGCACCCCGACAGCCCGCGCCTGCGCACGGCCACAAGGCTGGCGGCCGCCGGCTGAGCCCCCGGCTCAGGCTTCGCGCAGCGCGTGCGCCAGCAGCAAGCGCGCCTTCTCCCAATCGCGCCGCACGGTGCGGTCGGTCACACCCAGCGCGGTGCCGATCTCGGCATCGCTCATGCCGCCGAAGTAGCGCATCTCCACCACCTGCACCAGCCGGCCGTCGAGCTTGGCCAGCTCCCTCAGCGCTTCGTCGACGTCGACGATCTCGTCCTCGCCATGGGCCAGGCCGTCGGCGTGTTCGGTGTTGAGCGTGATGTGCGCGGCATCACCGCCGCGGCGTTCGGCGCGCGCGGCGCGTGCGGCGTCGACGATGATCGAACGCATGGCCGTGGCCGAGTAGGCCAGGAAGTGCACCCGGTCTTCCACCGCCAGCCGGCGCGCGCCCAGGAACTTCAGGTAGCACTCGTGCACGAGTGCGGTGGTGTCCATCAGGGTGTCGCGCACATTGCGCGACAGGCGCGCGTGCGCGATGCGGCGCAGCTCGGGATAGAGCGCCTCGAACAGCGCGTCGAAAGCCGCCCGCTCGCCGCCGCGGGCTCGCACGATCAACTGCGTGATGTCCCCCATGCGGTCGCCGCTCCACCGACACCCGAACGGTGGCGATGGTAGCGGCGGCGGGCAGGACCGGCAGGGCCGAAACCTTTCAGTAGACCTGGAAGACCAGCTCCAGGCCCTGCTGGCGCAGCGCATCGACCACGCTCGCGGCGTCCTGCGGCGTGCCGCCGCGCACGAACCACACGGTGCCGGGCAGGGGCTTGGTTGCCTGTGCCACCTGCGCCTGCGCCAGGGCCGCGGGGCCGCCCAGCACGTCGAGGTCGAACACCACCGTGGTCGGCGAGGACACCAGTTCCTGCCAGCGCAACTGCTCCTCGGTGGCGCCAGGCACACCCGGGCGGGCCTCGGTGGCCCAGGCCTGCACACGGCCGGCATCGTCGAACAGCGGTGGCGGCACCGCGGACGGCGCCGTGTCGGACGCACCGCCGCAGGCGGACAAGACCAGCGCGACGGGCAGCAGGGCGACGCGCGCGCAGCGGAAGGCGATCAGGCATGGGCTCATGGTTTCCTCCGATGGGGTGGGCGCGCCGATGGGCCCGCCTGACCCTCAATACGAGCCCGATCGCGTGCGCCGGACATGGCGCCCGGCGCCTGTCCTTCAACGGGAGGATGGAATGTCCGCATGGCCGCTGCTGGGCCGTATCGAAGGCAAGGGCGCTGCATGCCGCAGCGCCGGCCGACGGAGACCACGCCCATGCCGCCGCACGTCCTTCATGCCACCCGCCGCCTGCTGGCCGTGGGCCTGCCCTTCACGCTGCTCTACGCCTTGAGCAACCACCTCACGCAGCAGCGCAGCGATGTCGGCGAGGGCGTTTTCGCCTGGGAGCGTCACATCCCCTTCGTCGACTGGACCATCTGGCCCTACCTGTCGATCGGGCTGTTCTTCATCGCGTCCTTCTTCAGCGGACGCGGCGCGCTGGACCTGCACTGCAAGCGCCTGCTGCTGGTGCTGGCCATGGCGCTGGTGATCTACGCCCTGGTGCCGCTGCGCTACACCTTCGAGCGGCCGGCCACCAGCGGGCTCACGGCACTGGCCTTCGAAGGCCTGGCCGCCTTCGACCGCCCGTACAACCGAGCGCCTTCGCTGCACATCGCCGTGCTGGTGCTGCTGTGGGTGCACTTCGAGGCGCGGCTGCGCGGCCTGGCGCGCGCCGCGCTGGCGGGCTGGTTCGTGCTGATCGGCGTGTCGGTGCTGACGACCTACCAGCACCACATGATCGACATCCCCGCCGGTGCGGCGGTGGCGCTGGCCTGCGTGTGGCTGACGCGGCCGCGCCGCCGGCTTCAGAGCGTGGCCAGGAAGTCGCGGATCACCGGGTTGACCACCTCGGGGTGCGTCACCGGGCCCATGTGACCGAGCGCCGGCAGGTCGCAGCGCTGCACCCGCGGCAGCGCAGGCCCCAGCTGCCGCGCCACCGCCTGCGCCGCTTCGGGTGAACGCCCGCCCACCATCAGCAGCACCGGCATGGTGAGTGCGCCCAAGGCCGCGCGCGACGTCGGTTCGTTGAAGAGGGCATGGCCCCAGCGGCGCACGTTGACGATGGACGCCGCGATGCCGGCCTGGCGCTGGGCCGGCATGCCGCGCCAGCTGCCCGCGTCCATCCAGAAGTCGATGAAACGTTCGGCCGCGGCGTCGTGGTTGCCGGCGTCGAGCGCGGCGCCGGCATCGGCCACGGCCTGGCGGATGCCGTCGGCACCGTTGGGCGCGGGCTGGTGAGCGTCGACCAGCGCGAACAGCGTGGGCTCGTACAGCACCAGCGCGCGCACGCGGCCCGGCTGGCGCAAGGCGGCCATCAGGGCCACGGCCGCACCGTGTGAATGGCCCACCAGCACCAGCGGCGCCGCGGCACGCGCCAGCACGGGTTCGATGAAGTCCACTTCGTCGGCCAGGCTGATGAGGCTGGGCGAAGGCCAGTCGGGGCTCTTGCCGGCGCCGTAGAGATCGGGTGCCAGCACATGGTGCGTGGCGCCCAGTTCCTCGAGCAAGTCGCGCCACTGGCCGGAACTGCTGGCGTTGGCATGCAGGCAGACGACGGACGGGCCGCGGCCGCGGCCGCTTTCGCGAAAGTAGGGTTCGATGGCAGGCATGCGGGTAACAACGCAAACGCCGGGCCAAACCCGACATCGTGGGCTGCGATTCAGGTCTGCGCCGCCAGCACCTCGGCCCGCACGGCTTCGGTCAGCTCGGCCTTCAGCGCGGTGAATTCGGGCGTGGTCTTCACCGAGTAGTGGCGCGGGTGCGCCAGCGGCACCGGCCGGTCGAGCTTGATGCGGCCGGGCCGCGCGCTCATCACCACCACCCGGCTGCCCATGAACACGGCCTCGTCGATGTCGTGGGTGACGAAGAGCACCGTCTTGCGCTGGCGTTCCCAGATGCCCAGCAGCAGCTCCTGCATCAGCTCGCGCGTCTGGTGGTCGAGCGCGCCGAAGGGTTCGTCCATCAGCAGCATGCGCGGGTCGTTGGCCAGCGCGCGCGCCAGCGCGGTGC
>CAYREA010000172.1:0-9738 GCA_964423075.1 uncultured Rubrivivax sp. | reverse complement strand
GCTTCTCGGCGCTGGCCTTGAACTCGTAGTACTCGTTGCGCGTGCAGCCGTGGTGCACCAGCTGGTCGGCATAGAAGCGGGGGCGGTTCAATGGGTCGAGGTCGGCCGTTGTGAAGGCGTCGGCGGCCAGGGCCATCAGCGTGTCGGTCACCCAGCCGGGGTGCGTGGGGCAGCCGGCGACGTTGATCACCGGCAGGCCAGCGGCCGCGCGGAAGGTGGCGCCGAGCAGGCCGCCAGGCCGGTCGTCGTCGTACTGCAGGCCGCAGGCGTCGGTGGGGTTGCTGCCGGTGGCCGAGACCCCGCCCCAGGCCGCGCAGCTGCCCACCGCCACCACGTGGCGCGCCACCGCGGCCAGGCGCTGCACCCAGTGGATCATCGGCTGGCCGGTGCCGGCCAGCAGGTGGAAGCGGCCCGTGCCATTGGGGCCGCGCAGCAAGGCGCCTTCGACGCACAGCACGTCGACGCGCGTGCGGCCGGCGATGCAGTCATCCAGCAGCGCCAGCACCTCGTCGCCGCTCTGCAGCGACAGCGACGGATGCCACAAGAGGCTGATGCCGGCGGCGCGCAGCAGGCCGGGGAAGTCGGCCGTGTCGGCGCACAGCAGCGACATGCTGCAGCCGCCGCAGCCACCGCTTTGCAGCCAGAGCACGTTCAACATCAGGCGTCCTCGAGACCGAAACGCTGCAGCTTGGCGCGCAGGCCCATGCGCGACAGGCCGAGTTCGGCCGCGGCCTTGGTCTTGTTCCAGCGGTGGCGCAGCATCACCTCGCGCAGCACCATGGCCTCCACCGCGTCGAGCCTTTCCTGCAGCGTGCCGGTATCGGGCAAGGCGGCCGCGGCGCCCGTGGCCGAGCGCGAGGCCTGCCCGCCCTGCAGCCGGCGCGACAGCAGCGCGGCGCGCAGGTGCAGCTCGTCGCTGAGCGCCAGCGCGCGCGCCAGTTCGTTGCGCAGCTCGCGGATGTTGCCGGGCCAGGGGTAGCCCATCATCAAGGCACGGCAGTCGTCGTCGAGCGTGGCCGGCGGGCGGCCCAGTTCACCGGCCACGTCCACGGCCAGGCGTTCGGCGATGGGCACGATGTCGCCCGGGCGTTCGCGCAGCGCCGGCATGCCCAAAGTGATGGCCGCGATGCGGTAGTACAGGTCTTCGCGGAAGCGGCCGGCACGCACGTCGGCTTCCAGGTCGCGGTGGGTGGCGGCGATCACGCGCACGTCCACCGGCACCGGCCGCGGCGCACCCACCGGGCGCACCTCGCCTTCCTGCAGCACACGCAGCAGCTTGACCTGGAAGGCGGGGGTGGTCTCGCCGATCTCGTCCAGGAACACGGTGCCGCCGTTCGCGCGCTGGAACAGGCCGATGTGGTCTTCCACCGCGCCGGTGAAGCTGCCTCGCTTGTGCCCGAAGAGTTCACTTTCCAGCAGCGTGTCGGCCAGCGCGGCGCAGTTCTCCACCACGAAGGGGCCGGCCATGCGAGGTGACGCCATGTGGATGGCGCGCGCCAGCAGCTCCTTGCCGGTGCCCGACTCACCCAGCACCAGCACCGAGATGTCGTGACGCGCCACGCGCTGCGCCATCTCGCACAGCGCGTCCACCGGGCTGCCGGGCGCGCGCACGATGCGGTCGAAGCCGAAGGTGTTCTTGAGCTCGCGCAGGCGCTGCTGGCGCCGTGCGGCCAGGCCGCGGCCGCCGGCGCGCAGGTCCAGCTCCAGCCGGTGCAGGCTGTGGTGGGCCTGGCGCGCTTCCACCGCGCCCGTCACCGTGGCCAGCAGGTGCGAGGGTGTCCAGGGCTTCAGCACGTACTGGTAGATGCCGGCTTCGTTGACGCCGCTGATGATGTCCTGGCTGTCGGTGTAGCCCGAGACCAGGATGCGCACGGTGTCGGGCCAGTGTTCGCGCAGGTCCTTGAGGAACTCGACGCCGGTCTGGCCCGGCATGCGCTGGTCGCACAGCACCACGGCCACGTCGTGGCGTTCCATCAGCGCCCGGGCCTGCGTGGTGTCGCCGGCCACCAGCACGCGGCACTCGTCTTCCAGCGTGCGACGCATCGCTTCCTGCGACCGCACTTCGTCGTCGACCACCAGCACCAGCGGCGGTTCGGCGCCCGCACACAGGGCCGCGGGCAGATCGGGTTCGGGGGCGTTCATCAAGGCATGCAGGCTCGGAAGGCCGATGGTAGCGGCGGAAGGTGGGGCGGCTTCAGCCGTGTTCGATGCGCGCCATCAGCTCGGCCGCGTTCCTGCGGCCGCGGTAGATGGCCAGGGCGTCGCGCAGCCCGTCCAGCGCGGCGCGCAACTGGGCCGGCGTGGTGGCCTGCTGCAGGGGCAGCAGGCGCTCGTCGGTGCCGGGGCCGAAAAGCGGCTCCAGCGCACGCCAGGCACGCTGCATCACCGCCTGGTGCTGCTCGTGCGGCAGGCCAGGCTGGGGTGCTGGCGGGGGTGCTGGGGCCGGTGCCGGGCGCGGGCTGGCGGGCAAGGCGCGCGACTCGAGCACCGGTTCCAGCAAGCCCTGCTGGCACAGCTGCACCAGCAGCGCGGCCACCGGCTGCCGCATCTGCTCGGCCAGGGCCTGCTCGCCGAGCAGGCCGTTGCACAGGATCAGCAACGTGCGGGCGCGGGCGTCCAGGCCGGCGCGGCGTTCGCGCAGGGCGGCCACGCCGGCGGGGGTCTTGCGGTAGATGGTGAAAGCCATGGCGACAGGGCAGGCGCGGCGTCAATGGGCGGCTTCCTGGGCCGGGGCGTGCACGCTGAATTCGACGCAGGGGTCGTATGCCACGGCCAGGCGCCGTGCGGCGTCGGCCGCACCTGCGCCCTGCAGTTCGCCCAGGGCCCGAGCCAGCGTGCCTTCGGGGTGGAAGTTCCATTCGGTGGGCGCCAGCACGCGGCATGCGGCGACGCGCGGGCCGGCTGCACCCGGCTCCAGTTGCACCGCATGCACGAGCAGGCCGCGCGCCATCTCGACCCAGGCCACGCCGGTGTTCGCACCCACCGGCAACGCGCCCTGCGCCAGCCAGCGTTCGCCGCCGGGTGCGACCAGGCGCAGCAGGTCGACCAAGCGGCTCTGCAGGCGCGGCCAGGTGCCCTGCCCCTGCGGCGGCAAGGGGTCGGCAGCACGCGACCAGGGCCCGGTGTCGGGCACCGCGCCCTGCCAGTGCGGGCGGCTGCAGAAGCCCGGTTCGGCCAGCATCTGTCGGGCCAGGCGTGGCATGTGCGTGTCGGCGTCGACCAGCGGCGTAAGCGCGGTGGCGCCCGGCGTGTGCGGCCCATCGTCGCGACACTGGCTGCGCAGCACGGCCGCGGCGATGCCCGCAGCACCCGTGCACCAGCGCCGCGCCCAGCCGGCGGGGTCTTGCTCGTGATGGCGCAGCCAGGCCGTGGGCGCCATGCCAAGCCACTTGTGTTCCAGCCAGGCCGGCAAGGCGGCCAGCTGTGCCGCGGCGTCGAGTTCGCTGCGCCAGAGTGGGCAGGCGCGAAGTTGCAGTGGTGCATCGATGCAGGCCGGCGCGCCGGGCAGCAGGCGCGGCCAGTCGTGGGCGATGCGCAGGATCTGCTCGCGCGCCTGGCTCAGCCGCAGGGCCTGGGCCATATCGGCCGCCGGCGCGCGGCCGAGTGCCGCATCGACAGCCCGGCTGGCCGCCAGGCGATGCGGCATGGCACACAGCGCAAACAGCGCGCCCAGGCGCTGCGGCAGTTCATCGGCCAGCGCGCCCACAGCGGTGCGCGAGGCCAGCTCCGGCCGGCCACCGGTGATTCGGCCTCGCTCACGCCCCGGGTGCAGCCGCAGCGCGCCGTTCACGCCGCAGGCCCCACCGCGCTGCGGCCGAAGAGGAAACCCCGGCGCGCGGCCACCTCCTGCGGCCGCAGCTGCTCGAGCACCGCCGTGGCGGTGGCGACGGCCGCAGCCTGGTCGGCGAACTCGAACATCGGCGAGAACAGCGAGGCCGCCTCGTAAGCACCCAATGCCGGCTCATGCCCGCCGATGAACTCGAACTCGCGCGTGCCGACGGCACGCACCACCTTGTGCCCGGGCGCCAGCATGGCCTGGCCGGCCAGCGGCAGACGCACCAGGTTCATGAACCAGGGCGTGAGCAGGATGCCGGTGGCCACGTCTTCATCGGCCACGAAACCCAGCGCCTGCACACGCAGCCCCGGGTGCAGCACCGGCACGCCGGCCATGCGCTGCTGCGCCACGCCGCGGAAGCTGGCCTCCAGCTGCGCCACGGCGGCGGCCAGCCGTGCGCTGCTCACGGGCCTTCCAGCACCATGAACTGCTCGGCCTCGCCGTCGCACTGCGGGCAGCGCCAGTGCGCGGGCAGTTCGGCGAAGGCGGTGCCGGCGCTGACCTGCCAGGTGCTGTCGCCCACAGCGGGGTCATAGACCCACCAGCAGATCTTGCACTCCAGCCGCGCCGCAGCCGGCAGGCGCTGGCGGTCACCGAGGTAGCTGCCTTCGAACATGGGCCGCTAGACCCCGTGCACCCAGGCCAGCACCTCGGCCAGGCGGTCCAGCGAATCGACCAGGTCCTCGGGCGCGGCGCAGGCCACCTCCGGCACACCACTCACTTCGACCGTGTTGAGGATCACATGGTCCTGTGAGTTGTAGTAGACCAGGCGCCAGGTGTGCGGCACGTTGGTGCTGGTGATGCGGCAGTTGCCGTAGCCGCGCGACAGCACCAGCACGCGGCCGGTGCCCAGCACGTGGTCAAGCCAGGCGATGTCGGCCGCGGCCAGCGGCAGCAGCGTGAGGTTGACGATGTGGTTGGCGTCGCCCGCCTGCCAGCGCGCGCGCACGTCGGCCAGTTCGGCCAGGATGTGCGGGGCGTTCATCACCTCGGCCGGCATGGGGCCGGGGTCGGGACGCGGCACGGTGGCGTCCTGCGCCGCTGCCCAGTCGAGGGCGGCGGGGATGGGGCCGACTTCGATGCTGTCGTGCACGCTTCCGTCGGGCGCGGTGTGCAGCACGCGCCACACGCCGGTGAACACCGATTCCTGTGCCTGCACGGCGCCCCGCCCCGGGCTGGCCAGCACTTGCGCACTGACATCGCCTTCACCCAGCACCTGGTGGATCAACGCCAGTTCCGCCGCATCCAGGCCCACCACGGGCACCGGCTCGACGGCCTCGCCGGCCGCGGCGCGGCGCAGCGTGTCCAGCACCTCGTGCAGCACGCGCAAGGCGCCGGTGTGCGCCGCCAGCTCCTCGGGTTCGGGCAGGGCCGGCGGGCGGTAGGTCTCCATGCCGGCAGGCATGGACATGTAGTCGAGGGTCTCGTCCTCTTCCTGGCTGCCGGGCCCGAAGGCGACGACGGGAATGGGGAAAGGCTTGGCCGTAGCGGAAGGGTTCATGGGGGCTCTCAGTGGCAGGACGATCCACCGCCATCGGCGGACACCACGGCGATGCCGATGCCCGGCACGCGCGAGGTGGGCATGTCCAGCGCTTCGGTGACGCGCTCGACGTAGTCGGTCCAGTCCAGCATGCCGGCGATGGTGGTGACGTAGCGGCCTTCGCGCAGGAACACGAGCGAGGGCCAGCGCTGGGCGCCGTAGCGCTTGGCGACCACGTCCTCGTCGGACGGCAGCACCACGCCGATGTGCAGGCGCCGCGGGAAGGCGGCCTGCAGCTCGGGCAGCACCACGGCCACGTCCAGGCACTCGGGGAAGCGCACCGGGTCGCCGCTGAAGAACAGCACGCGCTCGCCGGGGCCGGCGGCGAAGTCGGCGGCGTTGCGGCTGTCGACCCAGGTCGCGCCAAAGCTGTTCACCAGGCGCGCCACCAGCGGCGGGGCCTGGACTTGATCGAGGGTATCGGTGCTCATGTCGGTGTTCCGGAAAGCGCAAGCAGCTGCGCGGTACTCATTCGGGATGGCAGTTCGAAGGCCGGCTCGTCGGCCGTGTCGCCGCGCATCGCGGTTTCCAGCAGGTCGAGCGTGGCGTTCACTTCGTGGGCGCGTTCGGCGCTGATGCGCTCGCGCGCCGTGCCCAGGAACACCAGCACCCAGTCGCCTTGGCGCAGCGCGCCCACCAGCGCGGTGTTCACGTCCAGGCGCTGGCCGCGGCCTTCGACCGTGGCATGGCCGGGCCGCAGTGCGCACACTTTCATCGGCAGGCCTATGCACATGCCGACTCCCGGTGGCCCGGCGGCATGAAGCGCTCATCACCCACGCGGCAGGCGCGCTCGGCACCCGGGCGGCCGGCTTCGTAGGCGCCCATGGCCAGCGTGGGCACCGTGACGGCCTCGTCGCCGTGCAGCGGCGCCTGGCGCACCACCGGCTCGGCGCCCCACTCGCGCAGGCGCGCCACGCCCAGGGCCACGGCGTCTTCCAGCGCCAGCTTCACGCTGGGCCGCAGGCTGCCGCCGAAGTCTTCCAGCATCTCGGGCTGGCAGCCGATCAGCAGCACCTGTTCGGGGTACTGCTCGGTCAGCTGGGCCAGCGACAACACCTCCTGGAAGCCGGTCTGGTGCAGGCTCATCTTCTTGGCACCCATGAAACGCGGCACGTCCTCGTTCTCGATCAGCTTCAGCGTACCGGGCTCCAGGCCGTAGTCGATGGCGTCGAAGATCAGCAGCCTGGCAGCGGACTGCACGTGGTGCACCAGGTACAGGCCCTGCGTGCCGCCGTCGACCAGCTGCACATGCGGCGCGAAGTCCCAGCGCTGCTGCAGAGTTTCAACGCAGCGCACGCCGAAGCCTTCGTCGGCCCACAGCACGTTGCCGATGCCGAGAACCACGATGGTGGAATCGTCTTCACCAAGCGGACGCCGCGGATCCGGCTCTGCCGGTCCGCCAGCGTCGCCCCCCTGGGGGGGAGCGCCTACGGCGCTACGGGGGGGGGCCATCATCAGTCCTTGAAAGTGCGCCAGCCGGACACCATCGTGCTGATGATGCTCTGCCGGCCCATGATGTCCTCGCGCACCGCGGCGTACACGTGCACGATGATGAAGGTGATCATCAGCCACATGCCCAGGTGGTGCCAGGTGTGCACGTCCTGGCTCTGGCCCATCAGCGGGATCACCCAGCCGAAGGCGCGGTTGGCCCACGAACCCGGCTGCGTGCCCTCGCCATACAGCGCAAAGCCCGTCACCACCATGAAGACGGCCGTCAGCAAGAAGACGCTGAACATCGCCAGCCGCGCCAGCGGGTTGTGGCCCACATAGCGGCTGGGGCGGCCGATGGTGAAGCTGTACCAGCGCAGCATGGTCAGCACTTCGCGCCAGTAGGCACGCTGGAAGATGGGCACGCTGTACAGCTCACGCGAGTGCCAGTTGCCGACGATGGCCCAGTAGGTGCGCCCGAGCAGCCCCACGAGGAGCGCATAACCGGCCACGAAGTGCGCGAAGCGGATGTAGCCCATCAGGTAGTTCGCGCTGGCCTCGCCGGGTGTCGTCGGCAGCGGTGAGCCGATGAAGTAGCCGGTGACGGCCAGCACCGTGATGGCCAGCGCGTTGACCCAGTGCCACAGGCGCACCGGCGCCTCGTACACGTACACCGCCTGGATGTTGCGGCTGTGCGCGATGCGGCCGGCGCCGCCGTCTGCGGATGTTGCTGCCATGGCGGCCTCCTTCAGCGGACCTTGACGGTGGCGAGCTCGCGCCCGTCTTCGCTCATCACGTGCGTGCTGCAGGCCAGGCAGGGGTCGAAGCTGTGCAGCGTGCGCAGGATCTCCACCGGCTGGTCGGGGTTGGCCATGGGCGTGTTCATCAGGCTGGCCTCGAAGGCGCCGATCTGGCCCTTGTGGTCACGCGGGCTGCCGTTCCACGTGGTGGGCACCACGCACTGGTAGTTCTCGATGCGGCCGTCCTTGATGCGGATCCAGTGCCCCAGCATGCCGCGCGGCGCGGCCACGGTGCCCACGCCCTTAGCCTCTTTCGGCCAGGTGGCCGGGTCCCATTTGTCGACGTTGGCGGTGGCGCGGTCGCCGGCCTTGATGTTGGCCATCAGCTCATGCCAGTCGTCGAGCATCATCTCGCCGCAGTACTGGCCTTCGAGCGCGCGCGCCAGCGTGCGGCCGATGGTGGTGGGCAGCAGCTGCTTGGCCGTGTACTGCGTCTCGGGCAGGCCCAGGGCTTTCGGAATGCCGCTGTTGATGGCGGCGGCCGAGATCTCGATCTGCTCCTTCACGCGCTGGCTGTACTTGTTGCCGCGCAGCGCGTGGGCGTAGCCCAGGATGTAGCGCGACAGCGGGCCCACCTCCATCGCGTGGCCGCGCCAGCGCGGGGCCTTGATCCAGCTGTACTTGGCGCTCTCGTCGATCTGCTCGATGTTCGTGCGCGTGCCCTTGGTCCTGGCGCCCAGCTGGTAGTCGGGTTCGGTGACGCCGTCCCAGGGGTGCAGGCCCTTCTTCTCGTCGGCGTACTTGTACCAGCTGTGCGGCACGAACTCCTGCACCTGCTCGGGGTCGCGCGGGTCGATGGGCAGGATCTCGTTCCAGTTGCCGTTGAGGATCACGCCGCCGGGCAGCTGGTCGGTGCTCTTGTCGTAGTTGGTCTTCGGGTATTCGCCGTAGTCGGACACGTTCAGCGCCGACAGGCCGCCGCCGTACAACCAGCCCGCCTGCTTGTAGATGGTGCCGATGGCGAGCACGTCGGGCACGTAGACGTTCTTGTTGAACTCGATGATCTCGTCGATGCGCGCCTTGACGAAGTTCAGCCGCTCCATGTTCAGCGGCGCACCGGCAGCACCGTCGCCGTCGATGTTGATGGCGCAGGGCACGCCGCCCACCAGGTAGTTGGGGTGCGGGTTCTTGCCGCCGAAGATGGTGTGGATCTTGACCCACTCCTTCTGCAGGTCCAGCGCCTCCAGGTAGTGCGTCACCGCCATCAGGTTGGCCTCGGGCGGCAGCACGTAGGCCTTGTTGCCCCAGTAGCCGTTCATGAAGGGGCCGAGCTGGCCGCTGTCGACGAAGCGCTTGAGGCGGTTCTGCACGTCGCGGAAGTAGCCGGCCGAGCTCATCGGATGTGCCGGCGACACCAGGCCCTGCAGCTCGCTGGTCTTCTTCGGGTCGGCCTTCAGGGCCGAGACGACGTCCACCCAGTCCAGCGCGTGCAAATGGTAGAAGTGCACGGCATGGTCGTGCACCTGCAGCGTCTTGGCCATCATCTCGCGGATGAGGTGGGCGTTCTTCGGGATCTTGATGCCCAGGGCATCTTCCACCGCGCGCACGCTGGTCAGCGCGTGGCAGCCGGTGCAGACGCCGCAGATGCGTTCGACGAAGGCCCAGGCGTCGCGCGGGTCGCGGCCTTTGAGAATGACCTCGAGCCCGCGCCACATCGTGCCGGTGCTCACCGCGTTGCGAATGACGTTGTTCTTGTCGACGTTCACCTCGCAGCGCATGTGCCCTTCGATGCGGGTGACGGGATCGACGACGATGCGGCGGCCGCTGTCGTCGATATTGAAGCCTTGGGTTGCGTAGGCAGCCATGTGTGTTTGCTCCGTGCTCAGGCGGTGGTGTCGGTCTTGGTCGACTTGTCCGAAGACAGCCGCTTGATCACGCTGGCCGCGGCATGCGCCGCCACGGCCGCGCCCACCACGCCGGCGGCGGTGCCGCCGATCTTGTCGGCGTTGGCCTCGATGCCGAAGGCGTGGATGTCGGTGAGCCGGTTGTAGAAGCTGCCCTTGTCCCAAAAGCCGTCTTCGCTGCAGCCGATGCAGCCGTGGCCGGCCTTGATGGGGAAACTGGTGCCCTCGTTCCACATCACCGTGGAGCAGGCGTTGTAGGTGGTGGGGCCCTTGCAGCCCACCTTGTAGAGG
>CAYREA010000171.1:0-9744 GCA_964423075.1 uncultured Rubrivivax sp. | reverse complement strand
CGGCGCCGCCGGCGCGCAGCTTCTCGGCCAGCGTGCCCTGCGGCGTGAACTCGAGTTCGAGTTCGTTGTTCAGGTACTGGCGCTCGAACTCCTTGTTCTCGCCGACGTAGCTGCTGATCATCTTCCTGATCTGGCGCGTGATCAGCAGCTTGCCCAGGCCGAAACCGTCGGTGCCGGCGTTGTTGCTGATGACGGTCAGGTTCTTGACGCCGCTGTCGCGCAGCGCGTCGATCAGCGCCTCGGGAATGCCGCACAGGCCGAAGCCGCCAACCGCAAACAGCTGCCCGTCCTGGACGACGCCGGCCAGCGCCGCGGCGGCACTGGGGTAGATCTTGTTCATGCGCAGGGGCTCCCGCAACGCTGGTGAAGCGCGGGAGGGTACTACTTAAGCCGTTAAGTAGGGGGTACGTAAAATCGCCTAACCCATTTCCCTGTGTGGGCAGCAAGGAGACCGCCATGACGCAGCAGCCCGACCCGCATGCCTCCTTCGCCGACGTCGAGATGCTGGAGCAGGCGCTGCAGCACGTCTTCGCACCCTGGGTGCGCGCGCTCGACCTGCGCGTCATCGAAGCCCGCGCCGGCGAGGTGACGCTGGCCCTGCCCGTGACACCGGTGCACGTGCACGAAGGCGGCGTGTTGTGCGGCCAGACCATGATGGCCGCCTGCGACACCGCGATGGTGCTGGCCATCATGACGCGCCTGGGCGGCTTCAAGCCCATGACCACGGTGCAGCTGCAGACCAGTTTCCTGCGCCCCGTCTCGGGCAGCAGTGGCGTCGCGCGCGTGACGGCGCGTGTGCTGCGCATGGGCCGGAAACTGGTGTTCGGCGAGATGCAGATCATCAGTTCCGACGAGGAGCTGGCGGCACACGCCACCACCACCTACGCGCTGGTGTGAGCGCGGCCATCGACTACCGCGGCGCCTTCGAGCTGGCGCCCATCGGCCTGGCCCTGTCGCGCCAGCGCCTGATGACGGACTGCAACCAGGAACTGCTGGCCATGTTCGGCGCCCAGCGCGACCAGCTGCTGGGCCAGTCCTTCGAGATTCTCTACCCCAGCAGCGACGAGTTCGAACGCACCGGCCAGCGCATCGCCGCCCAGCTGGACGCACACGGCCGCTACGCCGACGAGCGTGTGATGAAGCGCCTGTCCGACGGGGCGCTGTTCTGGTGCCACGTCAGCGGCCGTGCGCTCAACCCCACCGACCCGCATGCCGCGGGCATCTGGGCCTTCGAGGACCTGTCCTCGCGCCGCGTGCTGACCTTGGAGCTGACGCCGCGCGAACGCGAGATCGCGGCACTGCTGATCGACGGACTGACCAGCAAACTGATGGGCAAGCGCCTGGGCATCAGCCCGCGCACGGTGGATGTCTACCGGGCCCGGCTGATGCGCAAGACCGGCGCCGCCACGACGCCCGATCTGGTGCACCGGCTGCTGTCCGGACTGGCCTGAGAGCCTGTGGCGCCCCATACCGCGGGATAGCGGGCTGGAGGCGGCACCCTCATAAGATGTGAGACGCAGGGCAACAAGTGGCCGAACCAGGTCGCGCTCGTGCAACTGGCGTGCCTGACGTTGCGTTACACGGCGTCCACGAACAGACCCGACTGTCGCCCCTTCGGCGACTCAGCGGGCAGGCAGCCGATGCGCCCTGGGAGGGCACATGCACGTGCTGGACGTGATTCGAGCTGAACGGGGGACGATGGAACCGATACGCGTGTACGTGGTGGACGACCACCCGATGATCCGCCACGGCCTGGCCGCCATGCTGGGCAACGAGCCGGGCGTGCGCTGGGTCGGCGACGCTGGCGACGGGGCCGAAGCCGTGCGCAGTGCCCCCGCGCTGGACCCCCACATCGTGCTGATGGACATGCTGATGCCGCGCATGGACGGCGTCGCCACCATCACCGCCCTGCGCCCGCTGCTGCCGCTGGCGCGCTTCGTGGTGCTGGCCGGCGTGCTGGAGCCTGCGGAGGTGCGCCGCGCCATGTCGGCCGGTGCCTCGGGCTTCCTGCTGAAGAACGCCACGGCGCAGGAACTGATCAGCGTCATCCGCACCGCCCACCAGGGCCATGCCGTGCTGGCACCCGAGGTCAACAGCGCCATGATGCGCGACGCCGACGCACCCGGTTCGCCCGCGGCCACCGGCGCCGACCTGACACAACGCGAACGCGAACTGCTCGCACTCATGGCGCGCGGGCTGTCCAACAACGACATCTCCAAGGCCCTGGCCATCGCGATGCCGACGGTGAAGTTTCACGTCACCAACATCCTGGCCAAGCTGCACGCCGACAACCGCACCGAGGCGGTGCTGGTGGCCCTGAGGCACCGCATCGTCAGGCTCGAGTGAACGCTGCCGGCGCTGCCGCGGGCGCGCCGCGCGGCTACTACCAGCTGATCGAAGGCCACCAGGGCGGCTTCATGTTCGCGCTGCGTGCCGGAAACCACGAAACCATCCTCGAAAGCCGTGTCTTTTGGTCACGGCAAGCAGCGCTGGACGCGGTGGACGCGGTGCGCCTGAATGTGCAGGACCCGGCGCGCTTCGTGCGCCACGAATCGCCCGACGGCTGCCACTACTTCGAACTGGTCGACGCCGAGGGCCGCACGCTGGGCCGCAGCAGCGGCTGCACCACCCGGGCCGGGCTCGCGGCGGGCATCGCCTCGGTGCAGCGCAACGCTGCAGCCACGGCCTTTCGCGGGCTGGTGCGGCGGGCTCTTTCGCTGGGCTGAGGCGCGCTGCGGCATCATCGGCCGCATGATCACCTTGCATCACCTGGAAAACTCGCGCTCGCAGCGTGTGCTGTGGCTGCTGGAAGAACTCGGCCTGCCCTACGAACTGAAGCGCTACGCGCGCGACCCGAAGACGATGCTGGCGCCGCCGGCGCTGATGCAGGTGCACCCGCTGGGCAAGAGCCCGGTCATCACCGAAGCTGACGTCACCGTGGCCGAGTCGGGCGCCATCGTCGAGTACCTGCTCGATGCCCATGGCGCGGGCCGCCTGCGCCCCGCCGCCGGCACGCCCGAGCGCCTGCGCTACACCTACTGGCTGCACTTCGCCGAAGGCAGCGCCATGCCTTTCCTGCTGCTCAAGCTGGTGTTCGACAAGGTGCGCAGCGCGCCCGTGCCCTTCTTCGTGAAGCCGGTGGTCAAGGGCATCGCGGCCAAGGTGACGCAGAGCTTCATCGCCCCCAACCTGCAGCGCCAGCTGGCCTTCATGGAAGGCGAACTGAAACGCCACGCGTGGTTCGCCGGGCCCGAGTTCAGCGCGGCCGACGTGCAGATGAGCTTCTCGGTGGAAGCCGCAGCCGCGCGCGGTGGCCTCGACGCGGCGTACCCGGCGCTCACCGACTGGCTGGCGCGCATCCACGCCCGCCCGGCCTACCAGCGCGCGCTGGCGGCCGGCGGGCCCTACACGGTCGGCGCCTGAAGCTTCGCGCGGAACCAGTCGGGCATGGGCGCCGACTTCTTGGCCGCGTAGTCGGTCCACACCGTGCGCGCGCCGCCTTCGGCGTACACGACGCCGGGTTCGTCGGTGCGCTCGATGGTGTGGTAGGTCTCGAAGCTGCTGCGGCCCGGGTTGGCGATGTACATCGTGACGCGGATGTCGCCGGGGAAGGTGAGCTGGCGCAGGAAGTTGCAGAAGGCGTTGATGATGACCGGGCCTTCGCCCGTGGGTTCCGTGCTGGCGCCTGCCTTGAAGATCCAGTCCAGCCGGGCCACTTCCATGTAGCGGAAGTAGAGCGTGTTGTTGATGTGGCCCATGGCGTCCATGTCGCCCCAGCGCAGCGGCATCTGCATCTCGTGGACCAGGGTCTTCTGTGCGGGCAGTTCGAAGCGCATGTCACTTCATCCCCAGTTCGCCGGCGATGCGCTGCACGAGAGCCTTCAGCTCGTCCAGTTCGGCGGCCAGGCGTGTCTGCTCGGCCTTCAGCGCGGCGATCTCGCCGGCGCTGACGCTGTCGTCGCCACCCGCGGCGCGCGGCGCGGGCTGCATCACCTCGCCGCACAGCAGGTGCGCCCAGCGCGCTTCGCGCTCGCCCGGCGCGCGCGCCAGCTTCAGCACCAGCGGCACGGTCTTGCTCGACAGCTCGTCGAGGAAACCCTCCACCGACGAGATGTCGGCAAAGCGGTGCAGGCGCTCGCAGTTCAGACGCAGCTCGGCCGCGGTCTGCGGGCCGCGCAGCATCAGCACCGCCAGCAGCGCCACCGCCTGACCGGGCAGTTGCATGGCACGCGCCATGTTCTGCTCGAACTTCACCACGCGGCTGCCGCTGCCTTCGTACACCAGGCTCAGCGCCTTGAGGCCGTCGACGGCCGTCAGCACCTCGGCCTCGGTGGCCTCGATGACGGGCTGGCGCGCGGTCTTCTGGTTGCAGCCGGCCACCAGCGCGTTCAGCGACAGCGGGTAGGTGTCGGGCACCGTGGCCTGCTTCTCGATCAGCACCGCCAGCACGCGGGCTTCCAGGGGGGACAGGTTTCTCATCACCGGATTCTCTGCTTCAGGCGGCCGCGGCCAGCGGCACCTCGATGCGGAACAGGCAGCCGCGTTCGCGGCCGGGCTCGGCCTGCACGTCGCCGCCCATGGCCTCGACGATCTGCCGCGTGATCGCCAGCCCGAGGCCGGCTCCCGAGGCTGCGGCGCGGCCGGCCTGGCCCTGGGCGTAGGGCTCGAAGAGCTCGGACAGTTCGGCGGCCGGAATGCCCGGGCCTTCGTCCTCGACCTCGATGCGAAGCCGGCGCGAAGCATCGTCCCAGTGCGCGCGCACCATCACCCGGCCCCGCTCGGTGAACTTGACGGCATTGCCCACCACGTTGGCCACCACCTGAGCAAGGCGCTGGGCATCGAAGCGCAGCCGCAGCGCGGGCGGCGGCGTGGTCTCGAACTGCAGGCCTCTGTCCTGCGCGCGCAGCTGCAGCGGCGCCAGGGTCTCGGCCCACCAGACCGCCAGATCACGATCGACCGGCTGCAGCTGGATGCCCGAGGCCGCCGTGCGCTCGTAGGACAGCGTGGTCTCCAGCAGCGACAGCAGCCCGTCGGCCGAGGTCTTCATGGCGCCGAGCAGGGTGTCGCGCGGCACCGAGCTGTCGCCGCGCAGCAGCAGGCTGGCGCCGCTGGCGATGCCCATCACCGCACCCCTCAGTTCGTGCGCCAGGTAGGCCAGGAAGCGCCCGCGCGCCACGGTGGCAGCCACCGCCGCGCCATGCGCGCGCTGGGTGGCCGCGTGTGCCACGCGCAGGCGCCGGTTGGCCAGCCACAGCACCACCACGCCGGCCACCAGCGCGCTGCCCAGCGGCGCGGCCCAGCTCAGCACGTCGGCCGTGCGCAGCCCGGGCTGCACCTGCACGAAGAGCCAGCGCTGGCGCAGCTGGGCCAGCTCGGACGGCGACATCGCGGCCAGCCCGCGGTCGAGCACACGCGCCAGCTCGGGGTGGCGGTGCGGCACGCCGAAGTAGAGCTCGCTGTCGCCGTCGCGCACGACGCCGGTGATGTGCAGCCGGCCGGCGAACTTGTCTTCCATCAGGCGGCCCACCACGGCGCTGTTGCCGATGGCCGCGTCCACGCGGCCATCGGCCAGCGCCTCCAGCACCTCGGCCTGCGAGTCGTACTCCGCCAGCTTCAGGCCCGGCTTGCGCAGGCGCAGGCGCGGCAGCAGGAAGTGTTCACGCAGCAGGCCCACGCGACCGGCCGTCATGTCGTCGGGCTCGGTCCAGCGGCGCGGGTCGTCGCGGCGCATCACCATCGAGGTGGCCACCGACGAGAAGGGGCCGACGAACTGGAAGTCGGCACGGCGCTGCTCGGTGCGCACCATGCCGACGATGACGTTGACGTCCCCGCCCGCGAGCGCGGCCTTGTAGACGTCGGCAAAGGCGCCGCCGCGCTGGGCCACGATGCGCAGCCCGGTCTTGCCCGCCACGGCACGCAGGATGTCGGCGCCCAGGCCTTCCATGCCGCCCAGCGTGCCGGCCAGCGTGAAGGGCGCGAAGCGCGCGTCGAATCCGGCCCGCACCTCGCCTTGTTTCTCGATCCAGCTGCGCTCGGCCTCGGTGAGCAGGGCGGCCTCGCCGGCAAAGGCGGTGGCGGCGCCGGCCGGCAACCAGCGTCGCGCCAGTTCGGCGCGTTCGGCCGGCGTGATGGTGTCCATGGCCTTGGCCAGGATGCTGTGCAGCTGCGGCAGGTCCAGCCGCACGCCGGGCCCGATCACCGCCTTGCCGGCGTTGGGCAGGCGCCGCACCATCAGGTTGCTGAGCAGCTGCGATTCGATCAGGTACACGGCTTCCTGCAGCGTGGTGGGCGCCAGGTCGGCACGGCCGTCGGCCACGGCCTTGAAGGCCTCGCGCAGCGTCGTGAAGCGTTCGACATGGGCGCCGGGGTAGGCGGCCGTGATCTCTTCGTCGTTGACGCTGCCGGCCAGCACGGCCAGGCGCTGGCCGGCCAGGTCGCCCTGCAGCGCGGCCTGGGTGTCCTCGCGGCGCGACACCACCACCGGGTCCACCGGCAGCAGGCTGCCCGGCACGCTGAAGGCCAGCGCGCGGTCGCGGCTCAGGCGCATCACCGGCGTCAGGTCGGCCCGGCGCTGGCGCAGCGTCATCAGGGCTTCGGGCACGTTGGGCGCCAGCACGTACTGCAGCTTCAGGCCGGCACGCTGCGCCACGCGTTCCAGCATCTCGATGGCGAAGCCGCCGGGCGCGCGGCCTTCGAGGCCGGCCTCGTAGAAGGGCTCGGCCGTGGGCAGCAGCAGCACCTTCACCGGGCCGTGCTGCGCGATCCAGGCCTTCTCGGCTTCGGTGAGATCCACCGCGCCGGCCGCCAGGGCCCAGGCCGCCAGCAGCCAGCCCAGCAGCAGGCGCAGCACCGGGCTCAGACTCCGAAGCCGTCGTCCGCCGCAATGACGGCGCCGTTGACGAAGTGGCTCTGGTTCGCGCACAGCATCACCAGCAAGGCGTCCAGGTCTTGCGGCTTGCCCACGCGCTTGCGCGGCAGCAGGTTCACCAGCTTCTGGCCGGCATCGGTCTGCCAGTGGTGGTGGTTGATCTCGGTGTCGATGTAGCCCGGGCAGATGGCATTGACGTTGATGCCGTAACGGCCCCACTCCAGCGCCATGGCGCGCGTCATGTGCACCACCGCCGCCTTGCTCATCGCGTAGACGCCGATCTGCGACAGCACCTTCAGCCCCGCCATCGAGGCGATGTTGACGATGCGCCCGCCCGTGAAGGTGCCCGGCGCCTCGCCCTTGCTGCGCGCGATCATGCGCTTGGCCACTTCCTGCGCGACGAAGAAGGCGCCGCGCGTGTTGGTGCCCATCACGTAGTCGTAGTCCTCGGGCGTGACGTCGGTCAGCTTCTGCGTGGTGCTGACGCCCGAGTTGTTGACCAGGATGTCGATGGCGCCCATCTCGGTCTCGGCGTGAGCCACCGCAGCGCGGATGCTGCCGGGGTCGGTGACGTCCAGGCCCACCACGTGCGCATCGCCGCCCTGGCTTTCGATCTCGGCGCGCAGGGTCTTCAGGCGTTCGATGCGGCGCGCTGCCAGCACCACGCCGGCACCGGCGGCCGACAGCGTCTTCGCGAACTGCGCCCCCAGCCCGCTGGACGCGCCGGTGATGAAGGCCACGCGGCCCGACAGATCGATCTCGTAAGCCATGGTGCCGGGCCCCTCCTCGCGGGCCGTTCAGTACGCCTTTCAAGGACGATAGCACGCAGGTCCTGCGCCGTGCGGCCCATGCGGCATCATCGGCGCATCCATGTTGATCCTTCGCAGTCTGGGCAAGCGCTATGGCGCCACGCCGGTATTCCATGATGTGAGCCTGGTGCTGCGGCGTGGCGAGTTCGTGGCCTTGCTGGGCGAGTCGGGCGTGGGCAAGTCCACGCTGTTGAACTGCATCGCGGGCCTGGACACGGCCGACACCGGCAGCGTGCAGCTGGCCGGCCACGACCTGGCCACGCTGAACGACGACGGCCGCGCACGCCTGCGCCGCGAAAGCCTGGGCTTCGTGTTCCAGGCCTTCCACGTGCTGCCGCACCTGACCGTGGCCGAGAACGTCAGCCTGCCGCTGCGCCTGCTGGGCCGGCTGGACGCAGACCGCGTGGCCGCGGTGCTGGCCGCCGTGGGCCTGGACGGCCTGGGCGCGCGGTTGCCGGCGCAGCTGTCGGGCGGGCAACTGCAGCGCGTGGCCATCGCGCGTGCGGTGGTGCACCAGCCGGCGCTGATCCTGGCCGACGAGCCCACCGGCAATCTCGACCCCGACACCGCCACCCGCGTGCTCGACCTGCTGCACGCCCAAGTGCACGGCACGGGTGCGGCCTGCCTGCTGGTGACGCATTCGGCCGCGGCTGCGGCGCGGGCGCAGCGTGTGCTGAGGCTCACGGTGTCGGGTATCGTGGAACCATGACGGCGCTGCGCGGCCTGCTGCCGCTGCTGGTGCGCCGCGAATGGCGGCACCACCCCTGGCGCCACGCGGTGGCGCTGCTGGCGGTGGCGCTGGGCGTGGCGCTGGCGTATTCGGTGCACCTGATCAACGGCTCGGCACTGGCCGAGTTCTCGGCCGCCGTGCGCACCGCCAACGGCGACCCCGACCTGGTGCTGCGCGGCCCGCGCGCCGGTTTCGACGATGCCCTCTTCGACCGCGTCGAGGCCGACCCCGGCGTGCAGGGCGCCAGCCCGGTGCTGGAAATCGACACCTACGGCCGCGATGCAGAAGGCCGGCGCGTGCCGGTGCGTGTGCTGGGCCTGGACACGCTGCGCGCCGCGCCGTTGGCGCCGGGGCTGATCCCGCGGCCCGCGTCCGGCGCCGACCGCCTGGTGATGTTCGACCCCGACGCCGCCTTCCCCAACGCCGCCGCCACGCGGCTGCTGGGCCTGGCCGATGGCGCCACCCTGTCCTTGCAGGCCGGCACCACCTACGTGCCGCTGCGCGTGGCCGGCAGCACACCGGCCGCCGGCACGCCGCTGGTGGTGATGGACCTGGCCGGCGCGCAAACGCACTTCGGCGCGGTGGGCCGGCTGTCGCGCATCGACATCCGCCTGGTGCCGGGCACCGACCGCGCCGAGCTGCTGACCCGCCTGGCCCTGCCACCCGGCGTGGGCGCGGCGGCGGCCGACGACGCCGAGCAGCGCGTGTCCAACCTGTCGCGCGCCTACCGCGTGAACTTGACGGTGCTGGCGCTGGTGGCGCTTTTCGTCGGTGCTTTCCTGGTGTTCTCGGTGGTGTCGCTGAGCGTGGCCCAGCGCACGCCGGCTTTCGCGCTGCTGGGCGTGCTGGGCCTCACCGCGCGCCAGCGCCGCAGCTGGGTGCTGGCCGAGTGCGCGCTGCTGGGCGCTGCCGGCAGCGCGCTCGGCCTGCTGCTGGGCGCGGGCCTGGCGGCGGCCGCGCTGCGCCTGCTGGCGGGCGACCTGGGCGGCGGCTACTTTCCCGGCATCGCGCCGCCGCTGCGGGTGGACGTGGCCGGCGTCGTGGTGTTCGGCCTGCTGGGCGTGGCGGCCGCGCTGGTGGGCGGCTGGTGGCCGGCGCGCCAGGCCGAGGCGCTGGCGCCGGCGCAGGCACTGAAGGGGCTGGGCACCCCGGAGGGCCATGCGCCGCCGGCCTGGCCCGGGCTGCTGCTGGTGGCGGCGGGCGCGGCCGCCTCGTTCGCGCCGCCGCTCTTCGGCCTGCCGCTGGCGGCCTACGTCGGCGTGGCGGCGCTGCTGTTCGGCGGCGTGGCACTGGTGCCGGCGGTGGTGCACGCGCTGCTGGCCGCCGCGCCGGCGCCG
>CAYREA010000170.1:0-9836 GCA_964423075.1 uncultured Rubrivivax sp. | reverse complement strand
TCACCTTCCAGAGCCGCTTCGGCAAGGCCAAGTGGCTGGAGCCCTACACCGAGCCCACCCTGCGCGCGCTGGCGGCGCAGGGCGTGAAGTCGGTGGACGTGATGTGCCCCGGCTTCGTGGCCGACTGCCTGGAGACGCTGGAAGAGATCGCCCAGGAAGCCCATGAAGCCTTCCTGGAGGCCGGCGGCGAGCGTTTTGCCTACGTGCCCTGCCTGAACGACGGGCCGCGTTTCATCAAGTCACTGGCCGACCTGGCCTTGCGCCACATGCAAGGCTGGCCGACACAGCCGGCACCGGCGCCCGATCTGCAGAGCCAACGCGAACGCGCGCTGGCGATGGGCGCAACCGACTGAGCGGCGGCGCTCAGGCGCCGCGGCGCCGCCTCAGCAGCGACAGCGCGGCGATGCCGCCGGCCAGCATCAGCGCGGCCGAAGGTTCGGGCACGGCGGTGATCATCCAGCGGCCGCTGCCCACGTCGGCGCCGCTGAGCTGGCAGGTGTCACCGCCGAAGAAGCCGTTGCCCCTGGGCGAACACACCGAGAAGCTGCCGTCGGCCTGCGTGCGGAAGAACAGGCCGTCGTCGAAGCTGACGCTGAAGGCCAGTGGCAGGCCTGCGATCGGGCCCAGCTGGCCGCTGGTGGCATCGATGCCGGCGACGCTGAACTGGCGGCCGGGCGAAAGGGTGGCGGTCGGCCCGGTCAGCGTGAACATGTCGATCAGGTTCGAACCGGTGTACCAGAGCGACTGCACGTTGTCGGCTTCGATGGCGCTGCCGGGCTCGTAGTCCTGCAGCGTCAGGCGCGCCATCACCGGGAAGCTGGTGCGGCCGGCCTCGGTGGCGCAACTGCTGCAGTTGCCGCTGAAGAAGTAGGTCACCGTGCTGGACTGCGCCTGCGCGGCATGGCCCCAGGCGGCCACGGCCAGGGCGGCGGCGGTGCGGGCAATGGGCTTCCAGGCGCGGTTCATGACAAAACCTTGTGTCGGTGTTGAAGAGGCTGCCGCAGGCTATCAGCCCACGGCCTTCCCCTTGAACGCCGGATTCCACGCCCGGATCACGTTCCTCTCCGCCGGAGAGGAACGGATCCGCGATTCCGTGCTTTATTAGCGCTGGCCGAGCTGCCGCTGCTCGAACAGGTAGTCGGCGCCTTCCACCGAACGGGCGTCGCGCGCCGGGCCGTAGCGCGGGGTCTGCGGCAGCCGCTTGGTGACGTCGTCGCGCACCTTGTCGAACACATTGCCGCCGACGCGCCAGTTGTCCAGGCCCTGCAGCGTGGCCATCAGGCTGTTGGAGAACGGCGAGTGGCCGCCTGCCGAGCCGTCGGCCACGGGCTCATCGCCGCCCGAAGACATCACCAGCGTCGCGCGGCGCGTCAGCATGGCGCGCGCGTCGGTGGTGCTGCTGGCCTGCACCTTCTTGTCGCCGACGAGGCTGCCCGAGAAGCAGCTGTCGGAGATCAGGACGACCTGCGACGCACGCAGGCTGCCCAGCAGCTTGCCGATGTCGCGGTTGCTGATCCAGGTCTCGGGCCGCTCGGCGTCGGCCGTGGCCGGGATCCAGTAGCCCTGGCTGGTGCCGTCGATCACCGTGCCGTGGCCGGCGTAGTAGACGACGACCGAGTCCTGCGGCCGCACCTGCAGCGCCAGCCGGTTCAGCAGGCCGACCATGGCCTCGCGGCCGGCGTCACGCACGATCAGCGTCTCGTAGCCCAGGCGCTGCTCGAGGATGCGTGCCACCGCATCGACGTCGCGCCGGGCGTTCTCCAGCGCCGGGATGCGCTCGTCGACGTAGTTGTCGATGCCCACCAGCACGGCAATCTTGCGCTGGATCTGCGGGATGCTGGCCTGCTGGACCGTGCGCGCCGAAGGAATGGGCGGCGGCTCCAGCACCGGCTTGGCAGCGATGCGCACACGCGGCGGCGGCGTGCGCGCTTCCGCACTGGCGGGCCGCGGTGCCGGCGCTGCAGCCACAGGGGCTGGCGCTGCTGCTGCAGGTGCGGCTGGTGCCGGTGCCGGAACCGGCACGGCCGGCGCCGCTGCAACAGGTGCCGGCACGGGCGCGGCCACGGGTGGGCGGGCCGGTGCCGGCGCGGGCACCACCGGCGCCGCCGCAGCGGCGGCCGCAGCGGCTGCGGCCACGGTAGGCACGGCGGGCGCAGGACCGGGAGCATTGATGCTCGCCGTTTCGCCGCCGGCATCGATGGCTGCCAGCAGCTCGGCCGACACCAGGCAGCGGCCCGTTTCCGACTGGCGCGCCGTCTGGCAGGCCGGCACGTCGGCCAGCGACGGATCCTGCGTCAGCCGCTCGCGGCCCACTGCCAGGATCTGCATCTTGTACTGGCGGCGCGCCTCCAGCAGCGCCGCGATCTCGTCGCGCGACATCGACGACAGGTCGAGTTCGCCGAAGGTCATCGACAACCAGGATGGGTCGACACGCAGCGACTGCAGCGCGTCGAGCGCACGGGTACCTTCCGGCCCGCGCGGCAGCGGCGGCAGCGCCTGGCGGTACAGGCGTGTCGAGTCCTCGATCTCCGGGATGCCCTCGGGCAGCGGCGAGATCTGCGCAGGCGGCGGCGCCGTGATGCTGCCGCGCACGTCGAACTGGGTGGTGTAGCCGTAGACCGGGCGCTCGCCACCATCGAAGATCGCCGGCTGCTCGTAGCCACTGACCGTCAACAACTGGTTGGTCTGAACCGCGGGACTGGCGTAGCTCAGCGTCGGGATGCTGAAACCGTCACCGTCCCCATGGCCCGGGCGCAAGCCGGTCAGCGTGAAGGTGACGCCCGTCGTCGTGACGGTGGTGTTGCCGTCGAAGGGCTTGGTGATCGTCGTCGGGCTGGACAGCGTCAGCACGGGCGCCTGCTGGAACACCAGGCCGTTCTCCGTCAGCGAGCCGCTGGCGGTGGGCTCCGCCGGGTAGGTCATGTTGTACTGGCTGAAGCTGTAGTTCAGGCCGTTCCTCGGGATCGAGTCGTCCACCGCGTAGATCAGCCAGCGCCCGTTCGGCGTGTCCATCGTCGCCGGCCCTTCGGAAGACTGAAGCGTGGTGATGCCCGACGCACCGTCGTAGCCCGCGATGGCGATGGCCGTGCCGGCAGCCGTGGCAGTGAGCGCGGAAGCTTGCAGGGTGATGTAGCGGTCGGTCAGCACGCGGATGGTGCCGAGGGTGATGATGTCGAAGGGGTTGCCCGCGCCCAGCGTGACCTCGGCGGAACGCAGCGTCACATTGGTGGGGTACTCGAAGTTGAGCGAGCCGCTTGCCAGCAGGCGCTGGTCGCCCCACAGGCTGACGCTGTCGGGCGCACCGATCAACTGCAACTGCTGCAGGGCCAGCGTGCTGCCGGCCCGCACGTCGACCGCGCCGCCCTGTGGCCCATACACCGTGCCGGCCAGTTCGATGCGATGGTTGCCCTGGATCGACAGGCTGGACGCGGCGTTGAAATCCGCGTTCTGCGACGCCATGCGCACCGACACTTCGTCATTGGCCGACAGATCGGTGCCGGTGATCTGTGCCGCCGGACCGGGGGGCAGTTGCGGGAGGCCCCCCGTGGCGACGACGCGGCCCTCGGTGCGGCCGCGGTCGGGCAGGACCACGCCCACGAACGCGTTCTCGGTGATCAGCACGCCGTAGCGATCAGGCGCCTGTCCGGTGCGGGCGCCATCGTTGGTGGTGCCGGTGATCCTGAGAGCCGCGGTGGGTGCGGGCGTCGGTGCCGGCGTCGGCGAAGGCGCCTGCAGCGTCGTCGCGCGCGGCGCCGTCGTCGGACGCACCGCGGTCGGCTGCGGGAACGATCCGGCGTCGAAGTCCACGGCAACCGCGCCGTCGATATGCACGCCAATAGGGGCCACGTTGCCGGCGTGGAACACCGTCGAGTTGGCGACGCCGGTGATGGACACCGAGCTGAATCCCAGCACCTCGGCGCCCGCGCCGACGTAGACACCGGTGCGCGTCAGTGCGTCGTTGGAGTCGACCCATCCGAAGATCTCGACGTTGCGGCCGCTGAGGCGGGTGAATTCTTCGACCGACTCCTGGATCAGCACGCCATAACGCCGGCCGTCTTCGGCAATGCCCGCGGCCTGCCCGCTGACGCGCAGCGTTCCGAAGCCGGCGTCGATTCTGGAATCGGCGATGAACACGCCGGCTTGTGACGTGAGCCCGGCCACCGCGCCAGCCTGCGGCGACGTGATGTTCGGGCCCGCCGCGATCGTGCCGCCGCCTATGCTGATGTCACCGCTGCCGCTGTAGAAGTCGGAGCGGTCGATACTGACGCTGCCGTTACCCGAACCCCCGGCCGCTGCCACCAGGTTGATGTTCAGCAACTCGCCTTGGGCGGTGATGACGCTGTTGAAGACGTCGATGTTCCGCGTGGCGGTCATCGTCAAGGTTGGCAGGCTGGTCGCGCCGACGAACATGTTCGCACTGCTCAGGCTGATGTCGAGCCCTGTCAGCGCCAGCGAGTTCGGGCTGCCTGTGATCGTGCCTTCCAGGAGCAGCAGGTCGCCGGCGGTCGCCGTGAAGGACTGGGCCGTCGGGGCGATCAGGCTACCGCCCAGGCGCAGGCGCGTGTTGCCGTCCACCCGCACGGGGCCGGCCAGTGCGAAGTCGTAGTTCGTGCCGGCGTCCAGCACCACGGCGGCCGACCACGCCGGCGCGTTCATCTGGTCGACGCCGGTGATCTGCACCTGCGCGCCGCCGGTGGCTTGAAGCACCGCGGCGTCGGTCATCCACACGCCCGTGTGGCGCCCGAAGCCCGGGTTGGGTATCGTCGGCTGCGCGTCGTTCATCGTGCCGTTGATCGTCAGCGACGCCGTGGGGTCGGTGGCGACCGGCCGCACGCCCACGATGGCGCTGTCCATGAACACGCCGATCGGCTCCCAGCCGCCCTCGCCCACGTTGAAGGACGTGGAGTTGGACAGGCCGGTGATGTTCAGGCTGTGCGTCGCGTTGATCGACGTGGTGTTGCCGGTGATGTGCACGCCATGCCGCGCCGCCGATGAGTTGCTGTCGACCCAGCCGTAGATGTCGATGTCGCGGCCGGTGATGGAGGTCAAGCGGCCGCCGCCGTCGCCGTCATCGGGGATGTCGCTGATCAGAACACCGTACCCGGTCCGGTCGAACTGGTTGTTGCCGACGGACTGCCCGACGATGGTGATGTTGCCGGCACCCGCATCCAGCCGGCTGCCCACGATCGAGACGCCGATGCCTTCTGCTTGCAGTTCGCCGCGGCCCACCGCGCCGGCGCGCGGGCTCGTGATGTTGGGTCCGACGGCACGGACCGCGCCGCCCAGGTTGATGTTGCCGCCGCGGGTCGTGATGCTGCTGTTGGCTATCGAGATCGCGCCGATGCCGCTGGTGCCGTTCGCCGCGCTGAAGGTGACGTCCAGGGGCGCCGCGTTCACATTGCTCGAGATGCTCGAGTTCTGCATCGTCAGATGGCGCGAGGCGTTGATCGTCAGCGAGTTGCGCAGCGTTGAACTGGATGAGATGTTGGCGCCGCTGATCGTGATGTCGCCGTCCTGCGGGCCGGTGTCGTTGGGCCCCAGCACGTCGGCCGTGGTGATGACGACGTTGCTGCCCGCATTCAAGGCGGTGGTGATGGTGCTGGCCATCAGCACGGCGTTGTTGCCGGTGGTCGTGAAGTTCGGGCCACCGCTGACGTTGGAACTGAAGGTGCTGTTGCTGATGACCAGGTTGTTCGGATCCAGCAGCCAGACGCCCGACTTGCCGAGTGCCGCGTCGGTGCGCACCGACGCCGGTTGCGCGTCGAGCCAGCCGCCCGAGGTCTCGATGAAGCCGCCGTCACCGCCTTGCGCACCGCCGCGCGCGCTGAGTGAGCCGTAGGCGCGCGTGGCTTCGTTGCTCCAGAGGATGACGGTGCCGCCGTCGCCCTGCCCGGTGGCGTCGGCCTTGACCTGCGCGCCCTGCCCCATGAAGACGGCACGCGCGTTGGTCACGCTGGTGTCCTTGCCCTGCAGCCCGCCGCCCACGCGCACGCGGCCGCCGCCGGCAGCGCCGGAGGCGTCAACGAGCGCGCCGTCGAGCAGGCCGACCTGGCGGCCCAGCAGCAGCGCGTCGCCACCCTGGCCGGCGCTGCCGGTGACGTTCACTTCGCCCGCCAGCATCGTGGTGCCGCGGCCGCCGTCCACCTGCACCTGGCCGCCGCTGGCGCCGGCCGCGCTCGTCACGCTGCCGGCCGCCAGGTTGACGCCCTCGCTGCCCGTCATCACGATCTGCCCGCCGCTGCCCGCCAGGCTCTCTGCGCGCACGAAACCCTGCTGGTTGACCATGGCCGCGGCCAGGTCGACGCGGCCGCCACCGGCAGACAGGCTGCCCAGGTTCAGCACCTCGCCTTGGGGCGCCTGCACGCGCACCGCGAGGTTGCGGGTCTGGCCGTCGACCAGTTCGATGCTGGCACCCGCGGCCAGCGTCACCTGGCCGTCGGGGGCCGTGATCAGGCCTTCGTTGCGCACGCCGCCGGCACCGGCCAGCAGGAACACGCGGCCGCCGGTGCTGGTGAGCAGTTCGCCCTGGTTGACGATCGAAGCCTGGTTGTCGGCGCCGCCGCTCAGGCTGTAGCGGCCGGCGCGCCAGTCGTCGTTGCCGATGTTGAGCGTGGTGGCCACCAGGCCCTTGACGTCGATGCGCGCGTCGCGCCCGAACAGCACGCCGTTGGGATTGACCAGCCAGACCTCGCCGTTGCTGCTGAGCTTGCCGAAGATCTGCGAGGCGTTGTTGCCGACCACGCGGTTGAGCACCTTGCTCGACGCGTTGGGCTGCTCGAAGCGCACGATGTTCGACGCGCCGATGTTGAAGCTCTGCCAGTTCAGCACCGCGCCGGCGCTGTTGGTCACCGTCATCTGCTGGCCGGCCTGCACCACGCTCGCCTGGCCCTGCACCACGTTCAGGCCGGTGGGCAAGGCGCCGGCGGCGCGCGCTTCGCCGGCGCCGGGCACCAGCGCGTGGGTGGCCACGCCGGCCAGGGCCAGGGCCCACACCAAGGGGCGCGGCCGCCAGGCACGTTGCAGGGTTTGCAGCAGATTCGAGGTCTTCATGGCCGTGATGTCCGGTTGACGTTCAGTTCGGTCAGAACGAAAGGTTGGCGGAGAAATGGGCGCGCTTGTCGTTCTTACTGGTGAACACGCTCTCCTTCAACGCCACGGCGCCGGCCAGCCGCACCTGCAGCCGCTGGCGCTCGAAGGTGAGGCCCAGGCCGGTGGACAAGAGCGGGCAGCGCGTTTGTCCGGCCGCGCACTCGGCGCCGAAGTTGTTCTGGGCGAAGCCGCCATCGGCGAACCAGAAGGCGCGCAGCGAGGGCTGATCGGCGGTGCTGCGCGTCAGGAATTCGGGTGTGTTGATCTCCAGGCTGCCCGCCGCGCCCTTGTCGCCCACCACCTCGCGCTCTTCGTAGCCGCGCACCGAGACGGCACCGCCCAGGCCGAACTGCTCGCCGGTCACCAGGGCCTGCTTCGTCCACTGCAGCGACAGGCGTGCGCGCAGTTGCCAGTCGGACCAGTCGGTCTGCGCCGACGCGCCCACGCGGAAGGAGCCGAAGTTCTGCTTGGCTTCCGGGCGCTGCTGCGCGAAGTCTTCGGCCGAGGCCTTCGAACCGCCGGTCTTGAGGTTGCCCAGGGCCGTGAGAGTCAGCGTCCACGAGAACGGCGTGTTGCTGCGCAGCGCGTAGTCCAGCGACAGCGGCGTCACCGCGACATCGCGGCCGGCCGCGCCGCAGACCTCGTTGGGCAGGCCGTCGATGTCGCAGCGGTTGAGGTACTCGCGCCGGTCGAGCGACAGGCTCACGCGGTGGTCCACCTCGTTCCAGCGCGGCAGCAGGAAGGTGGCGCGGATACCGGCCAGGTTGCCGCGGCCGTTGATGCTCAAGGCGCCGGCGGCGGTGTTGCGCGTGCCGCCGTCGACGTCGCTGTAGGCGATGTAGCCGTCCCACACCATCAGCCAGCCCGGCACCGGGTGGCGGTAGAACGCGCTGGCCACGGCCACCTGGCCGGGTTTGGTGAGCGAGGTCTGGTACTGCAGGCTCATCACGTCGTCGATGCCCCAGACGTTGGCGTGCTGCCAGCCCAGGCCGGCGCGCCACTTGCCCGTGCGCTCGTTGCCGGTGTCGTCAACCGAGACGCTGAAGGCCTGCGGCGAGCGGTCCACCACCGTCAGGTCGGCCGCCACCTCGCCCGGCTGGTTGCCCGGGCGCAGCAGCACCTGCACGCGCTTGGACGGGTTCTCGTTGGCCAGCTCGATTTGGGTGTCGATGCGGCGCAGCCGCGGCGTCTGGCCGTTCTGCAGGTCGGGAAGGCTGGCGCGCACGTTCTCTTCGGTGTGGAAACGGGCGCTCAGCACGCGCACGCTGGACACCTTCCCCTCGACGACGCGGATCGTCACCACACCCGGCTCGCCGCCCTGCTGCGGTGGCAGGAAGGCCACCACGCCGCCAAAACCGGCCTCGGCGTACAGGCGCTGCACGGCCTCGGCGGCGCGGCGCAGTTCTTCCAGCGTGCGGCGGCCGCGGAACGGCGCCAAGGTGGCATAGATGCGATTCTGTTCGAGCAACGTGTTGCCGACGACACGGAACGTGTCCACGGCAACGGCGGCCTCGGCGGCCGGAGCCGCGTTGGGCTGCTGCGCAAGCAGCGGGGCCGAGCTTGCGGCCAGGGCTGCGAGCACGGCGCAGCGCCGGACCAGGTCAGCGGTGTTCTTCAAATTGTCCCCCGACGCCTACAGGTTGCGGGCCCCCGGGACTCTGTGGACCCGCGGTTTCCGATGCCGGTGCAGTGTATGCAGGGCCATCATCACAGCAACCGGGCAAACAAGGGGGAGCGCCCTTTCGAGGGTAGGGATGGTGTTGTCGATAATCCGCCCCTCGACATGAACAAGAAGCCGGCCTCCGACGACGACGAACGCAGCCGCGTGCGCCTGGACAAGTGGCTCTGGGCCGCGCGTTTCTTCAAGACGCGGGCGCTGGCCGCCGAGGAGATCAGCCTGGGCCGCGTGGCCATCAACGGCGTGCCGGCCAAGGCCTCGCGCGAGCCGCGGCCGGGCGACCTGCTGAGCCTGCGCCAGGGCGCGCTCACCCGAACCGTGCAGGTGCTGGCGCTCAGCGCCAGCCGCGGCCCGGCCGTGGTGGCGCAGGCCCTGTATGCCGAAACGCCCGAGAGCATCGCCGCGCGCCAGAAGGCCGCCGACACCCGCCGGCTGGCACCCGAGCCGGCCGGCAGCATCGAGCAGGGCCGGCCCACCAAGCGCGACCGCCGCCAGCTGGCGGACTGGCAGCGCTGGAGCGCGAGCATCGACGACACCTGATCCGGGCCTGCTCTTGAAAACCCGGCCGGGGCCCCCACAGTCCCGTGGCGCCTACATCTTCCACACCATGAACGAGACACCCGAATCCCAAGCCACGCCCGCGCCCGACGAGGCTGCGGCGCCCAGCCCGGAGGCCCAGCTGGCCGAACTGCAGGCCCGCCACGCCGAGGTTTCCGACGCTTACCTGCGCGCCAAGGCCGAGGCCGAGAACACGCGCCGCCGTGCCGACGAGGAAGTCAGCAAGGCGCGCAAGTTCGCCGTCGAGGGCTTCGCCGAGAGCCTGCTGCCGGTGAAGGACAGCCTGGAAGCGGCCATCGCCATCCAGGCCGCCACGCCCGAGCAGTTGCTGGAAGGCGTGCACGCCACGCTGCGCCAGCTGACACAGGCGCTGGAACGCAACCGCGTGGTGGCCATCGCCCCGCCGGCCGGCACCAAGTTCGACCCGCACCAGCACCAGGCCATCAGCGTGGTGCCGGCCGAGCAGGCGTGCGCCGGTGCCGAAAGCGTCCGTCGAGCCGCCGCCGTCCTC
>CAYREA010000169.1:0-9851 GCA_964423075.1 uncultured Rubrivivax sp. | reverse complement strand
TTGGTCGGGTGCAGCGCCTGCGCGGTGCGGCGCGCGCTGGCCATCAGCACACCCACCTTGGCAAAGGCGGCACGCGCCTCGTCGCCGAACTTGCCCAGGGCGCGCTTCATGTAGCGCAGGTAGGCGCCGCCGTGGCGTGCCTCGTCGCGCGCCAGCGTCTCGTAGATGGCGCGGATCACGGGCTCGGTGTGCCACTCGGCCGCACGGCGGTACCAGTGGTTGAGGCGGATCTCGCCGCAAAAATGCATCATCAGCGTTTCCAGCGCCGGCGCGGGGTCGAACTCGAAGCGCACCGCGTGCAGCTCTTCTTCGGTGGGCACCAGGTCGGGCCGGAAGCGGCGCAGGTATTCCATCAGCACCAGGCTGTGCTTCTGCTCTTCGAAGAACCACACGCTCATGAAGGCGGAAAAGTCGCTGTCCTCGCGGTTGTCGCGCAGGAACATCTCGGTGGCCGGCAGCGCCGCCCATTCCGTGATGGCGTTCATCTTGATCGTCTGCGCCTGCTCTTCGGTGAGCTGCGCGGCATCGAACTCGTCCCACGGGATGTCGCGGTCCATGTTCCAGCGCACGGCTTCGAGCTGTTTGAAGAGTTCCGGGTAGAGCATGGGCTTGGCAGGCAGCATGGGCTGATTCTAGGGATCGGGGCTCGCGCGCGGGCCCGTGGCCACCCCTACGCGGGGGTGGTGGCGGTGGATGCTGCGCGCCAGCGCTGCAGTTCGGCCGGCACAGCCTCGAGTGCGGCCACGGCCAGCACACCCTCGACGCGGCGGCGGTGCAGCACCGGTGCCGTGCCGCCAGCCCACAGGCGCACGGCAGCGGGCAGCTTGCTGCGCAGTTCGGTGAGGCCGTCGACCACCTGGTTCGGATTCATGCAGCCGGTGAAGCTGAGCGCCACGATGTCGCTGCGGTGTGCCGCGGCGGCCAGCACCACGTCCCACAGCGGTGTCATCACGCCCAGCGACAGGCAGTGGCAGCCTTCGAGACGCAGCAACGCTTCGGCCATCAGGAGGCCCATGCCGTGCGGCTCGCCGGGGAAGGTGGTGAGCAGCACACGGGGCTGCGCCTGCGGTGCGGTCTCGGGCAGGCCGGCGATGGCCTGGCGCAGCACGCCCTGCATCACTTCGGTGTAGAGGTGTTCCTCGAAGATCTCCAGCTGCCCGCGGATCCAGGCATCCCCCACAGCGGCATTGAGCGGGCCTACGGCCTCGACGACGAACCGCCCCACGCCCAGGCGCGCCAGCAGGCGCTGCAGCTCGGCGCGCAGGCCGGCCACGTCATGGCTGCGGATCAACTGCAGGTGCGCACGCAGGTCGGCCGAGCCCAGCGCCACTTCCACGCCGCGCTGGGGCTGGTCCACGGTTTGCTCGGTGAGCTGTTGCAAGGCGGCCAGCGGCAGGGGCACGATGCGGCCTGGCCGGTGTCCGGCGTCGAGCAGGCGCTTGACGATGCGCAGTTTGTCGACCTGCTCCAAGGTATAGGCCCGTTCACCGATGCTGTCGCGCTCGGGCGTCGGAAAGCCATAACGTCGCTCCCAGACACGCAGCGTGTCCTTGGACAAGCCGGTGTCACGTTCTACGGCGGCGATGGACAGCGTGATGACAGGGTCGGATGCGATCAGATTCACCTTACTGTCCAGGACAAACATGATGCGTACTCGCTTCGCAAACGAATTCAATCATGGTCTCTTGAGTTTGAACAGGACACCCGGTCATCATCGGGTCTTGCGCGACAAGACCTAGCAATGTCGAGGGCTTTCGTTGGGCGCTTGCAGGACAGGAGATTACCATGCAGTCAGTTGGTGACCAATCAGTCTACATCCAGATGACTACGCCGGGCGTAAGAAGCCCCATGCCGGCCCGGAGAGACCCCATGCGCAGCCTGCGGTCGTGCGCCGCAGCCGGCCATGGGCGACGTTGCCGTGTGCAGCGCTGGCTTCGCGCTTCTTTACGAGCTGTAGTGACTTTGGGCGGAACTTACCGGCCTGGGCGCGCTTCCAACTGTCCGTGCAGCGCGCCAGTCGCGTATGTCACTCGGACAGTTTCACTGTCGTGCGGACTTTCGGGTCCCCCGGCTGGAATCCCGGAGCATCTCTCCTCCTCCTCCCTCCCTCCCTCGTTCGCTCCGGGGCGCCGCACGACGGTCTTTATCGCCAGGGGCACCGCCAGCCGCGGTGCCCCTGTTTCGTTTTGCGGGGCCGCGCGATGAAGCGCGTGGCCGTCGTGGGTTCGGGCATCTCGGGTCTGGCCGCTGCGCGCGCGCTGGCCGGCGAGGCCCAGGTGACCCTGTTCGAAGCCGGCAGCTGGTTCGGTGGCCACACGCACACGGTGGACGTTCGACTGGACGGCATCACGCATGGCGTGGACACCGGCTTCCTGGTCTTCAACCACCGCACCTACCCGAACCTGGTGCGCCTCTTCGGCGAGCTGCAGGTTGAAACTGCGCCGTCGGACATGTCCTTCTCGGTGCAGGTGCGCCAGGACGGGGTGGAATGGAGCGGCAGCAGCCTGAACACCGTCTTCGCCCAGCGCCACAACCTGCTGCGTCCGCGCTTCCTGCGCATGCTGGCCGACATCCTGCGCTTCAACAAGCTCGCCAGCGGCATCGCGGCGCGCGAGGCCGAAACCGAACTGGCCCAGCCCATCGCGGATTTCCTCGACCAGCACGGCTTCGGCGACAGCTTCCGCAGCTGGTACCTGCTGCCGATGCTGGGCTGCATCTGGAGCTGCCCCACCGACCAGATGCTGCGCTTCCCGGTGGCGACGATGATCCGCTTCTGCCACAACCACGGCCTGATCCAGGTGACCGACCGGCCGCAGTGGCACACCGTGCGCGGCGGTGCCCACCACTACGTGCGCAAGATGCTTGAGAGCATCCCCGACGCGCGCCTGGCCACCCCCGTGCGCAGCCTGCGCCGCGTGCCGCCAGGCCAGGGCAAGGCCGGCGTGATGGTGTCCACCGACTTCGGCACCGAGCGCTACGACGACGTGGTGCTGGCCTGTCACAGCGACCAGAGCCTGGCCCTGCTGGCCGACGCCGACGAGCGCGAACGCGCCGTGCTGGGCGCCATCCGCTACCACGCCAACCGCGCCGTGCTGCATACCGACGAAGCCGTGCTGCCCACCCGCGAGAAGGCCTGGGCGGCGTGGAACTACGCCCGCGCCACCCAGGCCGGCCGCGAGCAGGCGGGCGTGTGCCTGCACTACCTGATCAACCGGCTGCAGCCGCTGCCCTGGAAGCAGCCGGTCATCGTCTCGCTGAACCCCGACCCCGACCTGCCGCCGGCGCCCGCCGACGTGCTGGGCAGCTTCGAGTACAGCCACCCCGTGTTCGACCTGGCCGCCATCCGGGCCCAGCAGGAACTGCCGCTGCTGCAGGGCCGCTCGCACGTGTGGTTCTGCGGCGCCTGGACGCGCTACGGCTTCCACGAAGACGGCCTGATGTCGGCGCTGGACGTGGCCGCGCGGCTGCGCGAATCCTGGCGGCATCGGGCCCGCCCGGCGGCCGCATGAACGCGCCCGCGCAGGCCCTGCTGGCCACCGGCGTGGTGCGGCACGAGCGCCTGCGCCCGCGTGCGCACGCCTTCGACTACCGCACCTACTTCCTGCTGCTGCCCATGCGTGCGCTGAAGCGCCAGGGCGACGGGGCGCTGGTGCGCAACCGCTTCGGCCTCGTCAGCTTCCACGACGCCGACCACGGCGACGGCCGTACCGACGCGCTGGCCTGGCTGGACGAACTGCTGCAGCGCGAAGGCGTGCACGACGCCGACGGCGAAGCCTGGCTGCAGACCTACCCGCGCGTGCTGGGCTACGTCTTCAAGCCGGTGAGCTTCTGGTACTGCCACCGCGACGACGGCACGCTGGCCGCCATCGTCGCCGAGGTCAACAACACCTTCGGTGAACGCCACTGCTACCTGCTGGCCGGGCCCGAACTCGGCTGGGGGCGCGAGCTCAGTGCGCGCAAGGTGTTCCACGTGTCGCCGTTCTGCGGCGTCGAAGGCCGCTACCGCTTCCGCTTCATGCGCACCGAGGGCCGCGTGGTCGCGCGCATCGACCACGACGACGAACAAGGCGCGCTGCTGGAAACCAGCGTCAGCGGCCACCTCGCCGCGCTGTCACCCGCCGCCGCACGCGCCGCCTTCTTCGGCATGCCGCTGATGACGCTGAGCGTGGTGGCCCGCATCCACTGGCAGGCGCTCAAGCTCTGGCTCAAGCGCGTGCCCTTCTTCAGCAAGCCCGCACCGCCGCAGGCCTTTACATCACGCTGACCTTCGTGCTGACTCGCCGCCGTTCATGAGCATGCCCACCACCACCGCCGCCTCCTTCAACCTGCCGCCAGCTGCCCCGGCCGCGGCACGCGCCGTATTCCGGCTGCTGGCCCGGCTGCGCAGCGGCACGCTCGACGTGCAGCTGCCCGACGGCTCGCAGGCGCGCTATGTCGGCAGCGACGGCGCCGAGCCGCGCGCGGCCATCCGCCTGCACGACTGGCGCGTGTGCGGCGCGGCGCTCAAGAGCGGCGACATCGGCTTTGCCGAGGCCTTCATCGAAGGCAGCTGGAGCAGCCCCGACCTGGCCGCGCTGCTGAAGCTCTTCATCGCCAACCGCGACGCCATCGAGGCCATGGTCTACGGCAGCTGGTGGGGCTCGCTGCTGCACCGCGTGCGCCACCTGCTCAACCGCAACTCGCGCCAGGGCAGCCGCAAGAACATCCACGCGCACTACGACATCGGCAACCCGTTCTACCGCCTGTGGCTGGACGAGACGATGAACTACAGCAGCGCCCTCTTCGAAGGTGACTACACGCGGCCCATGGTCGACGCGCAGCACGCCAAGGTGCGGCGCGCGCTGTCCGAGTGCGGGCTGCAGCCGGGGCAGCGGCTGCTGGAGATCGGCTGCGGCTGGGGCGCCCTGGCCGAGCGTGCGGCGGCCGAGTTCGGCGCACGGGTCACCGGCGTCACGCTGTCCACCGAGCAGCTGGCCTACGCGCAGCAGCGCATGGCGGGCGCGGGCCTGGCCGGCCAGGTGGACCTGCGCCTGCAGGACTACCGCGACATCCGCGACGAGCCCTTCGATGCCGTGGTCTCCATCGAGATGTTCGAGGCCGTGGGCCTGGCCTACTGGGACAGCTTCTTCGCCACGCTCAATGCGCGCCTGAAGCCCGGCGGCCGCGCCTGCATCCAGACCATCACCATCCGCGACGACCTGTTCGAGCGCTACGTGCGCTCCACCGACTTCATCCAGCAGTACATCTTCCCCGGCGGCCTGCTGCCCAGCCCGAGTGCCTTCCGCGCCGAGGCCGCCAAGGCCGGCCTCACGGTGGTGAAGGAACTGGCCTTCGGCCCCGACTACGCCGAGACGCTGCGCCGCTGGCGCGCCGACTTCCTGCGCAACGACGCGCAGGTGCGGCGCCTGGGCTTCGACGTGCGCTTCATGCGCATCTGGGAGTTCTACCTGGCCTATTGCGAAGCCGCCTTCGACACCGGCAACACCGACGTCATGCAGTTCACGCTGCAACGCCCGGCGGCCTGATGCACAGGCGCCACTGCCTGCTGGCCCTGGCCGCCGCACCGCTGGCCGCGCTGCGTGCACAACCCGCGCCCGCCGGCGCACCGCCCGAGCTGACGGCCGAACTGCCCGGTGCGCGGCTGCAGGGCAGCGGCCGCTTGCGCTTCCTGGGGCTGCACATCTACGACGCGCGGCTGTGGGTGGGTGCGCAGCCGGTGTCTGGCGAATGGTCCACGCTGCCCTTTGCGCTGGAACTGCAGTACGCGCGCAGCCTGAAGGGCGAACAGATCGCCGAACGTTCGCTCAAGGAGATGCAGCGCCAGGGCGACATCCCCGAACTCGCGGCCGAGCGCTGGCTGGGCAACATGAAGCAGCTGTTCCCCGACGTCAACGCCGGCGACCGCATCACCGGGCTCAACGTGCCCGGCAGCGGCGCACGCTTCTTCCTGAACGGCAACTTCAGGGGCGAACCGCGCGAGCCCGACTTCGCGCGCCTGTTCTTCGGCATCTGGTTGTCGCCGCGCACCTCGGAGCCGGCCCTGCGCGAGACGCTGCTCGGCAAGAAGCCGTGAGCGCCGCGGCCTGGCGCGGCGGCTGGCGGCAGGGCCTGCCCTATGGCGCCCTGGGCCTGCCCTTGGCCTTCGTGGCGCTGCCCTTGTACGTGGTGCTGCCCAACCACTACGCCGCCGAGTTCGGCGTGCCGCTGGCCACGCTGGGTGCGCTGCTGCTGGGCGCGCGGCTGCTTGACGCCGTGGCCGACCCCGTCATCGGCCGCCTGGCCGACCGCTGGTTCACGCGCTCGATGACGCAGGTGCTGTGGGCCGCGTGCATCGCCGCCGTGGTGCTGGCCCTGGGCTTTCGCGGCCTCTTCTTCCCCGCCGTCCGCGAACCGCAGGCGCTGCTGGTGTGGTGCGCCGCGCTGCTGGCGGTAACCTACCTCAGCTACAGCGTGCTGTCGGTGCTGCACCAGGCCTGGGGTGCGCGGCTGGGTGGTGACGAAGGACAGCGCGCGCGCATCGTGTCGTGGCGCGAAGGTCTGGCGCTGCTGGGCGTGCTGGTGGCCAGCGTGCTGCCGGCCACGGCCGGGCTGTCGGTGACGAGCCTGGTCTTCGCGTTGCTGCTGGCGGCCGGCGTGCTGCTGCTGATGCGGGCGCCGCGGCCGGCGAGCACGGCCGCGCCGGTGGCCGGCATCTGGGTGCCGCTGGCCACGCCCGCCTTCCGCCGCCTGCTGGTGGTCTACCTGCTGAACGGGGTGGCCAGCGCGGTGCCGGCGACGCTGGTGCTGTTCTTCATCCGCGACCGGCTGCAGGCGCAGGCGCAGGAGCCGCTGTTCCTGGCCAGCTACTTCGCGGCTGGGGCGCTGTCGATGCCGCTGTGGGTGCGGCTGGTGGCGCGCCTGGGCCTGTCACGCGCCTGGCTCGCCGGCATGGGCCTGGCCATCGCCACCTTCGCCTGGGCCACGCTGCTGGATGCGGGTGACGTGGTGGCCTACACCGCGGTGTGCATCGCCAGCGGCATCGCGCTGGGCGCCGACCTCACGCTGCCCGGCGCGCTGCTGGCCGGCGTGATCCAGCGCGCGGGCCATGCCGGGCAGCGCGAGGGCGCCTACTTCGGCTGGTGGAACTTCGCCACCAAGCTCAACCTGGCGCTGGCCGCGGGCCTGGCGCTGCCGCTGCTGGCGGCCTTCGGCTACGCCCCCGGCGGGCGCGACGCCGCCGCGCTGCACGCGCTGACCCTGGCCTACTGCCTGCTGCCCTGCATGTTGAAGCTGGGCGCGGCCGGCCTGCTCTGGACACTTTGGATGCGAAAGGAACACCTGCCATGAGACGACGCCTTGCGCTGGGCGCCCTGGCCTTGATGGCCGGTTGTGCGTCGGCACCGACACCGGCCGACTACGCGGCCGAGAAGCCCGTGCTCGACCTCAAGACCTACTTCAACGGCGAGATCGTCGCCCACGGCATCTTCACCGACCGCGCCGGCAAGGTGGCGCGCCGCTTCACCGTGCAGATGACGGGCACCTGGAACGGCGCACAAGGCACACTCGACGAACGTTTCACCTACAGCGACGGCAAGACCGAACGCCGCGTCTGGCGCCTCACCGATGAAGGCCAGGGCCGCTGGACCGGGCGCGCCGACGACGTGGTGGGCGTGGCCGAAGGCCGCTCGGCCGGCAACGCGCTCAACTGGAAGTACACACTCTCGCTGCCGGTGGACGGCAAGGTCTACGAAGTGCAATTCGACGATTGGATGTACCTGATGGACGACAAGGTGATGCTGAACAAGGCGCAGATGAGCAAGTTCGGCTTCCACCTGGGCGAGGTGACGCTGTCGTTCACCAAGCTCGCAAAGTGAACGCATGGCGCTGAACCCCCGCATCACCAGCTGGGCCGGCAAGACGGTGTGGCTGGTGGGCGCCTCCACCGGCATCGGCCGCGCCACGGCGCATGCGCTGCACGCGGCGGGGGCACGCGTGGTGGTGTCGGCACGCGGGCGCGACGCGCTCGACGCCTTCGTCGCCGAACACGGCAGCCGCGCCGACGCCATCGCCCTGGACGCCACCGACCGCGATGCCATGCGCGATGCGGCGGCGCGCATCGTCAGCGTGCACGGCGGCATCGACCTGGCGATGTACTGCGCCGGCACCTACACCGCGATGCGTGCCACCTCCTTCGACCTGGACATCGCGCTGCGCCACGTGCGCGTGAACTACGACGGCGCGCTGGTGATGCTGGACGCCGTGCTGCCGCAGCTGCAGCTGCAGGCCCAGAGCGGGCGCGGCGGGCACCTGAGCCTGGTGTCCAGCGTGGCCGGTTTCCGCGGCCTGCCGCAGAGCCTGGCCTACGGGCCCACCAAGGCTGCACTGATCAACCTGGCCGAGACCATGTACCTCGACCTGCATCCGCTGGGCCTGGGCGTGTCGGTCATCAACCCGGGCTTCGTCGAAACGCCGCTCACGGCGCAGAACCAGTTCCGCATGCCGGCGCTCATCAGCCCCGAAGCCGCGGCACAGGCCATCCTGCGCGGTTGGCGCCATGGCGACTTCGAGATCCACTTTCCCAAGCGCTTCACCGGCTGGCTCAAGGCCTTGCGCCACCTGCCCTACGGCCTGTACTTCGCGGCCGTGCGCCGCAGCACGGGCTTGTGATGGCCGATGACCCGCGCGTGGCGCGCATCGTGGCGCTGTACGAGACCCTGTCGCCGGCGGCGCTGCCGCAGCTGGCCACGGTCTACACCGAAGACGCGCGCTTCAAGGACCCGTTCAACGAGGTGCAGGGCGTGCCCGCCATCCGCGCCATCTTCGAACACATGTACCGCACGCTGGACGGCCCGCGCTTCGTGGTGCACGAACGCGTGCTGCAGGGTGACCACTGCTTCCTGACCTGGGACTTCGTGTTCCGCCTGAAGCGCGGCGGCGAGGCCATCACCGTGCGCGGCGCCTCGCACCTGGTGCTGGCGGCAGACGGCCGCATCGCCGTGCACCGCGACTACTGGGACGTGGCCGAAGAGCTGTACGAGAAGCTGCCGCTGCTGGGCGCGCTGATGCGCTGGCTCAAGCGGCGCGTGAACGCCTGAACTAGTTCTGCCCTTCGGTCAGGCTGAAGGCCTGGAACTGCCCCGACTTGTCGACGAAGAAGGTCTCGGTGAAGCGCACCGTGCCACCCGGCATGGCGCTCGGTGCCGGATAGGGCGAGGCGCGGCGGATCATCGCCAGCACCCAGGGCGCCACCTCGTCGGCGGCCGGCTTGCGGATGACGCGGATGTCCACCACTTGGCCGTCGGGCGCGAGTTCGGTCTCGACCATCATCACGCCGTACAGCAGCGGCGGCAGCTTGCCGCGGTAGATGCGCATCGGGTAGCAGCGGTAGAGATGCCGCGCGGCGTCGATGCGGTAGGCGCGTTCTTCGTTCTGGGCCGAAGGCGGCGGCGGTGCGCATTGCGGCGCCGGCACCATGGCGAACTGGGCGCGGGCGGCAGGCACGGCGAGCAGGGCCGTGGCGCCCAACAGCAGCAGCGCGAGCCAGCGCCGCGTTGCAACCGGCGTCCCGCTGATGGTCTTGGTCTTCATCGTCGTGTGTCCCCGGGTCAGCCTGCGGCGAGGTTACACGATGGTTTCGTCCGCGCGCCTCCCTTGCGCTGCGGAGTAGTGCTCATCGGCTCAGCGCAACCAGCCCTTGCGCCTGAAGTAGATGAAGGGCGCGGCCACCGAAGCCACCATCAGGCCCAACGCGAAGGGGTAGCCCCAGGGCCAGTCCAGCTCGGGCATGGCCTTGAAGTTCATGCCGTAGACGCTGGCGATCAGCGTCGGCGGCAGCAGCGCCACGCTGGCCACCGAGAAGATCTTGATGATCT